>CAZWJC010000003.1:0-84693 GCA_964634255.1 uncultured Verrucomicrobiota bacterium | reverse complement strand
GGCGACTGAGAACTAGGTTTCCGATCTTCCCGGTTGGCATCGCTGCCCGCGCCGGTTTCTCTCCGGAGGACGCCTGCGCGGCAATCGGGACTAGGCTACCCACCGCTGTTGCGAGGACGGATTTGGCGAGGAATCCGCGCCGACTGAAGGATTGACAGGGCTGTGCTGGATTAGTTCTTGGGACAGGAACTTCCCCTCGTGATTTCTTCATTTCGTCAGGCCCTGCGCTTTGTTCCCGGCTTGGCCTCGTCTCGTGTGCCTTGCTCATACAATCACTCCGCAATTCGTTCGGCGAACTGGCTCGACGCTACTGTTTCGCCGTTAGTTGGGCAACCTTCCAGATGCGGGAATCCAGGAGTGCGAATCGGGCTGTGGCTTGCGCGCAGCTGACGCAGATCACCGGCTCACGCCTGCGGCGTCAGACGTGCGTGCGGCGCGAATCGTGACTTTGCCTGTGGCGGCCCATTCGGTGCCGCGCAATAGGAGTGTCTGGAACCCAGGCGTCTCCATGAACTCCGCCGCGTGGCCCAACAGCAGGGCAAAGCCGCGACCCTGGCCCAACTCGGTTGTCAATGCGAGCGGCTGATCGTCGCCGGTTGCAATGACACGGGCGGCGGGATGGATGCCGGGCTTGATCCAAAGTTCATCCTTGGTCTTGAACGGCGCGAGTCCCTTCGTGACGGGATGCGTCGCGTCGGGCAGGACGGTGAACTCATGCGGAGCGCCATGGCTGGTCTTGGGCAGATCCCAATACGCCCCCCCGATCTGCTGATAGTCGGGCCATTCGTAGAACGACGAACCGCCGGCGTGGATCACTACATGCCCGCCACCGGATCGGATGAAATGCAGAAATGCCTCACGCGTCGCCGCAGGCCAGTCTTTGATGGGGGCATCGCCCCAGGCGTTCCAGTTGCACACGATGACGTCGCAACCGGCGAAAGTCTCCGCGGTGCATTGGTCAGGCCGCTCGGTGATCGTCACGGTGAAGTGCCCACTATTGGTCAGAATGGACTGAAGCTTGGGAGTGGTGGTCTTCCAATCGTGATTGTTCTGGCCGCTAAAGAGCAGGACCCGGATGAGTGGCGGCGCGACCGGCTCCGCGTGCGCTACACCGCCCGGAAGCAGCATTAACAGCACGCCCCACCACGCCGCCTTCAGGAACGACATCACTTTCTCCACTGTTGCCTCCAGCCGCGCGGGGTGAGTCTCTGCGTTTGCCCGTTCAGCTCCGCTGAAACCGGCTCGTCCCGGAAGTTCTCCAGCACCCAACTGCCATCGCGAAATGGGTAGAAAGCCACACCGGCGGGGGCTCGGAGGTCGGTCTTGAGCGGACGCAACAACGGCGCGCGCAGCGCGTCCACTCTTTCCTGGGGCAAGTCGAGCAGCGACTTTGGCGAGCCTTTGACCTCCAGCACTTGCAGGTTGGCTGCTTTCAAGTATACCTGATCGCCGAGTCGCGCCGCCAAGCCGTCAGTGATGAGCACGGGTTTCCCCGTCTTGATGAATGCCGCCAGCCGGCTCGCGAACTGCGTGTCCTTGAGCGCGTGGACGGAAAAGAAGGCGGCGGGCGCGTCTTTCGGGAACTCGTGGCACGGCACCAACGGCAGGCCGAGCATGCCGACAAAGTCGAACACGCGCTGCTCGTTCTCGGGATGGCTGTTCGCCGGCTTGTAGGCGGCCACGCCGATGATCTTCCGCTTCTTGATCTCCTTGGCCACTGCAAACAACTCCGGCTGGCTGGCCCGCAAGGCATCGATGTTTTTCGGCCCGGTTGTGCCCTGCAGTCCGCCGTAGCAGAACAAGAATGACTCCCGGGCGCCGGCCAGAATGGTCTGACGGGCCTGTTCCACGTAGGTCGCTTCAGTGGTGCCCAGCCAGTCGTACCAGCCACCCCCGCACTTCGCGCCGCCGATGCCGCCCAGCCAGCGCATGATGAAATAGGCCTCGTACTGCGCCGTGCCGCCCCAGCGCTGGTCGCGGTAGTCCCGAGTTTCGGTGCCTACCCAGATGCGATCGAAGTCCGCCGTTTCACGCAGCACCTCATAGCCGCGGTTGTGGAAGTTGTCATACCATTGGGGATACTTGATGATGAGTGTCGCCTTCGGGTTTATCCGCTTCGTAACCTTCAGCACGTTGTCTTGCGACAAGCGGATCATCAACTCGCACCGGTAATCCTCCCAGGTTTCGCCGGCGGCGGGGTAAGTCTTGTCGCCGATCTTCACCGTGCGGGCCTGACGTGCGGCGGCGCATTCGGCGCACTCGCAGTCCGTGAACCAGAAATCGTCAATCATGATCTCGTCGAACAGCCCGGCGGTGTATTCGAAGATGGCTCGGACCTTCGCCTGGGTGGGCAGGTCTGTGTAACAGGAAATGGTCGGCTTCCAGCCCGTCGAGGGCTTCCCCACCTGGGTGGGAGTCACGCAGCCCGACACCTCGAAGCCTGCCTGCAAGAATCGCTCCTTCGCATGCTGCAGCGTGGCGCGCTCGGCTTGATAGCCATCCCGAAAGGTCTCGAGGTACACCTTGGAGACCGCCGTCCGCTTGCACCAGTCCAGCGCGGCATCAATCCCGGCGTCGGTGGACAAAGATACGCGCACATCTTGTGCGGTGAAGAGTGTGGAGAATCGGTGAACTGCAAGGTTCTCGCGGGCCAAGTCGCTGAGCCCCGACCGGTTCGTGGCCTGTTCGGACGTCACGGGCGAAGTCTGACAGCCCGCCCCAAAGCCGAGTGCCAGCAGCAGCGCTGCAAAGGAGGTCTTCATGCGGTTTCAGATGGTTTAAGCTGCGACATTATTCAACATGGCGCGCGGGACTGACAAGGACTCGTTTGTGGAGGGAAATTGCTTGCTAGTTCGGCTGGAATGAGGGTTGAAGCGCGGGACTTGCGCGGAGTTGAGGCGTCCCCTACAACCTTCCCCGTTATATGAACCAGAATAACGGGCTATCTTTGGTGACTCCGCGCATCGTGCCGGTGCTGGACGCGCAATTCCGTCCGGCCATCCTGGCCAACCGCGCCTATCGCGCGCAGGTGGCGAAATCCGGCAAGGCGCAACCGGTCACGCTCGCGTTGGAACAGACCGACGGCTCGGTCTATCACTTTAAGACCGCAATCTTCGCCGAGGGCACGCCCGAAGCCGCAGCCAACTACGTTTACCTGGAGCGCATCCTCAAGTTCCTCCTCTGGTCACGCGGCGGCTGGCGGATTCACTTCGATGGTCCGGCCGCGCTGGCTGCCAAGTTAGCCGCTCATTACCGTGACGATGCCACCGGCAAGTTCGACTCGGAACTGGTCGGCGAGAAGATGTTCGACCACAAGCTTGAGCTGGTGAACACGAAGGATATTCCCGCAGAACGCGCGCAGTCGCAGCCGCTGGGTCGCCACTTGGATGGTTGCCGCATCGGCTTCGATCTGGGCGGCAGTGATCGCAAGGTCGCCGCGGTGGTGGACGGCAAGGTCACGTTCAGCGAGGAGACGGTGTGGGATCCTTATTTCCATCCAGATCCACAGTATCACTTCGATGGCATCATGGATTCGCTGAAGCAGGCCGCGGCGCATCTGCCGCGTGTGGATGCGATAGGTGGAAGTTCGGCCGGCGTTTACGTGAACAACCGCGTGAAAGTAGCCTCGCTCTTCCGGGGCGTGCCGCCCGACCTGTTCGAGAAGCGCGTCAAAAACCTGTTCCTCGAAATCAAGAAGGCTTGGAAGAACATTCCGTTTGAAGTGGTCAACGACGGCGAAGTCACCGCGCTGGCGGGTTCGATGTCGCTGGGCAAAAACGGCGTGCTGGGCATTGCGCTGGGCACGAGCACAGCGGGCGGCTGGGTCAATGGCGATGGCAATATCACGTCTTGGATCAACGAACTGGCTTTTGTTCCGGTGGATTACAATCCGAGCGCGGCTTGTGACGAGTGGTCCGGCGACTACGGCGTCGGCGCGCAGTATTTCTCGCAGCAGGCGGTCGGTCGGTTGCTGCCGGCGGCGGGCATCGAAGCTCCGAAGGGAATGCCACTCCCGGAGAAGCTGAAGCTGGTGCAATCGCTCATGGCGCAGGGCGATGAGCGGGCGCGCAAGGTTTACGAGACCATCGGCGTCTATCTCGGTTACCAGATCGCGCACTTTGCCGACTTCTACGAACTGCAAAACGTGCTGGTGCTGGGCCGCGTGACCAGCGGTCAGGGCGGCGATCTCATTGTGAACGGTGCCCGTGAGGTGCTGAAATGCGAATTTCCGGACCTGGCCGGCAAAATCGAGCTTCACGTGCCGGACGAGAAGCAGAAGCGCCATGGCCAGGCGATTGCCGCGGCCAGCCTGCCGGAAATTGCCAAGTGACTTTAGCCATGAACCCTTACCTGAAGTATGTCACGGATTGTCACCGGGTCGTCACCGACGCCAAATCCATTCCACTTGGTGGCCTTCCACCGCTGCCCAAGCCGAAGCTTCCACCCAACGCGCCCAAGGCGCTCTTTTTCGCGCCGCATCCGGATGACGAGACGATCGTCGGGGCGATGGCGCTGCGCATTCTGCGCGAAGCCGGGATGGAAGTGATTGATGTGGCCGTGACGCAAGGCAGTAATAAGGCACGCCAGGCGGCGCGGTTCGCGGAGTTGCAGAACGCCTGTCGGTTTCTCGGCTACGGCCTGCAAGCGACCGGTCCCTGCGGCCTCGAGAAGGTCACGCCGAAGACGCGGCAGAACGATCCGCAGCTTTGGGCCGGCATGGTCAAGATCATCGCCGACCTCCTCCAGAAGTACCAGCCACGGGTGATCCTGTTCCCGCACGAGCGCGATTGGAACGGAACGCACATCGGCACGCATTATCTGGTGACGGACGCGCTGAGGCAGATGCCTGCGGGCTTCGAGTGTTTCACGGTGGAAACTGAATTTTGGGGCGCGATGGACGATCCCAACCTCATGGTCGAAGTCAGTGCGCAGGACCTGGCCGATCTGATCGCCGCCACGACCTTCCATGTTGGCGAAGTGGCGAGGAATCCCTATCACCTCTCGCTGCCGGCTTGGATGATGGACAACGTCCGTCGGGGCGCGGAAGTTGCCGGGGGGCAGGGAGGTGCGGCGCCGGATTACGCGTTCGCCGCGCTTTACCGGCTGCGGAAATGGTCGCAAGGCAAGCTGGTGAGATTCTACGACGGCGGGAAGCAATTGCCGGCGAACGTGAGCGCAGGAACGCTGTTTCTTTGAGGCGTCACCGGCGTTGAGTCGGAATCTACAGTCTGGCCAGGTCAAACTTGCCACCCTGATAGCGACGTAGGGGCATTCCGGTGGGGCAGCCGCGACCGCCTGCGGCATGCGGAACCTGCCCGCTCTTGCGACGAAGGTTCACTTCAGGACTTGGAACACGCTGGCGAAATCATCGGTCCACAGGGGAATTGAGGGCAAGTTGGTCCTCACCGCGGTCGCTGCCGTCTGGATGGCTTCGGCGTTCAGGATGGAGGAATCCTGGCTGAGCAAGACCCAGGTTGAGGCGTAGCGCCACCAACGGGACTCTTCGCCCTCTTCGTCGTAACCTTCCTCATCTTCCTCCAGATTGATGATCGCCAGCCGATAGTCAAACGCCCGGGCCAGGTTTACCACGACGGGTTCGAGGTCAATGTAGCGATTCGAGATATGCACGGCGATGATGCCGCCGGGTTTCATGTGCCGGTCGTAGAGGTCGAATGCTTCCTTCGTGAGGAGATGCACTGGCACGGCATCGCTGCTGAAGGCGTCCAATGCCAGCAGGTCGAACTGTTGCGGCGGCTCGCGTTCGAGCGAGAGGCGCGCATCTCCCATGACCACCTCGATGTGTGCCGGAGAGTTGCTCAAGTACGTGAACCTACTGGTCGCCAGGCGCTGAACCTCGGGGTTGATCTCGTAGAGCCGCATTGAGTCGCCAGCGCGACCAAAGGCGGCCATGGTGCCTGTGCCGAGCCCGATCACCCCGATGTGCCGTGGGCCGGCGGGCAACACGGCCATTGCCAGCGCCACACCGCTGCCCTCGCAGTAGTACGAGGTCGGCCAGCGGGAGCGCTCCGGGTCAGTGAATTGAATGCCGTGGGTGATCCGGCCGTGCTGCAGCAGGTAGTAATGGCCGAGGGGATCGCTCTTGCGATACTCGCACACCGCCAGCGTACCGTAGAAGTTGCGCGAACGGTACACGGCTTCGGTCTCGGACCGCCGGACTTGCAGGTGAAGCGTGACCGCAAGTGCAGCTATGCCGAAGCTTAGCCAGAGGCAGGATATTAACCGCCAATGTCGGAATTTCTGAAACCGCCCCCGTGCGATCCAAGTGGCCAGGATGAGGGCCAGCATCGCCCACATGCCAAGGCGCAGGGTTACCGCGTGCTTGGACGAGATTGTGCCGGCGTGGCTGGCCAACCGGGCGATGGCTTGGTCGAACCCGCCGAACAGCGCGAGCGTGAGCGCACTCCCGAGCCGCCGCCACGTGCCGACGTTCTCTCCCGTTCGCTCAAGGCAACAAATCACCAGCAGCAGCAAGCCGCATAGCAACAGTCCCCAGTGCAGCTCGTAAAGGCCGTTGAACAGCCTTGGCGCCGCCAGCGCCACGAACAATCCACCGAGCGCCCCGCCCGCGGAGATCATCAAGTAATAGCTGGTAAGCTGGTTTGGCGCTGGCCGTAACCGGTAGAGTTCCCCGTGGCAGACCATGCAGCAGGCGAACAGCCCGGCCGCGTAGATCACCACCTGGGCTCGAAGGGGGGCGTCGGTTCCCTGGAACAGCGCCCAGCAGATCGCCACCATCGCCGCAATCAGTGCCAGCACGAACGGAGTGCGTTGATACCAACGCGGGTTGTCGAAGCAAATGACGAAGCTCAACAGGTAGAGCGCCAGCGGCAACACCCAGAGGAAAGGAATGACGGCCACGTCCTGGCACAACTTGTTGGTGACGGCCAGCAGGAGCAACGAGGCACAGGCCGGCAGGAGTAGCCAGAGGAGCTTCGTGAGAGCAGAGGTTTGAGTGCTGGGGGGTGGAATCGACGCGGGTGTTCTTGCCAGGTCATCGGCGGCGGGGTTGACCTGCCACAACTTCACCGCGCAGAAACCGCAGCAAAACACGTAGGCAACGAACCCGCCTGCCCACCCAACGGCCTGGGCTTTGCGCGTCAGTAGCGGTTCAAAGAGAAACGGGTAGCTGATCAATGCCAGCAATGAACCGACGTTTGAAAGCGCATACAGGCGGTAGGGGGAAACGTCCGGTTTCGTGCGACTGAACCAGTGTTGGAGCAGCGGACCGGTTGTCGAAAGCACGAAGTAGGGCAAGCCCAGGCAGGTTGTGAGCAGGGCAAGGATTGCGACCGTTGGATTGCCAGTGCCATCCGGCTTGCAGGAATCGCCCGGCGTGATGTAGGCGAGGGCGAGCGCCCCCAAAAGCAACAGCAGGTGAACGCCAGCTTGGGAACGGGGACGGAGACAGCGGGAGATGAGATGCGCATACGCGTAACCACCCAGCAGGACGACTTGGAAGAACAACATGCAGGTCGTCCACACTCCCGGCCCGCCGCCGAACCAAGGCAGGATGTATTTCCCGATCAACGGCTGGACCTGGAAAAGGAGAAACGCACCGAGGAAGATCGTCAGTGCGTAAGCGAGCATGCGGCTTAGTGTGCCGATGCCGTCGCGTGAGCGCCAGCTTGGAGTGTGCGAGGGCGAGGCAACGGTGTCGCTTGCTCGCCTGGAGATCTCCGCCTAGGCTGCGGACATGATCGAGACACAAATGGACGTGAGCCGGTACTCACACGTAATTTGCTTTCCATGAAAACGGCATTCATGCGGGAGGCGATCCGCATCTCACTCCAAAAGATGCGGCAGAATGAAGGCGGCCCGTTTGGCGCGGTGGTCGTTAAAGGTGACCGCATTGTTGGGCGGGGTGGGAATTGTGTCACCTCGGCGAACGATCCCACGGCGCACGCCGAAGTGATGGCCATTCGCAACGCCTGCCGGCGTTTGCAGACCTTCTCGCTCGAAGGGTGCGAGATTTACACGAGCTGTGAGCCGTGCCCAATGTGCCTCTCCGCTATCTATTGGGCGCGGCTCAGGCGCATCTATTTCGGCAACACGCGCAAGGATGCTGCCCGCATCGGATTCGACGATGATTTTCTCTATCGCGAAGTATCCAAGCCGATCTCCAAGCGTTCCCTCCCGTTGAAGTCGTTGCTGCGTGTCGAGGCGCTGGCCGTGTTTGCTGAGTGGGCCGCCAAGCCGGACAAGGTTTGTTACTGACACGCGGCGCGCGATTCCCAAACTGTGGCCATGCTTGATCATCGCTTGATTCCGGCGGCCGAGCCGGGTTCGAAACGTCTGCTCCTGATGATGCACGGGTTGGGTGACAGCCTGGCCGGCTATCTCTGGATGCCGCAAATGCTGCGCTTACCTTGGTTGAACTACGTGCTGCCAAATGCGCCGGACGACTACTACGGCGGCTTTGCCTGGTTCGACATTAACGGGAACATCGCCCCTGGCGTCCACCGCAGTTGTGAGATGCTCTTTGAGTTGCTCGACGCCCTTCGTGCCAAGGGTTGGCCGACGGAGCAAACCGTCATCGGCGGTTTCTCCCAAGGCGGCTTGATGGCTATCGAAGCCGGGTTGCGCTACCCGCACAAGTTTGCCGGGGTCATGTCCATCAGCGGCCTCGTCTGCGAACCCGACAAGTTGATCCAAGAGCTTTCGTCCGTGGCGCGCGAGCAACGTGTGTTTGCCACGCACGGCACGCTGGATCCGGTCCTTCCTTTTGCCGTGACCAAACGCCAGATTCGTCATCTGAAGAACGCCGGCATCAGCATCGCCTGGCACGAGTTCCAGAAGGAGCACACCATTGCCGGTGAAGAGGAGATCAATCTGATCCGGGATTTCATCGTCGCCGGATTCTGCGAAGGCAAGTCTGGGTAAATGGTAATGGATGGGAGGCCAATCACCTGGATTTGTTCCAGCGGTTGGCCACTGGTCGCAGCTGCTTGTGACTTCTGATCGGTGAGAGGCCCAACCGCCTTCAAACAAGCGTGGCGACCCGGATTGGCTGAAGCTGGTGACTTGTTGTCACCTCCGGGAGCGAGATTGACTAGACGCCGGCGGAAAGCCGGCGTCTTCAGCCCACGGCAGCTACCTGACCGGTGCGGCAAACTGGTAGCGCCCTGACTCCACAGCGAAGACGGCAGCGCCGTTTTCCATCCGAACGAATGTCACGCCTTTCGCCTTGGACGCAGCCTTGCCGCTTTCTTTTACGGCATCGGCGCTGATGGCGGGAACGTAAACATCAGCGGTGGTGTTTGCCGGGATGACGAGGTTTAGCCGGAACTGGCCTTTCTCAATCCTCCAATCGCTGACGATCTTGCCGTGGATGGATTGGAACTCGGCTTTCGCAAACGTCAGGCCGCCACCCGGGCGCGGGCGAATGATGCTGTGCTTGTAGGCGGGCACTGCGGGATCGAGCCCGATGCCCGCCACCGTGCCGTAGAGCCATTCGCCCACACTGCCCAGCGAGTAGTGGTTGAAGGAGTTCATGCCCGGATCCTGGAAACCCTTTTCCTGCGTCCAGCCATCCCAACGTTCCCAAATGGTCGTCGCGCCGTTCTTCACGGAGTAAAGCCAGCCGGGGAACGTTTCTTGGAGGAGAAGCTTGTAGGCGACGTCCACGTAGCCTTCGCGGGTGAGCGTGGGCGTGAGGTGGCCGACGCCGACGAACCCCGTGCTCAGGTGATCGCCCTTGGCGGTGATATCGGCGACGAAGTGCTTCGCCGCGGCGGGTCGTTGCTCGGGCGCGAGTAGATCGAAGGCGAGCGAGAGGACATAATCCGTTTGCGTGTCTCCTTTGATGCGGACATCGCCGGCCACGTAGGCCTTGTTGAAGGCGGCTTTGATTTGACCGAACAGCTCTTCGTATTTCGCAGCGTCTGCTTCACGGCCTAGGACCTTGGCCATGTCGGCCATGATCTTCGTGCTGAGTCCGAAGTAAGCGGTGGCCAGCACGTCTTTCGGCGTGTCGGCTTGGATGGAAAGCCAGTCGCCGTAGCCCTCGGCAGGCCGGAGCAGGTTCTTGCTGTGGCTGGTCAGGTAATCAATCCACTTCTGCCCGGCGTCGTAATGCCGTTCCAAGATGCGCGTGTCGCCATAGACGCGGTAGATCGTCCACGGGCAGATCACGCCCGCGTCGCCCCAAGCCGCCGTGCCCGAGCCGCAACAGACAAACGGCGAAACATCCGTGAACGAGCCATCGGGACGTTGGGCGTCTTCGACGTCCTGACACCACTTCGTGAAGAAGCGGGAGACGTCCATGTTATAGGTGGCCGTGCGGATGAAGATCTGCGCGTCGCCCATCCAGCCAAGGCGCTCATCGCGTTGCGGGCAATCCGTGGGCACGGCGAGGAAGTTGCCGCGCTGCCCCCAAACGATGTTGCTTTGGAGCTGGTTCACGAGCGGATTCGAACACTCGAAATTGCCGACGGGCGGCGTGTCGCTGTAGGCGACGACGCCGGTGACGGCGTCGAGATCGGGCTTGCCGGGAAAACCAGTCAACTCCACGTAACGGAAGCCGTGGAATGTAAAGCGCGGCTCCCAAGTCTCCGTGCCGCCGCCCTTGAGCGTGTAGTAGTCGGTGCATTTGGCGCCGCGGAGGTTCGTGGTGTAGATCGTGCCGTCGGGATTGAGCATCTCGACGAACCTTAGCGTCACGGTCGTGCCCGCCTCACCGCGCACTTTGAGGCGTGCCCAGCCAACCATGTTTTGGCCGAGATCGAAGATGTAGTGGCCAGGCTTGGGTTCGGTGATCTTCCGGGGTTTGAGCTCGATCATCTTGCGAACCGGGCCGTCTGGCGCGGCAACCAGCGGCACATCCATCTTCTTCGTCTGGACGGATTGCCATTTGGAATCGTCAAACGCGGCGGTGCTCCAGCCGGGGACTTCGCGGCGCGCGTCGTAGGTTTCACCCATGAGCATATCGGATTGCAGCAACGGCCCGTTGGCAGCCTTCCACGAAGCGTCCGTAGCGAGGGTCTGGCGCGAGCCGTCGGCGAACTCGATTTCCACCTGCGCGAGCGCGAGCGCTTGCTGGCCGTAACGATGCGGGCCACCCAAACCCACGTAGCCGGCGTACCAACCGTCGCCGAGAATGATCCCGAACGCGTTTTCGCCGGAGCGGAGCAGGGGAGTGATGTCGTAGGTATGGTATTGGACACGCTTGTGGTAGTCGGTCCAACTCGGATTGAAGACGTCGTGGCCCACGCGCTCGCCGTTGACGTAGAACTCGTAGAGCCCAAGCGCGCTGGCGTAAAGCCGGGCTTGCTTCACCTTCTTAGTCATCGTGACCGTCTTGCGGAGGTGCGGTACCTGACCCAGCGCAGCTTGGCCGGAGAAGGGATTCCCCCACGGACCATCGCCGAGCTTGGCGATCTCTTTGGCGGTCGCCCAGGCCGCGTCATCAAAGTCAGCCTTCGTCCAGCCGTCGGCTGTCGTGTTGGCGACCTTCCAAGACTTGTCGGAACCAGCGCTGATCGGCGAACCGGAACTCGATGCGATCTCCACGCTTGCCAGCAAACCGGCGGCGTCGCCGTTGTTGAACGCCTTTACGGCAATGACGTTCGGGCCTTGGCGCAAACGCGACTTGATGTTGAAAGATTCCTTTTGCCTCCAGGCGTCGGTGTTTCCGCTGCTCTTGCCTGTCTCTTCGCCATTGACGTAGAGCGTGAACTGGTCGTCCACGGTGATCGTCAGCGTAGCGGTTTGGATGTTCGCGCCAGATGGAATCTGAATCACGCGGCGGAAATACCGTTCCCCCTTTGGCGCGCCGGAGGCGGGGTTACCTTCGGGAAACCAAATCCAGCGCGCGCCCTCAAAGGCGGGTTTGGCATGGGCATTCGTTGTGTAGCCAATCCACTGTGCCTGCCAGTCGGCGGGCTGAAGCAGTCCCATTTCCCAAAAGGCCGGTTTGCTCTCCGTGACTTTGCCATCTTGATCCCACACGCGCACCTGCCACGCGCACCGCTGGCGCGACGCAAGCGTTTTGCCCCCGTAGGCGATCTGGATGGACTGATCGCTCGTCACCTTGCCGCTGTCCCACAAGTCAGCCTTGCCGGTCTTGAGTCTGTCCGCGCTGCTGGCGACCAGCACTTGGTAGGCGCTCTGGCGTTGAGCGCGTTCGGTCGATTCGAGCACCCAGCTCAGGCGCGGCTGCGTCGAATCGATACCCAACGGATTGTCGGCATACTCGCAGCGAAGCGTGTTGACAGTTACACCCGCTGAGGCGGACGCAAGCGAGACCATCGCGGCGAGCGCGTGGGACAAAATTGCAGCTTTCATTGTCGTCATAGGTTTACGTGCTCCTGGTTCTCTTCTGAGCGCGGGAGTTAAGCGTTTTTGCACGGACCACGCAAGCGCGGAAGAGCCGATGAAACAGACCGGCCGAAGCTGCAAGAATGCGGGACTTGGAGATCTTATTAAGGTGCGGCTTCGACGCGGAATAGGTAGGGCGCTCCGTTCGTTTGCGGTGGCAGCGTGAAGACGGTTGAAAAGTCCGACGCGCGAATCCAGTCGGTGACGGGTGACCAAGTCGTGCCGTTGGCGCTGCCAAGGATGCGATAACTGTGGTTCGCGCCTGACGGCCAACTGAGCGTGATGGAGTTGCTGGCGGTCTGGAAGCCTGCCTCCGCGGTCAGAACGGAACTGGCGTTCGTTGGGCTGGTGCCGGCGATGAACTCCTTCCAGTCGCTCATGCCGTCGAGGTCGCTATCCGTCGTGGCGGTGCGCAGCGGATCTACCGCGCCGAAGTTTGCCGCTTCGTAAGTGTCCGACATCCCGTTGGTGTTTGCGTCTGGGAACGTGTAGTTCCCGGTGAAGGTGATCGTGCCGCCTGCGGCAAGGGTATTCGTCTGCCGCAGCGGGGTTTGGTAATACTGCACGTCGCCGAATTCCACCGTGTACTGGCCGGGAGGCGCATTGGTGATGACCGTCCAACCTCCGCGCGCCGTCGTGCCAACTGGGCCGGACAGGGCGAAGACCGCCTGGGACGTGCTATTCGTAACCTGAACCGTGCCGGAGAGCACGGTGTTGACCGAAATGGAGATGTCATCCACCAGCCACCCCGGTCGAGCCGGGGCTTCGAAGGAAAACAGGAAGTAATACCAGGTGATGTAAACCACCTTGCCGATATACGCGCTCAGGTCCAGTTCGACTTCCTCCCAGCCGAAAGAGGAGTCCGCGGGGAGTTGCCAAAGCGGCACCGGCGCCGCTGTGATGTCGGTGATGACACCCACTGCGGCGCCTTCGATCTCAAAGTCTGACCGCGGGAAGAAGTCGTAGTTGTGCCAAAAGCGCAGGGTAGCGCGGTTGCCGCCGGTGAGCAGGATGCCGGGGCTTACCAGGTAGCACTCGGACTGACTGATAGTGCCGCCGCCCAGGTTCGAGCCCCAGCAGTTGGTGGGCGAGTGGGCGGTTTCCCCGCCACCCGGCGCGCCTCGCGTCCAAACGGTTTCCGATTCTTCGGCGGCGAAGGTGGACCACTCGATACTGGCGGTTTCCACATTGTCGGTGAACGGCGGCGATTTGGGCAGCAGCGTGGTGAACGAGTAGAGCGTACCGCCGTTGTCGTCGGTCGCAGCGTTGCCTGCACGGTCGCGGCTGACCACGCGGACGTAGTAATTCTGGTTCGGCTTTAAACCGGTCAGCAGGACTTCGTGAGTGGTGGTGAGGGTGGCATCGTATGCGGTGAAGTTGTTCGGGAAACTGTCGGGCGATTCGCTGTATTGGACCAGGGCATCGGCGTCCTCGGACGTATCCCAGCTCACGAACGCCTCCAGGTAGCCGGGGTCAATGGCGACACCACTGATCACGGGGGCGTTGGTTTCGATGTTGGCCGTGGTGCGGACGGTTCGGTTCGCTGGGGCGTCCACATACTCTGCGGCGATTACATCCCCAGACTGCACAAACAACGTGCCTGGGGCGCCGGTGTTCGTCGGCACGAATACGAAGCTGCCCCGGAACAATCCACCGCGGGTGCTCTCGGTCAGGGTGAGAGTGAGGGGGCTGGGAGCACTCGGGCTCTCAACGTGGACGGTGGTCTGTCCCTGCCCCCGCATACTCAGGTCCTCTACTTCGACCAAGGCGCGACCCGGGACGGAATAGACAACGCTATCGAGGGCGATGGAACTCACCCCTGGTTGCGGCATAAGAAAACTGAGCGCGTTGCGTAGCAGTCCGGCGCGATTATTGTCCGTGCCGCTGCCGGTCGGTACGGCGTCGAGCGGAAAGGAGAGGAAAACGACACGTCCTGGCAGGTCCACGCCTGCCTTGGGCGCGCGGAGGCCAACGATCGAACCATCGCTGAGGAGGATCGGCGCGGCATTCGTCGTGGGCACGATCCAATCGGACGGATCGGTCACGCTCATGAAGGAGAGGTACCACAGCAGTTCCTCGTACGGCGTGTAGTCGAGTGTAAAGTCGAAACCTCCACCCACGGGGTCACCAGCCGCGCCAAGGATGTTGTTCACCGGTTGATCCAGAGTAAACGACTGAACTTGGAGGATATTGCTGACCATGCTGGCCATGCCGACTTCCCCCAAACGGGAAGGCGCTTCCATGGCAGCGAGGAATAGGGAGCCACCGCCGGATACGTAGTTGGCAATCTTCTGGGGCAGGGTGGCCGCCGGCGCGGAGACTTCGTCCATGCGCCAGATAACGCAACTGGCGGACTGCAACTGAGCAGGTGTGGGCTCGGCGCCGAGCGTATTGTCGAAGACGCTGTAACTGACGCCCAGCGCGTCCAACGCCTCCGTGAAGCCGGTCAGCGGCGGCGGGGCGATCAACCCGCCGCTGTCGGTGTAGGAATCAATCAGCAGCACCGACGGTGACTGGGCGTTGGTGATCGTGAAGAACGCACCGCCGTTGTTGTTGGTCGCGCGATTGCCCGCTTCGTCCTGTGCCACCGCCAGAAACTTGATCACGGCATTGGGCGGAATGTTCGGCAGATAGAAGGTGTGAGCAATGTCCAACACTGCGTTGGTGAGACTGAGGTAAAGTTCGTTTGTGCCGTAACGAACGACGGCGACGGAGTCCTCGTCGGTTTCCCAGGAAACGGCGATCTGTCCATACTGATTTGTGCCGAGAACGTTCGAGATCACCGGGGGCAACAGGTCGGCGGTGGCCGTGGAGATGCGGCTTGCGGCTGGCGAGGCGTCCGTGTAGATGGCCTCAATAGTGTTGCCGTGAATGATCTGAAGTTTTCCGTCGGGGATCGCTGGTCCAACAGCGGTGGTGACGATGCCGGTGAAAAGGCCGCTGCTGCCGGCGGCACGCAGAGTGATGGTTTCACCGGCGCTCTCCGTGGTGCTGCGTAGCAAGATGCTGGTGCTTGCCTGCCCCGCGAGATTGTGATCCACGAGCGTCAGTTTGATCTCGTCGGGCGCGCGATAAACGGAGCGGTCGAAGGTGACGATTCCTACGCCCGGCGCAGCGAAGGTACCCGAGATGACCAGGGCGAAATCCTGATCCAGGACTGCGGCGGTGTCTTTCCGGGCGTCTTCCACGACGCGCGCCGCGCGAACGCGGATGAGGTATTCGCCCAGAACGGGTGCGTAGAGGTGAACAGCCTCGACGTTGTTTATCGTGTCACTCACGTCCAAGCCGGGCACGGATTCGCCGTCGGCAAACTGATTGCCCCGATACACACGACCGTTGGGCGCGATTACCTCCAAATCGAGATCGTTGACCAACGCGATGACGGCGGCCGGGTTGCCCGGGACATCCGTGTAGGTCAGCGTGATCTTCAGTGGTTGGTCTGCGCTTCCGATCAGAGTGCGGCGTTCAAAGACCGCTTGGTTCGTGAGCAGCACGGTTTGATCGAGAAAATCGTAATCCCGCTCGCCATCCAGCAAGGCCGGCAAGTTGAGTCGTCCCCAGCCCTCGTCCATGTTCGGCACCGGGCCGGTGTCCACCATGTCGTCCATGTCGGTGGCCGCATTGATGAGTGCCGCCTTCACAAGGGCAGGGGAGGGTGTGACACCGCCGTGTGTGGCTCGGTAGAACTGCACAAACACCGCCGCGGCCCCCGAGGCGTGCGGGCCGGCCTGGCTGGTGCCGCCTTGATACAAGTAGTTGTCCGAGATCGGCCACCAGGCGTTCTCGTCATTCGCATATACGGAACGGAGTGAAGCGATCCAGCTTCCCGGCGCGATGAGATCGGGTTTGATGCGGCCATCCTCGCACGGTCCGCGGCTGGAGAAGTCCGCCATCGAATCCGGGCCCAAGTTGTAGATGGAAAACTCCTCGACTGGCAGGTTGCGCCGGTCGCTATTGGCTGCGCCCGTCGCAATGACGTTCTTGGCGACCGCCGGGCTGCCGATGGTTTGGGTGGATGGCCCGGCGTTCCCAGCCGAGAATTCGAGGATGTAAGGTTGATCACCCAGCGTCAGTGCGTCGGCGTCGCGGACCAGTTCGTCGAACTCCATCGCGCTGACATCATAGCGTCCGTGCGTGTCATCGCCCCAACTGTTCGAGCCCACGTCTGCCCCGGCCCGCTTGGCGTCGCGCGTCAAGGTCTCGAAACTCGGCGGCGCCGCGTACCCCCCCGCACCGTCGAAGATGCGCTGGCCAATTAGCGTTGCGCCCGGCGCCACCCCTAAGCCGTACAGGAAACCGTTCTCGTCCATTTCGCCGACGGTGCCATTACCAGCTATAATCCCGGCGCAATGGGTGCCGTGGCTGTGCTCGTCTGACGCGTCCTCCAATTGTCCTGGACTGCCGTAGAAGAACAAGGCACTCACCCGTCCTTGGATATCCGGATGCATGCTGTTGGTGTCGCCACTGTCCAAGCCGCTGTCTGCCACGGCGACCTTCACCCCGTTGCCGTCGTAGCCGAGCGTTTGGGTATAGAGCGTGTTCGTCCCGCCATCACCGGCCACGATCTTCGAGGACACTTCGTCCGACAGCTTCATGCTGGGCGCGGGCTCGATCCAAAGCACCGCACGGGATTGGGCGAGGGCACTCACCTGAGTGGCATCGAACGTGCCCCGCAGCACTGTGCCTGACTTCAGCCGGGACTCCTGCTGGAGTCCCCGCGCTAAGCCACGCACCGCGGCGACGGCATTCGTCGTAGCCCGAGGCGAAATCCACACGGTGAGATTCATCGGGGGGTTGGTTGCGGCAGTTGCCGCCACTGACCGTGAGTATTGCTGGGCAGTCGTGGCTTGGACGGCGCGATGGAGTTTGTGTTCCGGTCGGTATTCGCCCACCCACGAGACGGAACTCAATTGTCGCACTTGCGTCACTGAGACATTGCCCAGGTCAGCCAAGAGTGTGTCGTCCGGAACATAGCTGAGCAGTTGAACGCCGAGCCCTTCAAGTTGCTGCCGCCATTCCATCCGCGGGGTTTCCGTGAACTGTATGAGGACCAAGCTGGAGGTGAGATTCTCTGTGGCGATCCGCGCCTTGACTGCTGCCTGCTGCGACGAGATTTCCGGTGTGATGACTTCGTTGCGCAGCCGGATCGGCTTGGCTTCGCCCAATCCTGCCAGCGCCAGCGAGAGAACCAAGACCGCGCCTCCCTTCCGCGAGACCCAATGCACATCCAAATTCACGGCGCAACCATACTCCGTCCCCGGACATGCGGCAAGGCGTGGACTTCAACTTGTCGTCTATACGGGAGAATTAAGAAATGGTCGGGGCGGTGAGATTTGAACTCACGACCTCTTGCACCCCAAGCAAGCGCGCTAGCCGGGCTACGCTACGCCCCGACCAAATTGCCCGCCTTGCGGCGAGCACGGAGAAACTACCACTGCGCGCCTCCCAAACTCAATAAGGAAGATGTGTGAAATGCGTGAAACTGAAACACGAAGACCCAAAGCAGTCCGAATGACTGAGCTCGTATGAGGCTGGACGACTCTGTCGGGCGGCGGATTCAGCAGTTCCTTCGGCCGTTCCGCATGCACGACGGTCGCCTGCGACGTTTTACCGCAGCGTCTGCACGTCAATCTGGTCCAGGCTGCTGACGCCCAGTTCGAGCAGCGAAGCATTCTTGTAGAGTTCCAGGTTGACCTTGCCGGTATTGGAATCGCTCATTTGTCTCTGCCGATCCAGTTCCTTGAGGGAGAGGACATCCAACGCCACTGGATCGCGGCTGACGCGGATTTCGTTGAGCACGGTCGTGTAATGCAGGAGGCCGCGGTCGCTGCCCTGATACTGGCAGAGCAGGGCGTCCACGAGGTTGAGGACGACGCGGTCGCCCACGGCGGGCAGGGCGTAGATTTCGGGGACGGCTTGGGCCAGGCGTTCAGGTTCGCTCTCGAACCGCCAGGTGTTGTCCACGCTGCCCATCGCGAGGCCATAAAGGTTGCCCGTGACACCCGCGCTGTTGTGGTTGAGCAATGGGGTCACGTTGATGATCTTCGTCAGTCCCCGGCTGACGAGCTTTGAGACGTAGGACTTGCGTCCCACGCCGCTGCCCTTCTGTCCGAACTCAAAGTCGCCCCAGATGAGGCTGCCCAGCAGGGGCGTGTCGTAGAAGGTCTCGTCGTCGTAGCCGGCATCGGCACTCCCCGCCACCCGCACACCATATCGTTTGGCCAACTCGGGATAGCCAGAAAAGCGCAGGCTGGCGAGATGCTTGTCCCAGATTACGATGTTCGTGGCAGGCAGGCCGGCGGCAAGCAAGCCTTCGACCACCGCAGCCACGACGGCCGGGCGTGTTCCGCTCGTCGGCCCCGGCGCGGCATGGACTTTGAGCCCCACGACATCCTGTGTGTTGACCACGCTGCGCCAGGCGGCGGCAACGCTCGGCTTGCCGGTGAGCGAGGTAACCGCTCGCCCCACCATGACGCAAACACGTTCGGGATTCGCTTCGAATGTGTGTGTGGCCGCCATGTCTTTGACGATGACGACCCGGGCGCGAGCCGCAGGCGGCGTGTTGGCGGCGGAAAAGGAGTCCGTGCTGGCGGCGGGGCTCAGGCACGATCCGCCGAAGGACACGGCGAGCACTGCCGCAAGCAACCCGCTAAAGCCTCTGTTGGTCCGTGGGTTTCTTGACACGTCAGGGTGCGGATGGTACCACCACCGGCGATGGTGACCACAAAAAACCGGGCTGGCTTCGGCTTCCTGTTCGGGGTAACGCTCGCGGGGTTGCTGGTGGGTTGCACGCCGCCGGGACCGAAGGCCTTGCTCGAAGGACAGCGTTTGTTGGACGCAGGCGATGCCACGAACGCGATATTGAAACTCCAGGTAGCAACCTCATTGCTGCCAACCAACGCCGCGGCGTGGAATTACCTGGGCTTGGCGTATCATCGCGCGGGGCAGGTCACCAACGCGGCCCAAGCCTATCAGCACGCGCTCACGCGAAATCCGGATCTCTCGGAAGCGCGTTTCAACCTGGGCTGTCTGTGGTTCGAGCAAAACCAGTTCGAGCCGGCGAAAACGGCGTTCATTGCTTACACCTTACGCCGGCCTGCCGAGGTGCCGGGGTGGCTCAAGCTCGGGCTGACCCAGCTCTACGCGCGTGAGCCGGCGGCCGCCGAGAAGAGTTTCCGCGAGGTCTTACGGCTGAGTCCGAAACATCCGCAAGCGTTGAACGGGCTGGGGCTGGCGGCGCTGCAGCGCAACCGGCCGGTGGATGCCGTGCAGCAGTTCGCGGCGGCAATTCAAACCGAGCCAGTCTATCGGCCAGCGCTGCTGAATCTGGCGGTCACGCTGCACCGGAATCTGGGCAACCGTCCGCAAGCGTTGCAGCGATATCGGCAGTATCTCGCGCTTGCTCCTCGGGCGGCCGACTGGGACGCCGTCAACGCCACGGTTCAGGCCCTGGAACAGGAGGTGGCAAGGCCTGCAGCCCCCCCACCAGCGAACGTCGTTACGCAGGCTCCGCCGCCGCAAGTTGCAGCGGCCACGAAACCAGCGACGAACGGATTGCCGCCGGTTGCGACCGTCAAGTCTCAGCCGGCGACGAACAATGCAAAACCTGCTGCTAAACCAATTCTGGAGGCTGTCGTCCCGCCTTCACCTTCTCATACGGTCCAGGTTAGCACGCTGCCGGAGATCAAGGTGGCGGACGACACCCCGCAGAAACCGTTGGCCTCACCCACGTCGGCCGCACAGGTTGCCAGTTCGCCTAGTATCGTTATCACCACCAATCCCGTGGTCGTCCGGCAGGAACCGGCCAAGCGCTCGTTTGTTCAGAAGATCAACCCGATCAAT
The DNA here is from genome assembly GCA_964634255.1 of uncultured Verrucomicrobiota bacterium. Lineage (GTDB taxonomy): Bacteria > Verrucomicrobiota > Verrucomicrobiia > Limisphaerales > MWDV01 > MWDV01. The sequence continues at coordinate 64,515 of CAZWJC010000003.1, read as the reverse complement.
CTGTTCCGGCGGGAAGCGAAAACGGAAGCCCGGCCAACGCCGCTCAAGTCCGACGCGAAGTCAGTTGAAGCACCAGCCACGGCGACTCCAAGCCAGCCGAAACCCACCCCAACTGTTCCCGCCCGCACGGAGGTAGCAGCACCTGCTGCGAAACCTGTTGCACGCTATGCCTACCAAGTGCTTGCACGACCGGTGGCCGGCAATCGGGCCGAGGCGGAACGGGCTTTTACACAAGGCGTCCGCGCCCAGGAGGCGGGTCGGTTGGACGAAGCGATTCAAGCCTACCGAGGCGCCACCCAGGCGGACCCGACATATTTCGACGCACAGTACAACCTTGGATTGGCTGCGGCACAGGCGGGTGCACATGGGCGGGCTTTGCTCGCCTACGAAACCGCGCTGGTTTTGCAGCCTGACTCGATGGACACACGCTACAATTTCGCGCTGGTTCTGAAGCAAGCGGGGTATTACTTGGACGCAGTGAATCAGTTGGAGCGGTTGGTTGCGAATAGAGCCAGTGAAACACGGGCGCGATTGGCCCTCGCAAACCTGTACGCAGAACAGCTTCGACAGCCGGGAAGGGCACGTGAGCAATATACCAAGGTGCTCGAATTGGAGCCGCGCCATCCTCAGGGAGACATCATCCGGCGGTGGCTGGTGCAGAATCCTGGCTAGCGCTGGCACGCTTCCGGCTTCTTCAGGCAGGCGAACACGTAAACGCGTATGTCGCCTGACAAGATACCGATCAACTGGTTCGATTTGGCACTCGTGGTTGTCCTGCTTTTAGGCATCTGGCAAGGACGCAAGCGCGGGATGTCCGAAGAGACCTTGCCACTCGTGAAGTGGCTCATCATCGTTTTCGGTGCGGCGTTGGCCTATCAGCCGATCGCGCAACTGCTCATGGGGTCGACGCCGTTCGGCCGGTTGTTCTGCAATATCATCGCGTATGCGGCGGTGATACTGGTCGGATTCATGGTCTTTTCGGTGATCAAACGGGCGCTGGGCGGCAAACTGTTGGGCAGCGATCTGTTTGGGAAATCGGAGTACTACTTGGGCATGGGGGCCGGGATGGTTCGCTTCGCCTGCGTGTTGCTCGTGGGCTTGGCGTTGCTCAATGCCAGGCTTTATACGGCCGCGGAGGTTCGCGCCATGCAGAAATTCCAAAACGACAATTACGGCAGCAATTTCTTTCCGACTCTAGCTGGCGTGCAGGACTCGGTGTTTGACAAGTCGCTCACCGGGCCGCTGATCAAGAAATACTGCGGCCAGTTGCTCATCCAGCCCACACCACCTGGCGGTGGTGAGATCAAGCGGGCCAAGGTGGACCTGCCAGGTACCTGATCCGCAGTCACAGCGGGCTTTACTTCGCCTGTCGGAATCGTTCTCCTTCTCCTGCGGCGGAAACGTGCGGTGAACGGTCGTACGTTGCTTCCGGTCGCAGTATCTGGAAACGTTTTCGCACACACATGGCTGGCATCTTCTCTCCGCAGACTTTGGAGCAAATCCGTGCCGCCAGTGACATCGTCGAGATCATTGGCAGCTATCTGCCGCTCAAGCGGGCGGGGGCGAACTTTGTGGCGCTTTGTCCCTTCCACAAGGAGAAGACCCCCAGCTTCCACGTCAACCCGCACCGCCAGATTTTCCATTGCTTCGGCTGCCACAAGGGCGGCGACGTGTTCACGTTCGTGAAGGAATACGAGAGCATCCCGTTCCCGGACGCCGTGCGCCGGTTGGCCGAGCGGGCCCACATTCCGCTGGAATACGACCAAAACCCGGCTCACCAGGAAACGCGGCAGATCAAGGATCGCCTCCTGCAAATTCACGAGCAGATCGCGCAACGTTGGCAGAACGCCTTGGCGAGCGAGGCCGCCGGCGAAAAGGCCCGTGAGTATCTCGCCAAGCGGGGTGTCTCGGAAGACGCGGTGAAGTTGTTTCGTCTCGGCGCTGCACCGGAATCTTGGGATGACACCGTCAATTGGGCGAAGAGCAAGGGTTTCAACCTCGCCGACATGGAGCAGGCGGGCCTGATCCTCCGCAAGGAAGGCAGCGACCGCTATTACGACCGGTTTCGCGGGCGGCTCATGTTCCCGATCTGCGACGAACAGGGCCGTGTCATCGCCTTCAGCGGGCGTGTCCTCGATCCCGAGCAGAAAGGCGGCAAGTACGTCAACTCACCGGAGACGCCCATCTTCACCAAGGGTAGGGTGCTCTTCGCTCTCGACAAGGCGAAGAAGGCCATTCTCGACCTTGGTTTCGCGGTGGTGTGCGAAGGACAACTCGATACGATAGCATGTCATGCTCAAGGTGTTCAGAACGTTATTGCTCCACAAGGCACGGCTTTGACAGGAAGCCACGCAAGAATTCTCCGTCGCTATACGGACGACATAATTTTGTGTTTTGACGGTGATGCGGCTGGGAACCGTGCTGCAGCTCGCTCATTCGACGATTTGCTGGCTGCCGGGATACCGTTCCGAGTCGCATCCATTCCGCCTCCGGACGATCCAGATAGCTACATCAAGAAGTTTGGACGCGACGCATTTGTGAAACTGCTGATTGACGCTGCTGAGTATCACGATTTCTACCTCCGCTTCTTGTGTTCCCAGTACAACGGTGAAACAGATCTCGGCAGGCAACAAATCGTGAGGCTCATGGGCGAGTCCCTGGGTAAGACGGGAAGTCCGATCCTGCTCGATACATATGCGAGGAAGACATCACAACGTCTATTCCTCAGCGACAAGGCGGTGCGATTTGAGTTCGAAAAACTAAGCAAGACGCAGCCTTCCTCGTCTGAATCATCAGCAGGAGAAACGCAAACGTGGTCTTCCGCTCCAGCGGCTCCTCCTTCCCCGCAAGAACTCTGGCTGTTGAAGCTCCTGCTCCGCCACGACGCCGCGGCCGACTGGTTGGCGGAACATCTGCGACTGGAGTGGTTGAAGCACGGAGCGGTTCGGGCAATCATCCAGGTGCGGCTGGAGAGTCAACGCGCAGGAATGTGGCAGGGGGTCGCATCGCTGCTCGACGCGTTTGAAGACCCGGCCACCCAAGCGCTGATCAGTGCTGCGGCGGCGGATGAGCGGCCCATACCCAACCAGACTCAGCAACTGCTGGACATTGTGCTGCGCCTGCGCAACCAGTGGCTGGACCGCGAAATTGCAGCTTGTGCGTTTCGCGCCGGGTTGCCGGAAACCCCCGATGCCCAGCGGGTGGAACTCTTGCGTTCTCAGCAAGCGTTACGCGGGCAGAAAAAATCTCCACTCCCGCCGCCTGGCGGCTTGCCGGACTGAGTCTCGCTCGGGAGGGCGGAAGTCGCCGCATTTGGAGTTGAGCCAACGCAGGATGAGTGTTACTCGCGGCAGCAAGTTTGATTGCGTTGGTGCTCAACGCGAGCGAGCCAGCCAGACTGGGAACAACGTCGTCGAGCGTCGTCATCAAGAGGCAGTCCACCTGCGGAGTGTCTCCACTGGTGGGTGCTGACACATTGGGTAGGCTTCGTCTCGAGTCGGTTCGCGTTCATCTTTTAATCCGGCTATTGCTGGAGTATGCTCCGCGCCATGACCTTTGCCACGCGCGAGGAAGCAGGCCGGCTCCTGGGGCGCTATCTGAAGGCACGCAGTGTCCACGCCGACCTAGTGCTGGGGCTGCCGCGCGGGGGCGTAATCGTGGCGGCGGAGGTTGCGTGCGAACTGGCGCTGCCGTTGGATGTGCTCATCGTGCGGAAGATCGGTCACCCGGCCCAGCGCGAGTTCGCGGTGGGTGCACTCGCCGAGCCGGACGTGGTGCTGCTCGATCCCGCCATCGTGAACATGGACGCCTCCATCCATCGCAGCTTGAGGGATATTCTCCACGAAGAGAAGGAACGGCTTCAACATTACCGGAATACCTTTCATCACGGTCCGCGGGCGGATCTCCAGGACCAGGCCATCCTACTGGTGGACGATGGTCTGGCCACGGGCGCGACGACCGAGGCGGCGGTTCTTTCCGCCCGCAAACAAGGGGCGGAGCGAACCATCGTCGCCACACCGGTGGCTTCGGGCGACGCTGTGCGCCGGCTCAGCAAGTCAGCAGACGAAGTGATCGCCTTGCACGTGGACGAAGACTTCGATGCCGTGGGCCGCTACTACGAGGTATTCAACCAGACCTCGGATGAGGAAGTGCTCCATGTGTTGCGTGCCGCGCGGTTGCGACAAGATTGAAATCCGATGCCCGAACTTCCTGAAGTTGAAATCCTGGTCCGGCATCTTGCGCCGAGCGTCCGCGGGAAAGTCATTCGTGGCGTCGAGGTGCGGCGTGAGAGAGTCATCAGGCCAACCACAACCGGTGAGCTTCAACGTGCTCTCCACAATGCTCGCATCCTGGGTGTGACCCGGCGGGCGAAGTACTTTGTGTTTGAGTTGCGGAAGCCACGATGCCGCGAGTCCTTCAGCGTGGTTGGCCACTTGGGCATGACGGGGCGGGTCTTCCTCGCGCCGAAACGTCAGCCCCTGCCGAAGCACGCGGCTGTGGTCTTGGACTTGGGGCGCGAAAACCTGATTTACGAAGACACGCGTTATTTCGGCCGGTTCAGTCTCGACACGTCTCTGCTCCCAAAGCTCGGCCCCGAACCTCTGAGTGCGAATTTCACGGCGGACTATCTGGCCGGCGCGTTGAAGCGGTCTGCGCAGGCGATCAAAGTCAAGTTGCTCGACCAGACGCTGGTTGCCGGTGTGGGGAACATCTACGCCAGTGAAGCCCTGCATTGGGCGGGGCTTTCGCCGCGCCGTGCTGCGCGGAGTCTGACGCGCGATGAGGTCAGTCGCTTGCGATTGGCGATACGGAAAGTCTTGGCGGAGGCGATTCGGTTTGGCAGCACGGTGCCGCTGAACTTCGGCGGGCAAGATGGGGACGGCTTGTTCTATTACGGACGTGCCGAGGGTGCGCCGGACTACTATGAGGAGCGTTTGCGGGTTTATGATCGGGCCGGGCGATATTGCCGACGCTGTCGTTGCGTGGTGAAGCGTATTGTCCAGGCGGCGCGCAGTACGTATTTCTGCCCGAAGTGCCAACGGTAACCCGTGGAGCAGTTAGCGACGCTTTGCCCATTGCGCTGGGACTTGTCGGACGGCAAGCTGGAGGCGGAAACAACGCAATGGCCACTTTTTACGATACGCACGCGCATCTGGATTATCCGGACTTTGCGAATGATCTCCCCCAAGTTTTGGAACGCGCCGCTGCTGCTGGAATCGCCAAGCTCATCGCCGTGGGCACGAACCTTGATAACAGCAAGCGCTGCGTGGCACTGGCGGACTGGTATCCGCAGGTGTTTGCAGCGGTGGGCTGGCATCCGAACGACGCCCACGAAGCGCCGGAGGATCTGCGCCCGGCTTTGCGGGAGTTGGCGCGACATCCGAAAGTCGTCGCCCTGGGTGAGACCGGCATGGATTACTATCGGCTTCCCAGCCGCGACGCGGCCGGGGAACGCGACGTGGAGAGCTACAAACGTCGTCAGGCCGCCCTATTCGAGCAGCACCTGGAAGTGGCGGCGGAACTGGGGTTAAACGTGGTCGTGCATCAGCGCTCCGCGTTGGACGATACACTGGCCATCATGAAACGCTTCGAAGGACGGGTTCGCGGGCAGTTTCACTGTTTTGCAGACGACGCGGCAGCGATGGAGCGCATCCTGGCGCTCGGAGCCGTCGTGAGTTTCACCGGGATACTGACCTACAAGAACTCGGAGAACGTGCGGGGCGCGCTGGCGGCTGCCCCGGCAGACCGGTTCATGTTTGAAACCGACTGTCCGTTCCTCGTGCCGGAGCCGCACCGTGCCAATCGCGTGAAGCGTTGCGAGCCGGCATTTGTCCGGGAAACCGCGGCGCTGGCGGCTAGCGTGCGGGGGTGTTCGTTGGAGCAGTTGAGCGCTGACTCCTGCGCCACGGCAGAGCGGTTTTTCCAACGGTTGGGCTGACGGTTCGCGGCGAACCTCACTGCGGCAGCGCGTCTGCCAGCAACTGAGCCATGTGCCACGTGCGGATATTGACCAGGTGAGTGATTTGCTGCCGGCAGCTTGTGCCGGACGCGATCACGATGGTGCCGTACGGCTGATGGCGCACCTGTTCGGCGAGGGGTTCGGCGACTTGCAGAGAGAGTGCGTATTTGTCGGTCAACGCGCCGAATGCTCCGGCCATGCCGCAGCAACCGGTGTCGAGCATCCGCACTTTCCGCCCGGGCAAGCGTGCCGCCAGGCGGGTCATGCAGGAGGTGTCGAGCAAGGCCTTGGCGTGGCAATGGGCGTGGATGAGGATGTTGCCGGCGGCTTGGTTGAAGCCGATCGCTTTGGGTTCGTGCTGCAGCAAGCGTTCGATGAACGGCTCGAAGAGGTGACAACGGCGGGCAATTTCTGCGGCTCCGGCCAGCCCCAACTCCCGGTAATCTTCGGCGAACATCGAGTAGCAGGACGGTTCGAGGAAGATGATGGGAACGGTTTGGTCGCCTTTGTGAAGCAACTCGAGGTTGTGGCGGCCGCAGCGCTTGGCCTCGGTCAGGTTGCCCTGGCTAAAGGCGGGACGTCCACAACATTGCCTATCGGTCGGCAGCCGGACTTCGTAACCGGCGGCTTCGAGCACCGCCACCGCTGCCATGCCCACGCCCGGTTCGTGATAACGCACAAACGTATCGTCCCAGAGCAGGACCGGACCGTGCCGCGGCGAAGGGGGAGGGGAGCGATGCGCAAACCAACGATCGAAGCGTTGCGAGGCATAGGCTGGCAGCGATCGTTGCGTCGAAAGGCCGAGGGTGGTTTCGAGCAGACGGCGGGTCCATTCCCATTCCAACGCGGTGTTGGCAAGACGCGGGAACTTGGTGCCGAGCCGGCCCAACGCGTCCACCGAGCTGAACACCCGGGCCTGAAGCGAAAGCCCATCGCGCTGCCAGCGGGCGTTGAGCAATTCAGCCTTGAGCAGCGGCAAGTTGACGTTGGACGGGCACTCGGTGGCACACGCGCGGCACGACAGGCAGTTGCTCAGCGCCTCGTTCAGTTCCGGTGAAGACAAGGCGTTCTTGCCGTCCAATCCACGGCCGGCCAGGACGGCGCGGATGAGGTTGGCCCGGCCGCGCGTGGACATCAATTCGTCGCCCGTGGCGAGGAAGGTGGGACACATGGTGGCGGTCTGTTTCCGACAACCACCACAGCCATTGCATTGTTCCAGATTTGCGATGAACGAACCGTCCTTGGCTGCGAACTCCAGCACCGGCTCGAAGGGAAGCTTGAGCTCGAAGCCGCCCTGACGCAGGTGCGTGTCGAACGCATACTGTTCGTCCGGGATGATCTTGCCGGGGTTGAACAGATTGTGCGGGTCAAACGAAGCCTTGATCTGCCGCATGGCATCCAGGAGTTCCTCGCTGAGCTGCTGCTTCATGAACTCCGTTCGTGCGATGCCCACGCCATGTTCCGCTGCCAGTGAACCTTTGAACTGCAATACCAACGCGGAAACCTCCTCTGCCACCTGTCGGAAGCGCCGCACATCCTCCGCGCGATGCAGGTCCAACACCGGACGCACGTGCAGCAAACCGGACGCGGCGTGGCCGTAGTAGGAGGCTTGGAGGTCCAAGCGGCGCATGATGTCCTGCAGTGCGGCAACGTATTCGGGCAATTGGTGGGGACGGACCGCCGTGTCTTCAATGCCGGTCGTGGGTTTCGCGGCGCCTTTGCAGCCAGTGAGCAGGGACAGGCCGGCCTTGCGCAGTGCCCACACCAGGCTCATCTCTTTCGCTCCGGTAAGCGTCATTCGACGCAGCCCCAAGTGGCGTTTGCTGAGCAGGGCGAGTTTGTCGGTCACCGCGTCGAAAAACTCGACCATGAGGACCGCCTCGCAAGGCGTGGCATCAAGTCCCATCAGGTCGCGCGCAGCTTGGAAGGGAAGCTGGCCCTTGGTTTGGTCCAACAGGACGCGGTCAATGTGTTCGATGGCCGCGGGCTTGAGATCGAGCAGCTCCACCGTGGCCTGCATCGCCTCGGCGACGGACGCGAAGAAGAGCAGGCCCAGTCCTTTCTCCGCGGGCAGCGGCACCACCTTCAACTCCGCTCCAACGATACCCGCGAGCGTGCCTTCGCTGCCGCAAAGGATGTGATTCAGATTCCCGGGTTCGCGCAGGAAACGGTCAATGCCATAGCCAGGCCAGCGCTTCGTGAGCCCTTCCGGCATGCGCTCCTGGATTTGGAGACTGTTGAGTTGAACGAGGTCTTCCACCAACAGCCGCTGGGCACGCAGGTGATCTTCGCCCGGGCCGACTCGGCGAACGCGGCCATCTGCCAAGACGACCTCCAACGAAACCACGTGATCCGCGGTGGTCCCGTACACCGGGGCATGTGCGCCGGAGGAGTTGTTGGCGATCATGCCCCCGAGCGTCGCCCGCGAACTCGTTGCCACGTCCGGACCGAACCAGAAGCCCAGCGGGCGCAGAAAGGCGTTGAGCTGGTCCAACACCACGCCCGGGCCGACCTGAACAGCGCGCGTTTCGGGATCGAACTTGCCAATGGCCGCGTTGTGCCGGGCGAAATCCACTACGACGCCATCGCCGATGGCGCCGCCGACGAGGCCGGTTCCCGCGCCGCGCGGAATCACTGAGAGGCCCGCTTCGGCGACCGCCTTGACGATGGCGCTGGCCTGCCGGGCATGTCGTGGGAAAGCCACAGCAGCCGGTTCAATCTGGTAAACGGAGGCGTCCGTGGAGTAGAGCTGACAGGTCAGGTTGTCGAAGGCGACCTCGCAGTTGGCCGCCGCCAGCATCGCCTGTTGTTGCGTCGAAGTCATCGCGCCAGCGCAAGGCTAGCGAGGCGCACTTTAAATGACAACGGCGAAGCGCATGAGCGAAACCGCTCCGCAGCGACTTAAGTCAGCAATTGCCGAGGTGGGCTCAGTGCCCGTGACAGCCACATCCGCCGCCGCCGCCGCCGCCCCCTCCACAGCATTCGCCTTCCAAGTCTTCAGGAGTCGGAACGCGCCCCAAATCCAGTGTTAGCGAGAGGTGTTTTTCGATGGTGTGTCGCAGATCGTGCAAGTCGGACTGGGCGTCAATGAACTCGCGCGCCACGGGATTGCGCAGCAACGCCTCCCGTTCGCTTTCAAACGCCTTGACCTCGGCCTCCGGGAGTTCCTCGCCGTGATGCTGTTTGTGACGGAGTTCCTGCCCCTTGCTGACGACGGATTCATAGTGGGCGCGCGCCTGGTCGTTGGCGGTAAACGCCTGAATGCTCTGCTGGGCGGCTTGAAAGGCCGGGTGATCAAGAATCGTCTGGCAAAGCTCGCGGGTCTTATCCGTGATGGCGGTGGCGTCGGTCAATGTGCTCATGTGAAATCGTGCTTGCCGTCAAACGAACAACATGCCCGCTTGCAGCGACGGCGGGAAGATAGCGTCACTTAGTCGGAAAGCAATCCGCGGTGTGGCGGCGAATCCGCCTGCTTGCTGCAGAATTCGGCCGCCGAGTTGTTCACGGCTCGGCGGGCGTTGCTGCAGGCGGAGCGCTATCGCCCGGGCTTGTGCTGAACTTCATTTCGACGGGTAGTTCAAGCGTGAACCGCGCGCCCTTACCCAAACCATCGCTGTGGGCGAGGAGACGACCGCCGAGTTCCTTGGCGGCCAGGGCGCCGCTGTGCAGGCCGAAGCCGTGGCCGTCTTTGCGCGTCGTGAAGCCGTGCGCGAAAATGCGCGTGAGGCTTTCGGGCGAGATGCCAACGCCGTTGTCCGCGACTTCAATACAAATGCGGTCTGCGCCCGCGCGGCAGACTTTCACCGTGACTTCTGCGTCGCCATGCCGTTGCTCGCAGGCCCGCCGGGCGTTCTGGAGGAGGTTCACGACGACTTGGACCACTTTGTGGCGGTCCACGGTGATGGGAGGGGTTGGCTCAAACTCGCGTCGAAGCTTCACGTCATGCCGCGCGAAGCTGGCCGCATGCATCCGCAACGCGTCCTCGACGAGTTCGACGGGATTCAGGACCTCTTGGACGCCGGCCACGTGGGCGTAGGCTTGTTGCGTGGTGACAATTTCCTTGATGTGTTGAACGTTTCGAACGAGGCATTGGATCTCCTCGAGCAGGCTGCGCTTTTCGGCCGCGAGATGCTGGGCGAGCGTTTCCATGTATTCCATGAGCTTCCGCCCCTTTTCGTCGGAAGTGAGGAACTGGGCCAAGTCCGCCTGATGCTCGCGGAGCATCCGCACCACAAGCTCAATCCTGTCGGCCGCCGAACGGCGCACGCGATCGGACACGACCCCGGCGGAGACGTTGACGCTGTTCAGGACGTTGCCGACGTTGTGCAGGACGGCCGTGGCGACCTCTGCCATGCCGGCGTGGCGGGATGCCTCAACCAACTGGTGATGCAACGATTCGAGGCGCGCCTCCCAGTGTTTGCGCTCGGTAATGTCGCGGTTGATGCCGGCCAGGCCGATGATTCTGCCGTCGGGATCATGGAGCGGCACTTTGGTGGTGCGCAGCCAGCGCGGTTCGCCGGTGCTCATGTCCACGCTGGCCTCTTCGCCGTTGAACGGTTGCCCGCTCGCGAGCAACGCCTGTTCGTCGGCGTAGAATTTCTCGGCCAAATCGCGCGGCAGGAATTCAAAATCCGTCTTGCCGACGACTTCGTCGGGGGTTGCCGCGCCGATGGTTTGTGCGTGGGCCTGGTTGCTGAGAATGACCCGGCTGTGTTTGTCTTTGATGAACACGCTGTCGGGCAGGTGGTCAACCAGGGTGCGCAGGAGGTTGCGCTGCTCGGCTAGTTCGCGAGTTCGTTCTTGAATCCTGGCTTCCAACCGTTCGTTGGCTTCATTGAGCTGGCGTTGTTTTGTCTGGAGATGCCGGAACCGCCAGGTATAGACACCCGCCAAGGCTGCAATGGCGAGCAATGCAGAGAGGATTCTAAACCAGGCCGTCTGGTAATAGTGGGGTGGCAGTTCAAATTCAAAGCGGTCGCCCTGTTCGTTCCAGACGCCATCGGCGTTGCAGGCTTGCACTTGGAATTGGTAGCGGCCCGGCTTGAGATTGCCGTAGAAGGCTGACCGGCGATCACCTGCTTCAATCCAATCCTCATCGCAGCCATCGAGGCGATATCGGAAACGGATTTTCAATGGGACGATGTAGCTCAGTGCCACATACCGCATTTCAACTTCGCCGCGGCCCGGAGGGATGGAAACCGGTCGTCGGACTGACATTTCGACCCCGTTGACGCGAGCCTGCTGAATTCGAACCGGCGGGGCTACTTGGTTGGTGTAAAGATTCTCAGGGTCAATCTGGATCACTCCTTGCGGGCTGGGTAACCAGATCCTGCCATCCGCTGTCTTGCAGATTGAATACTCCACCTCGGTGGTGTCGGTCGTCTTGACGGAGTCGAGGCCGTCGTGGGCCACGCAGTCCACCTGGTCGGCCTGTTTGTCTGCGACGGCATTCAGACTGCGGCGGGACACCCGGTAGATGCCGCTGCTGGAGTTGACCCACATCCAATCGCGATCGTCCAAGGCGAGCGCAAACACGTAATTCTCCAGCAGACCTTCTCCCCGGCTGATGTTGCTGATCCGGCCTTGTTTCAGCCGGGCGATCCCGGTCGTCAAGCCGGCCCAGATGACGCCTTCGGCGTCCTCGGCGAGGCAGTGAACACTCGAATCCGAGAGGCCGTTGCTGGCCGACCACTGCGTGCATTCGCCGTCTTTGATGCAGAACAAGCCGCTCGGGCTGGCAACCAGCAGCGTCCCATCGCGGGCCATGAGCAGATTGCGAATCCAATTGAACTGCGGCGACTGGCCGTCCTTGAACGAAAAGGGCAGAAACTGATCCCGGCTGACCCGATACAAAGCCCCACCCACGGCGACAATCATGCCTTGTGCATCTTCCGCGAAAGCGATCGGCCAGGTCTCGTTCAGATGCCTGGCCACGAGACGCCCCCCGGACAGGATCGCGATCGTTTTGTCCCCTGCGATGGCGTAAAGGTCGCCCGTGCGGCTTTCGAATACCCGTTTGATGTAGCTGTTGGACAACCCGAGTTCTTCCGAGTAATTGGTGACACCCGTGCTGGAGATTCTGGAAATGCCTACGCTTGTGGCTGCCCAGAGGCCCCCGTCCTTCGCGGCGGCAACTCCGTGAACCAAGCCTTCCGGCAATCCCTCCGAGATCGAGAGGATTGGGAATTTTACATCGGCGAGCTGACTCAACCCTTCCCGGGTGCCAACCCAGAGACTGCCCTCGTCGTCTTCAAACAGGGCGGTGACGAAGTCGTTCACCAATCCTTCCTGTTTGCGCAGATACATCAATTGACCGTTTTGGTATCGGCCCAGACCGTCGCCGCTCGTCCCAATCCATACCGCCCCCCGCCGATCCGTCAGCAACGCCCGCACCTCTGTGCCCGAAGGCGGGATCGCCCGCGGCTGAAAGTCGGCGTCATAGCATCGCAACCCCGTGCTGGTGCCCACCCAAATTTGGCCGGAAGCATCCTTAGTGAGGGCGCGGATGACTTTCCCGTGGAGTGATGTATCTGGAAACTGGCTCAGTCCGTTCTGATCGTGGTAATACAGTCCACGTTCGCTGGTTCCCAGCCAGACGCGTCCACGCGCGCCCTCACACACCGCGGTAACACTGCCAATTTGATCGGCAACGACGAGGGCGTTGGCACTCCGGCTGGTGAATTGCGCGGCCCCGTTATCCGCCGCCACCCAAAGATGTCTGTCGCGGAACTCGCGCACAGCAGACACGTTCATGATCGGATTGACCCATGGTGTCCCGTCAATCGTTGAAAACCCATCCTCACCGTCAAAATGTCCAAAGGAGCTATTGTTGATGCCGAACCACAAGCCGCCGTCTTGGGATCGGGAAAGCGTCGCGATGGATTGCCGCCGGAATTCGGGCCGGGCAGGCAGGAGGAACAGCCTGAACTCGTCGCCATCGAACCGCACCAAACCCTTTTGCGCGCCGAGCCATACGTAACCATCCTTCGTCTGCGTGATGGCGTTGATGCCGTTGGCCGGAAGCCCGCTATGGCGGGTCCAATTCTGACAGGTGAACTGGGTGAGATTTTTCGCTGGGTCCAGGGCAAGCGCTAGTCTGGGGTGCAATATCACCCCATACCCAACGGCAAGGAGCAGCCACCAGCAGCCAGTTTGTTTCACGACGATGATGCGCTACATCGTTATCGGCAGAATCTGCGCTGGGTTGAGCGTGTTCTGCTGAACGGAAAATGGCAAGCTTGGCGAAGTAGCAAGCCAGCCATTTCTCGCAGAATGGATTCGCCATGGAGGACGAACCCTGCGAAAATGATTGGCTCATGCAAACGCGCACGACACCAGAAACAACGTCATCAGTAGCCTCAGATGCACCGATACGGGAAGCCATCGCCGCGCCGGATTTCTCCGGTACGCCATTGCCAATTGAAGACGTCGCGGGGCGATCTGGTTTTCCGCAGTGCGCCCGAGGGCTCTACATCGAAATCCGGGGTTTTGCGGGGGTCGTGGTGGACGTCGTCAACCAATCCATTAAGGTGAGATCTCCGGATGGCATAACGCAGAGCTTCAATGCCAACCGACTCAAGACGCTTTACGCTCCACCGGAACGTTACGAGCCGCCGCTGCAGGCGGTGGAGGACGCGCAGCCGCCCGCCGACTCCAAGACCAGTGCGCCACCTCGCGTCTTTATCGCCGAGCCTGATTACACGGCGCCGGTGCAGCCAATCCAACTGCTCGCCAGCCAGCCGGACTTTCCGGGGTGTGCCTACGGCAAGCACGTGGACGTCGCCGGGTTCACCGGTGTGGTGGTGGAGATCGTAAAGGACTCGGTGAAAATTCGCCCGGTTGTCGGCGGTACGCGCAGCTACAACGCTGAAGTGCTGCGGAAGCTCTACGGTAAGCGCTAAAGCCTGGCTATTGGCGGGTGTCTTGAGAAAGGGCGTTCTGTAAGCCTTGCCTGCCACGAGCGCTGCAGGCGTTGACATCGGTCCGCAACCTAACCAGACTGCCCGCGTGTTCTTCCATCAGCAGGCAGCGGCACGAAACGGGCAGAAGTGTGGAGAATGTTGTTCGGGGTATGCGCGTAACAGCCGCGACTGATTTCTCCCACACGTGTCAGATCGTTCTGCGCTGGTGCTGGGCGGTATGGCTTTACATGCTGGCAGCCGGCGATGTGGTGGCTGCTGCCCATCCAGAGGTTATCTCCAGTTTCGGCGAGTTAGTTGACTTGAGCCGCGAGGACGTGGCCCGCGGATTACCGGTGCAGGTTCGAGCTGTGGTGACTTACACAGATCCAGCTTGGAATCTCTTATTCCTGCACGATGGTGCCCGTGGTCACTCTGCTGCGGCTCGGGATGTTGCGACCGAGGTTAGCATTGGGGACGAGGTCGAACTGCGTGGAGTCACCGCCGTCGGCGACCCGAGTGCTGTCGTGGCGCAACCTCAGTTGCGCGCTCTGGGACGGAGGCCGCTGCCGGTTCCGACTATTGCAACAGAGGGCGATCTCTGGTCGGGGAAGTTGTCCGGCCAATGGGTGGAGGTCGGCGGGGTCGTTCGCGAAGTCGAGGTGTTGGGTGAGCGGATGAAACTGGAGGTGCTCGCTGGCAGCACGCGCCTGTTGAACTACGTGCGGCACATTCCGCCTCAAAGCGTCGAGCATGCCAGCTTGGTTGGCGCCCGAGTGAGAATTCAAGGTGTCTGCGCCAGCCGGTATCAGGGTAACGGCGTGACAGGTGTGGGTTTGTTTATCCCTGGCCTGACTAACGTGGTCGTAGCGAGTCCGCCGTTGCCGTTGTCCGAAATCGCGATCACTCCCATCCGCGAGGTTCTCGCGATGAAACAGACGGGCGAGATTTCTCCGCGGGTGCGAGTTCGAGGCGTGGTGACGGGGAAACAGGGGCCTTCAGCGAATCGGGCCAGTTCACTGGTCGTGCGCGATGCTACGGGGACGATCCTTGTCGTCAGCCCAACCCGCAAGACGATCGCGGTAGATGACGCCGTGGATGTTTGGGGTTTTCCCGCGATCGTGGATCGGGAAGTTTTTTTGGAAGACGCAACACACTCGCCCCCGCCGGAGAGCACATCTCCAACTGCCGGACGAGAAACCAATGCCGCTGCGATCGAGGTGCTCCGGACGGTGCGGGAGGTTCGGACCTTGAGCAAGACAAGGGCGGCGGAGCGTCTTCCAGTGCGCCTCCAAGGCGTGGTCACGTATGCGGATCCGGCCTGGCCTCATTTCTTCTTGCAGGACAACACCGGTGCGCTCTTCGTGCGGGCGTGGCGTGGTGGGTTGCGACCCGGCGAATGGGTGGACGTGGAAGGTGTGACGGACGCCGGCGGGATTGCGCGCATGATAGTGGATGCGACCTTGCGACCTCTGGGGACGGCAAGTTTTCCGGAACCGCTTCATGTGGATCTGCCCGTCCTGTTTTCGGAAGCTTACGATTGCGCTTGGGTTGAACTGGAGGGCGTGGTCCGTTCGGTTGCTGATCAACCGGGGCACGTCATGCTCAAGGTGGTCGGTGAGCAGGGTGCATTTGAAGCGGTAGTGCCCACGCCGGGTGAGGCTGCGGGGCTGCGACGCTTGGTCAACGCCCGAGTGCGACTGCGGGGCGTTTGCACGGGCGTCTTGAACAGCCGGGATCAATGGGTGAGCGTGCAACTCCGCGTGCCCAATGAGGAGGCGATCAATGTTGTCATGCCCGCACCTGGAGACGTTTTTGCGATCGCCTCGCGGCCCATCAACACGGTCAATCGCGAGTCGCTGTCTCTGCTGGGGCTGCAACGGGTGCGCGTGCGGGGTCAAGTCACGTTGCAGGGGGCGGAGCATCAGTTCTACCTGCAGGATGAAACCGGGGCCATTCTCGCCAAGCCGGCCCAGCAGGGGCGCGTGACGGTCGGGGAGGTGTTGGACGTAGTGGGCTATCCGGCGGCGGACGGATTGGCAAACTGCCTGGAGGAGGCCTTATTCCAGCGAAGTCAGGAATCCTTGACGGTTACCGCAAGGGTGGCATCGGCGGAGACGATTCTCCCCCAAGGACGTTTTGATCGGGAGTTGGTTGTGATGGAAGGGCAGTTGCGGAACGACCCTGGCGGCTCCGCGTTGTCGTCCCTGATCGTGCAGAGTGGTGCGGTGGTGTTTCCCGCTCAGTTCGAATCCGCGGAAACCAACCTGACAATCCCATCCTGGCGGGCAGGAAGTGTGGTGCGGCTCACCGGGGTTTGTCGCGTGCAGCCGGACAACCGGAATGAGCCGCGGTCCTTTGGTCTGCTGCTGCGCTCCGCGGACGATGTGCAAGTGCTGCTCGCGCCTTCGTGGTGGACGCCGCGGCACGCGGTCCTGATGGGGGCCGGCTTCCTGTTGGTAGTGGCGGCCGTGTTGGCGTGGGTGTATTTGTTGCGCCGCCAAGTGCAGGAGAAAGCCGAGCAGATCCGAAAACGCATCGAGTCCGAAGCCGCCTTGGAGAAACGCCTTTCCTTGGTGTGGGAGACCTCCGCGGAAGGGATGCGGCTGTCGGATGCTCTGGGCAGCACAGTGAAGGTGAACGAAGCGTATTGCCGGATGGTCGGCAAACCGCGGGAGGAGCTGGAGGGCCATTCTCTAGCCGTCGCCTACCAGGAGGATCAACGAGCTCGAATACTGGATAGCTACCACCGTCGCTTCGAGAGCCGGACGATTCTCCAGCACGTGGAGGAGGAATTGGCGCTTTGGAATGGAAAGAAGGTCTGGTTCGGTGTCACCAACGCCATGCTGGAGCAACCGGGCTTTGAGTCGCTGGTCCTGAGTCAGTTCCGGGATGTCACCCTGCGGAGGCAGGCGGAAGCGGAGCGCGCGAAACTCCAGACGCAGTTGGTGCAGGCGCAAAAGATGGAATCCGTGGGGCGGTTAGCGGGGGGCGTGGCCCACGATTTTAACAATATGCTGCAGGTCATCCTTGGCAACCTGGATGTCAGCCTGCAACAAGTGTCCCCGGGCAGTCCCGTCCGGAGCGACCTTGAAGAGGCGCAGCGAGCGGCACGGCGCTCAGCCGATTTAACCCGCCAGCTCTTGGCCTTCGCCCGGCGGCAGACGGTGATGCCGAAGGTGCTCGACTTGAACGAGGTGGTTGCCAGTATGCTCAAGATGCTCCAACGACTCATCGGCGAGGACATCCAACTGGCATGGGTCCCGGGACGCGTCCTCTGGCGGGTGAAGATGGATCCCGCTCAACTGGATCAGATTCTCGCCAACCTGACCGTGAACGCGCGCGATGCCATTGACGGCGTGGGTAAGGTGACGCTGGAGACCTGCAATCTCACCCTCAACGCCGTCGATGCGGCCACGTATGCTGACGGTGTGCCCGGTGAATACGTCTTGTTGTGTGTGAGCGACAATGGGCCCGGCATGAGTCCGGAAGTCTTGGAACATCTCTTCGAACCGTTCTTCACCACCAAAGAAGTCGGCAAGGGCACCGGGCTTGGTCTGGCGACGGTGTACGGCATTGTCAAACAGAATGGCGGTCTGATCAAAGTACATTCCGGACTGGGGAAGGGTACTGCGATCAACATCTGCCTGCCACGTTGCTGTGAAGAAACGGATCGAAGCACCGAGTCGGGCCGAGGAAAGCTGCCGCGGGGCAACGAGACTATCTTGCTTGTGGAGGATGAGGAACAAATCTTGAAGCTGGGCGAACGCTTTCTACAGCGGCAGGGGTACACCGTGCTGGCCGCCCACACGCCGGAGGATGCGTTGCTGCAAACGCGAGCGCACGCCGAGTCCATCCACCTGCTGATTACGGATGTCGTCATGCCGGGCATGAACGGGCTGGAGTTGAAACAGCGGGTTGAGCAATTCAAGCCGGGCATCCAATGTCTGTTCATGTCGGGTTACACGGCGGATGTTATCAGTCGGCAAGGCGTGTTGGAGGAAGGTGTGCAGTTTCTCCAGAAGCCATTCAACGCAGAGGAACTGGCGACCCGAGTGCGCCAGTTGCTCGATCGCGGCAAACCGTGATGCGCAGCTGGATTGCCGAAGCTCGGGGACAGGTTGAAAGGACTAAGGGCGCGCTGGAGGAGGGGACTGCACAACGGGTGTGGCGAACTCAAGAGGGCGGCCATTGCTGGCCTCCCAGCGGTTGACGCCGCGTAGCCACGCCTCGGCTGTCAAATCGCACAACTGGTCGAACACGCGCGAGGGCATGCGCTCCGGATCAGCCGCGAACTCCAAGGATCGGTGACTGGTGTGGTGCAATGCCACGCTCCGCTTGACTGGCGATGGGCAGGCCGGGATTTCCCCTTCGCAGGCGCGCTGCGTGCCATTGTAATCCAATGTTGCGCGCACGAAACCCACCTTTCGCACCAAGAATTCATAGTCCACCCACAAGGCTTCAGCAGAGGGACTGCGCTCAGCTTCCAACTCGAACCACGCGATCAAAGCGAGGGCATATTGCGACTCTTTCCGGACTTCGAGCGAGTCTCCAAGTACCCGGCCAACGTTGAACCATTCCCGCGCGAATTTTAGTCTGCCAGCCGCCACCAACACGATGAGGCAAAGCAGACCCAGCGAAACCGGCCCCCAACTGCCTTTCGACCAAAAAACCCCGAAGGCAGCAAGCAAGCATACCACGGAAAACCCGTAGAGAATGAGCACGGTATCGCGACGCGAAAAGCCTTCATCCATTAGCCGGTGATGGAGGTGCTTTCGATCCGCCCGGAAGATGGGCACGCCTTTGATGCCCCGACGGAGGATAGCCAACGTGACGTCGAGTATCGGCAGGGCGAGGGCAAATAATGGGGCTACCAAGGCCGCCACCACTGTGCCCTTTTGCGACTGGCGCATGGACAGGATTCCGATGAGAAAGCCCATGAAATAGGCCCCACCGTCACCCAGGTAGATCTTCGCCGGGGGAAAATTGTAGCGCAGCAGGGCCAGGAGGGCGCCCGCCATGGCTGCCGAGCAGGCCACCGGCAGGATGGATCCTCCCGCACTGCCCACGTAGGCCAGGAGCGCCATTAACATCAGCGAAAGGCCCACCGCCAACCCATCAATCCCATCAATCAGATTGATCAAGTTCGTGAACGTCACCAACCAGACCACGGTGATGACCAGTCCCCACCAGCCAAGATCTATAGTGTTACCCGAGAGCGGGTGCTTGAAGACCTGAATCCGGGAAACCCAGATTGCCGCAGCCAGTGCGATCACAATCTGCCCAAGGAGCTTTTTCCGCGCTCCCATGGGCTTGATGTCGTCGGCGAAGCCCAAGCCAAACATGGCCAGCGACGTTAATGCCAGTCCGATATTGTCCTGCAAACGGTCTGCGGGGATATCGAGGAACAACTGCGCGCCGATGACTACCAGGACGAACGTGACAGCCAAGGCCAACCCACCGAACCGAGGGACGGGGGCAGTATGGGTTTGGTGGAAGGAATGGCCGCGCGCGATCGCCATGCCCTGTGACCGGCGGATGATCAGCGGAACCAACGGCCAAGTGACAGCTAGGCCGAACGCGAAACAAACGATAATGGACCAATTACTCACACGATGTCCGATTGTGAGATGCATCCTGCTCCCGTGTTTTGAAACACAGGTGCGCCAACCGGCAACGCTACAGCATCTCGACGCCGATATGCTAAGCCATTCCGGCCTGTCTGCCGCAAGTCTGGAATTCGAGACGGCCAATGGCTCGGTGTCGTTCGGACTTGCGGTCGTTGCTGCTGACCTTCAAGCGAGTCGTGTTGACTCAATAAGGACGGACGCAGTTGTAACCACTTCGGTTGGCTCATGCGACCGCCTTCTTCGTGTGACACAAGTTTACCCCCCCCATCTCGTATCCACGGCGAACAACGCTAACCCTTGTTTCCAGCAGCCATGAAGAATATCCTGCCCGTAATCGAGTGCCGCAGGCAAAGGCGATCCTTGCCAGCTGCAGACCGCGCCTATGCAGGGCCGACTCAACATTTTTCAGCGAAGCATGGTGCTGTGGAACGAACTGCACCCCTACAGTGCCATTCACGTGGCACAACTTCGGGGCAAGCCGGACATCGCGCGCCTGCGAACCGGCATCCGCGGCACATTGGAAAAGTGCGGCCTTACTCGTCTGAGTCTGAGTGGAGCGGGATCGACTTTTGAGTATGACACCGGCCCAGCGGACTGTGAGATTCAAATTCTCTCCGGCGCAGAGAACCCGCAGCGGGTGTTGGCATCCGAGATGGAGCGGCAATTGAACGTGCCGTTTGATACTGCACGACCGTTCTGCCCGTTCCGATTTCTGGTGGTGACCGCGGATGATTCGTGCTTTCTGGGGTTGGTCTATTTCCATCCTGCGGCGGATGCTGAGTCCGTGGTGTATCTCCTGAAGAATATCGTGACGGACTACATCGGGCACGACGAGACGGGGAGGCCGGCCCATCTTGAACTTTATCCCGACAGTCGCAATCATCTTTTGTGGCGTCATCCCATGGTGTTAGTGCATAAGTTGCTGGCTCTGCCCGCGCAGTTTCGCAATTCACGCCAAACACGCCGCGTGCACTATGACGATACGGGCAACATGACCAACGGTTTCTCACTCCTCTCCCTGTCGCCGGGAGAACTGCGATGCTTGCTTGTGGCTGCCAAACGTTGGGCCGTCACGATCAACGACCTGTTGATGGCATTGCTGCTGAAGTCGGTGTCCCCCTGTGCCGGCGGGCGAGACCGCGCGCGGAAGCGCCGGAAGCTCTCCCTCGGCTGCATTGTCAATCTGCGCAAAGACCTGAAGGTGGAGAGCCGTGGCACCTTCGGGCTTTTCTTGGGCTCGTTCACCGTGACGCACGAAGTGCCGGCGGGGATCAGCTTGCGAAAGCTGGCGGAGGACGTTCAGCAACAGACCGCTGTCATCAAACGCCAAAAACTTTACCTGGCGACACCGCTAGACCTCGCAATTGCTCGTTTCCTCCTCCGATTCTTCTCGCCCGAACGGCGACGGATGTTTTATCCAAAGAACTACCCGCTGTGGGGCGGCATAACGAACATGAACTTGAATTCCCTCTGGGAACAAACATCCGGCGGCGCGCTCTTGGACTATTTCCGGGGCGTTTCGACCGGTCCGGCGACGCCGTTGGTGTTGTCTGTGACGACTATCGGTGACCGGGTGAACATGGGCTTGAGTTATCGCACGACGGTTTTTTCGAAGGCCGACGTTGAAGGCATGCAGGTCCGTTTGCGGGAGTATCTTGAAGAAACACGGGAGGCGGTTTGAGAACTCGGTTTGTTGATTATTTGATCCTTTGGGCGGTTGTCCTGCTGGCGGGCTGCGGAATGTACCATCGCCAAGGACTCGAGGCGGACCAACTGCAGAAGGCAGAGGTGGCCTTCGCGGGGCATGGGAAGGAATTCGCTTCAGACCTCGAAGCCAGAATCCTGGGCCTGAATCCAACCAATGTGACGGCGGAGGACGTCCGGGATGTGCTCTCTCATGCACCGGCACCCCGAATCGTCAACATTCATGGCGGCATCGCCCGGGTAATTCCGCGAATGGTCTCCTTTTCCGAATTCCTCATCGGCATGGGCTACCCCGCGGTCAGCCTCACGAACCCAAGCGACGGCACGTACAGTTTCAGTTGCTACGAGAGCAGCGAGAAGATCGCAGGGGCTATCGCCTGGTTTTATGAAAAGGAGAAGCTGAGACCCATGATGGTTGGTCATAGCCAGGGAGGGATGCAGGTGATCAAGGTTCTTTACCAGTTTGACGGCAAACCCTCCTCCTGTCTGCATGTCTGGAATCCGCTGACGTGGGAGAAGGAGGAACGTTGCGAGATTCGTGATCCCGTTGCCGGGCAGATGCGCCCCGTCGCTGATCTTCGTCTGCCCTATGCCTCTGCTGTCGGCGCCGGTGGACTGACCCGGGCGTTGCCAAACCAGTGGGACATGGCCTTCCGCCTGCGCACTGTCCCGGATTCCGTCGAGGAGTTTACGGGCTTTTGCAAGGCCATGGATCTCCTGGGCGGAGATTTTCTGGGTTACGGCCCGGCGAACCACTTCAAACCGGCTGGCACTGCGGTGGTGCGCAACGTGTGGTTGCCGACGGAATACAAGCATGGGGAAGTCCCCGCCGCGAAGCACCTGCTGAAGGATCCCAAGATGGTGGATTGGATCAATCGCTATCGACCGTCCGACGCCCCAGTCACCAGACCAACGCTGGACGCGCAGTTTGAAGGGGATAGCGCGAACATCCTCTGGGCCGCAGAGGTCTGGTACAGTATCAAGAAACACTGGGTGCTCGAATTGCAGCGACTGATTCGCGCCGAACGCCAACTCGCCAGACATCATGACCATTGAAGAATTGCAATTGCGCCGCATCGCGGTCTCTGCTTCCGGGCTGATCTATTGGTGCGGGGTGATGATTCACGCCCGGCGCATCCGGAGACAGATCGGGCGTTCGCCGAACCTCAAACCTCGCGGCTCCAAGGAGAAAGCGCTCTGGTTCGGTTGGTTTTTGGTGATCCTGGTCTGGATTGGCCAGCCGTGGCTGGTAGCGATGACGACAACAACACCAGGCCTCACCCTGTGGTCGGACCTACTGGGCACTGGAGGGCTTGTGGCTGGTCTGGCCTTGGTCGTTTTGGGATATGCCGGTACGCTCTGGTGTTATGTGGCCATGGGCTCAACTTGGCGCATCGGTATTAACACCAAAGAAAAGACCACCCTTATTAGCAGTGGGCCATACCGGTGGGCCCGCCATCCCATTTATGGACTGCAAGTTGTGATGCTCGCCGGGGCCGCACTGCTTTTGCCCACTTTGCTTTCCTTCGTGATTCTGCTGATGCATTACCTCTGCGCGCAGATCAAGGCTGGCGACGAGGAGAAATACCTTACCGGGATTCATGGGGAGGCCTACCGGGATTACCTTTCCCGAACGGGCGGGCTGTTTCCGCGGTTGCTGAGGAAGTGATGGCGCTGCGTCGCGTATCTGACGCAGCACCGAAATGAGACGGCTCCGGGGATTGATTCTTACACGGCATTTCGCCAGACTAGCCGTCGCGTTTATTCATGAGTGAACCACTCGCCAACAAGATCGCCTTGGTCACGGGAGCTTCCCGTGGCATTGGGCGCGCTATCGCACTCAAACTGGCTCGCGCCGGCTGCGACGTGGCGGTTGTGTACCACACCAGCCAGGATGAAGCGGAGACCGTGTGTTCGGAGATCACGGCGCTGGGCCGGCGCGCCAGCGCCGTGTCGGCGGACGTCGGCGATCCGGAAAGCCTCGCAGAGGCGTTCGTGTCGTTCCGGCAGGAATTTGACCGTGTGGACATCGTGGTGAGCAACGCCGCGATTGGCGTGTTACGACCTGCGCTTGAACTCAACCTCAAGCATTGGCGGCGCTGCATGGAGACCAACGCCTTCGCCTTGAGTTTGCTCGCACAGCAGGCCGTGCCGCTCATGCGCGACGGAGGGAGGATCATCGGGCTCTCGAGCCTCGGGGCATCGCGGGCGATTCCCCATTACGCCTTCATTGGGGCTTCGAAGGCCGCGCTGGAAGCAGTGGTACGCAGCCTGGCACAAGAGCTTGGCCCCCGCGGCATTCGTGTCAATACGGTGAGCGCCGGCGTCGTGGACACGGACGCGCTGAAATACTTTCCGAATCGCGAGCAGTTGCTCGCCGAGTACGCGCGCCGCACGCCAGCCGGCCCTTCGCTTACACCCGACGACGTTGCCAACGCGGTTTATCTGCTCTGCCTGCCCGAAGCGGCGATGATCACCGGGCATACCCTCGTAGTGGACGGCGGCTTTTGCATTTCCGGATGAAAAGCCCCGCACTTTCAGATGGCGGCCTGACGGGGCGCGTGGCGCTGGTCACCGGCGGAAGCCGGGGCATCGGCCGCGCGATCGTCGAGACTTTGGCGGCGGCAGGCATGACCGTCGCCTTCACGTATCGCGAGAACGCCTCGGCCGCCGCCGAAGTCATCTCGAATGGGCCAACGTCCAAGATCTTCGCCGAGGCGGTGGACGCACGCAATGCCGAGGCCTGTGTCGCCTTTGTGGACCAGGTGGTGGAACGGACCGAGCGCATTGACCTGCTGGTCAACAACGCCGGCGTGATTCGAGATAACACCTTGGGCCTGCTGGAAGACGAGGACGTGCGGGTCGTTCTCGAAACGAACGTGACGGGAGTCTTCAACATGACTCGCGCCGTGGTGCCTTACATGGTTTCCGCCCGGCGCGGCAAGATTGTCAATCTCAGCTCAGTCTCCGGCGAAAAGGGTGGCCGGGGACAGACCAATTACGCTGCCAGCAAGGGGGCGATCAATGCCTTCACCAAATCGCTTGCGGTCGAGCTCGCCCCGCGCGGCATCACGGTCAATGCGGTAGCCCCCGGGGTCATTGAGACGGAGCTTTCCCGCACGGTGCGTGAGCAAGCGGGGGATCAAGCCCAGTCGCGTATTCTGCTGCGGCGGTTTGGCCGGCCCGAAGAAGTGGCCTATGCCGTTTGGTTTCTGGCTTCGAATTATGCCGACTACATCACTGGGGAAATCCTCCATGTGGATGGCGGGTTCAAAATGGAATAGAGATTTATGAGCGATATCACCATCACCAAAGAAGAAATTCAGGCCGTGTTCCCCAAGGTGGCCGAGACCATCGCGGACGCCATCGGCTGCGACGTCGAGAAAGTTAAACCCGACTCCTCGCTGATCGAGGATCTGGGCGCGGAGTCCATTGACTTTGTGGACATCGTGTTCCGGTTGCAGAAGCTGTTCAAGGTGAAGATTCCGCGCGGAAAGATCGTCGAGGAAGCGCGCGGCACGCTCTCCGAAGCCGAGTTTGAAAAGGCGGGCGTGGTTTCCGAAGCGGGCGTGGCGCGGCTGCGTGCGTTTCTGAACGAAGTGCCGGCGGAGCGCTTCAAGTCGCCCCTGAACGTGGCCGACATCCCGCGGCTGTTCACTGTGGAGACCTTCTGCAAGATGGTTATTCGCCAGCAGCGGACGGCGGCCAGCGGGGCTCCACCGGCTTAACGCACGGCCGCCTCTCTGCGCATGGACGGCCATTTCCGCGCCTTCTCGTTTGTGGACCGAATCACCCGGCTGGAACCTGGGGTGAAGGTTGTCGGGCATTATGCCATTCCTGCGAGCGTGAACGCCTTTTCCGCTTCGATTGTAGCCGAAGCCACGGGCCAACTCGCGGCTTGGGCGGCGATGGCCGCGGTGGACTTCACCCATCGGCCCGTGGCGGGAATCGCGGGCCGGATCGAACTGGTCTCCGAGGTCCGACCGGGCCAAGTGCTGGAATTGGAGGCCGAGCTCGAATCTGTGGATACGGAGACGGTTGGTTACTCGGGAACCGCCCGGGCAGCTGGCATGACGGTTCTCCGACTTAGCGACTGCGTTGGGCCCATGGTGCCGGTGGAGGAGTTTGATGATCCACAGTTGGTGCGGGCGCGGTTTGCCTTGCTCAATGCAGGCGGAGCGGAGTCGGGCGTGTTCGAGGGCGTGCCGGCGCCCGATCTGGATCGTGCCGCCGGTGAACCGGGCCAGTGCGCTCGCACCGTCCTGCGAGTGCCGCAAGCCGCACCGTTCTTTGCCGATCATTTTCCACGACGACCGGTGTTCCCCGGAACGTTGTTGATGCATGCAAACCTACAAACGGCGGCGATGCTGGCAGCCGAAGTGCCCAGCGCGACCGGCAACGGTTGGTTGCCTCAGGTGGTTTCCGATGTGAAGCTGCGCACGTTTATCGCGCCCGGCGAAACCCTGAGCCTCGAAGCCAAGCGCATCAAGCCCGCCGAAGCTGGCTTGTGCGTGGCGGTGGAGACGCGACTGCGCCAACGGTTGATCAGCAGTGCGGAAGTCCGGTTTGTCAGCGGGAAGGAATCATGAAAGAACGTCGTCGGATTGCGATTACGGGCGTGGGGATGGTAACCCCGGTCGGGCTTGACGCCCCCACGACCTGGCGGAGTTTGCTGGCCGGCCGCAGTGGGGTGGAACGGATTCGGGGCTTCGATGCTCAAGGGTTTCCTACGCAGATTGGGTCGGAGGTCAAGGACTTCGATGTAAGCCGTGTAATCCATGACCGCCGGTTGCTCAAGTTTGCCTCGCGCACCCATGGGTTTGCACTGGCGGCAGCCGAGGAAGCGCTCCGTGATGCGGGCTTGCGGCCCACCGCGGCGACCGCCGAACGCTGGGGGTGCTGCGCGGGCGCGGGCATGATGGGTGTCACCTTCAGCGAACTGCAGACGGTGCATGCCTTCTGTGGAAAAGACGGAGAGTTTAATCCGGATGGGCTGCTGGCCAGCGAGTTCCCGGCGGATCCGGTGGGCTTCTGCCGCAGCCAAACCAACGCGGGCTTGGCGCTCTTGACCCGGCATTTCGGCATTCGTGGGTATGCCACGGCGGTCCACACCGCGTGCGCTTCGGGCGGTCAGGCGGTGGGCACCGCGCTCAAGGCCATGCGACGAGGGCAGGTTGATTTCATGTTGGCGGGCGGATACGACTCCATGCTCAATCCTATCGGACTCTCGGCGTTTTGCCTGCTGGGCGCTCTTTCGACGGATAACGAGAATCCGGCACGGGCCAGCCGTCCGTTTGATGCCACGCGCAACGGCTTCGTGTTGGGAGAAGGCGCGGGCTTCCTGGTGCTTGAGGAATGGAAGGCGGCGAAGGCGCGGGGTGCCCGGATCTACGCTGAGCTGGCGGGAGACGGCAATTCGCTTAGCGGGTATCGCATTACCGATTCCCACCCGTCAGGGGACGGCCCCATTCAAGCCATGCAGCGGGCGATGGAGGATGCGGGTCTGACATCGCACGATTTGGATTACGTAAACGCCCACGGCACTTCCACCTTGATGAACGATCGAAGCGAATGCGCGGCCTTGCGGGCGGTTCTCGGCGACCAGGTTGACCGGGTGGCCGTCAGTTCCACCAAGAGTTGCATGGGACATCTGATTGCCGCGGCCGGTGCCGTTGAAGCGGGGGTTTGTGCCCTCGCCATTCGCGACGGCATTGCACCTGTGAATGCCAATCTGGTGAAACCCGATCCCGCGTGTGAGGTCGCGCTCGTGCGCGACCAATCGCGGCCGCTCCGGATTCGCGCGGCCCTGTCGAACTCGCTCGGATTCGGCGGCTCGAACAGTTGCCTGGCGTTCCGCAATCCTGAGGAGGTTGTCGTATGAGCGCCTCGCCCCGCATCATGATCACGGGCGCCGGCGCCGTCTGCGGCGCGGGACGAAACGTGGAATCCATCTGGGAGCGCATCCTCAGTGGTGAGTCGGCCGTCGGTCCGATCACTCAGTGGGACGCCGAACGATGGCCGGTGGGGGTGGCGGCCGAAGTCTCCGGCAAAGAGCACCGGACCCTGATTGAGGATCGGCGGCTTCTGAAGATGATTTCCCGGACGGATGTGTTTGGGCTGTACGCCGCCGGAGAGGCGATTGGACGTTCAGGCGTGCTTGCGCACCGCGATGCCCTCGAGCCGTCGGCGGCGACTTATTACAGTGAACGCAGCGCGGTGTTTGCGGGTGCTGGAGGCGGAACCTTTCGCAGCAGCTACGAGTTCTTCCCGCTGCTCACTCAGGCGGCGGAAGATCATTCGGCATTTGGCCGGGACCTGGACACGACGGTGGATCCCATGTGGCTGTTGCGGCAGTTACCTAACAACGTGGTGTGCCATGTCGGCATTCGTCACGGATTCCGCGGCACCAATGGCTGCATCACCAATCACGGCGTCGGGGGCGGCATGGCGGTGGCAGAGGCCGCAGCTGTCCTGCGGGCGGATGAAGCGGATCGCGCCGTGGCCGTTGGCCACGATTCTCCCATTGAACCGGAAACGGTCCTGCATTTCCACAATCTTGGTCTTCTCGCCCCAGATGCGCTGCGCCCCTTCGACCGAGCTCGCGCCGGCACCGTTTTTGGTGAGGGCGCTGGGGCTGTGCTGTTGGAAACGGCAGCGAGTGTGGAGGCTCGCGATGCTGCTGTGTTGGGCGAGTTGCTCGGGACCGGCAGCGTGACCGAGGCGACTGGCATTCTTGAAGTCCTCCCCAACGGTGACGGCTTGGCACGCGCCATTGAACTTGCCTTGCAGCAAGCAGGCGTGGCCGCGAGCGATGTAGGTATGGTGGTGGCGCATGGCAACGGCACCCGGGCTTCGGACGCTTCCGAAGCCGCTGCTCTGCGGCGGGTGTTTGGCGCGGCGCAGCCACCCATCACCTCGTTCAAATGGGCCACCGGCCACACGATCACAGCTTCCGCAACTCTGGACTTGGTGCTGGCGTTGAAGGCGCTGCAGGAGGGTGTGGTGCCGGGCATTGCCACGCTGAACGAACTGGATCCGGCTTTGTCGCCGCTGTCAGTATCAGCTCAGTCACAGCGCCCGCGCAGCAACCTGGCCCTGATCTGCTCCCGTGGTTTCGGGGGCATGAATGTGGCCTTGCTGGTACGAGCGGGCGGCCCCCGTACATGAACGCCGTTCCACCGCGAACGTGTCGTTGCGGTCTGGACACGGTCGAGATGGCCCGCATGGAGAGCCTGCTGCGAGACCGCAACCCGGTGGAACTCGCTGATCTGTTTACCCCGACTGAACTGGCGGACGCGGGTGATGGTGCTGGACGCATCGCAAGTCTCGCGGCGCGTTTTGCGGCCAAGGAAGCCTGCCTGAAACTTTTCCCACGGGAGACGGCGCTCGGGGTGATCCAACTAAGTGATTTCAGCGTCGGCAGGGAAGCTTTTGGTGAACCGCAGATACGGGTCAGCCCTGCTGCCCAGGCAGTGCTGGATCGCCATCGCATTGCGGGGCTGCGGGTTTCCCTGACGCACACAGAAACCGTGGCCACGGCAATGGTGTGGGCGGATCCACGCGAGACGGTCGTTCCGTGGTTCGGCAATTGGCTTTACCACCTCTTGCCTTACCGGCGGGGGGTGGTCTTGGAGAATCTTCGGCGGGTTTTTGGGGATGTGCTGCCGGAAGGTGAGATCCGTCGGCTCGCCCAAGCCTACTACGGTCATTACGCGCGATTTCTGATTGAGCTGGTGCGGCTGCCCCTGATGTCGGCGCAACGGCGCAAAGCATGGATCCGAGTGGAGAACATGGAAGCACCGCTCCGCGCCCATGCGCAGGGAAAGGGGATGTTCCTGCTCACGGGGCACTTTGGTAATTTCGAGGTCTCCACGGTGGCCGGCATCACGCAGTTTCCCCAGTACCAAGGCAAGTTTCACTTCGTGCGTCGCCCCCTCAAGCCGCAGTTGCTGAACAGCCTCGTCACGTGGCGGTTTCGCCGGGCCGGTTTTGGCACGCTGACGAAGCGCGGGTCGCTGGAAGCCATCTTTGATATCCTCAGCCAAGGTGGCGTCGTGGTCTATGTGCTGGATCAGCACGCCAGCGCGCGGGACGGGGTGGAAGTGGACTTCTTCGGCCATCCGGCGGGCACCTTCAAGAGCCTCGCGATTCTGGCGATGGAGAGCGGGGCGCCGGTCGTGCCGGCGTCGAGTTGGCGGGAGCCAGACGGAACCCACGTCATTCGCTTTGAAGAACCGTTGCCGCTTATCGAGTGCGAGAATGCGGGCGAGGCCATCCGGCGCAATACGCGCGCCTACAACGCGGTTCTGGAGCGCATGCTGTTGCGGCATCCGGAACAGTGGATTTGGATGCACCGGCGTTGGAAGCTGTCGGCCCGCAAGTGACCGCTGCCCGGCGGACAACAGGGCATGAGCCCGTCCGCAATCCGATCCTCCCAAACCGCCCGCTGCGCAGCTTCGCGCCCAACGCTTGGGTGTGCTGTCGAGGTACGCGATGTGAAGCCCCCTTGGCAAGACGGTTTCCCGTCGCGGAGTGCGTCCGCGCTGGAAAGGGTGAAAGAAAATGGCGGTCACGGCGAACGAAATTCCCACGCAGTCGAGGCATCGGACCGCGGACCGTCCCTGTCCGCAGCGCGGGGAAGCCACCCACTGGGGTGCAGGTCCCACCGGGATTGGAAGGTATTGCCCCTGCGCCCGGGGATAGGGCGCGCTCCTCCTGACCGCCACTTCCTTTCGCGCCCACCTCGGAAAACCAAGCTCGACAGCGGGAGACCAACTCCGTATCTGTTTGCCGGGTCCGGGCCGGGTTCCCGCAAGCGCAGATCAGCGCAGGCTAGCGGCAGCGGGATCGGCTTGGGCCATGGTCGCTCAGCAAGTCCAGAAGCGACGGATGGACAGCGCAATTTCAACTAGCAAACACAACAACACAAAACAAACGTTACTATGAAGCGAAATCAAACCGTTCGCACCCTCACCTGTCTCGCGCTCACTTTGGCCGCGACACAATTCTTTTGCGCTCCCTCAGCCTCGGCCGCCGGCTACAAGTTGGCCGACAAGACCGGAGCGAGCATCGCCGAGTTTCGTGACGAGATCGTGAATGTGAAGAAGGAGGTGGAGGCCACTCTTGCAGGATTGGACAAGGTCGTCACCACGGCCGCCACCGACCCGCGCAAGGCATTCAAGGATTACGACAAGGCAGTGCCGCGCGTGGACGAGGCTGCGAAGAAGGCCAAGAAGCGCGCCGAGGACATGAAGGCCAAGGGGAACTCCTACTTCAAAGATTGGGAGAAAGAGTTGGCAACTGTGAGCAATCCTGAGATTCGGAAGCTGGCCGAGGAACGCAAGGCCAAGCTCCAGGCCACCTTCGGCAGCATCAAGACTTTGATGGAACCGGCCCGTGACCAGTTCAACGCCTGGCTTGCGGACTCCAAAGACCTGCAAAAGTACCTCAGCAACGACCTGACGATTGGGGGTATCGATGCCGCCAAGGATCTGATCGGCAAGACCAAGACGGAAGGGCAGGGGGTCGAGCAGACGCTGGACAAAGTCATCGCCGAACTGAACACGATCGTCGCAACGCTTACCCCGGCGAAGGTCGAGAAGAAGTAAGACGGCAGCTTCAACGCCGGGGAGTTTGGTTGGCGAACTCCCTGGCTCCATCCTCTTCGGCGAGGTTGAGGAGAGATGCGGGTTTTCTCCCAGGTGGATCAGGGAATCCACACGTTGCGGCTTGGCGCGCGGCGTTGGAACTGGGACAATCCTCTCAAGCTTGGACTGGCCGCGACCCGGCGTGCGTGGTGCAGGAGCTTGGGTGTGTCGTGTCTAAGCGCGTAGATCCGAACATGAATGCGTCCTCGTGCCCTCGCATCGGAGCCGGTCTCTCGGCTCTGTTGTTTCTCTTCCACCTTGCAACTCACGCCAGTGCCGCGACCGGCGGCTGGCTTTCTCCCACTGCGCTTGCGACCGCGCCGGATGGTAGTACGCTCTACATCGCCTGCGCCAGTGGTGACCGAGTGCTGGTGTTCGACACCGCCACGCGCAAGGTCACCAAGTCCATCGCCACGGCGGAGTCGCCCACTGGCCTGGCGCTGTCTGCCGATGGCAAGACGCTCTTTGTCACCTGCGCTGGGCCGGAGAGTGACGTATGCGTTGTGGACACGACCAAGGGCAAAGTCACCTCCAAACTACCCGCTGGTCACACCGCGATGTCGCCGGTGATGTCCCCAGACGGCAAAACGCTGTTCGTCTGCAACCGCTTTGATGACGACATCGCCGTGCTGGACCTGGCCACGAGGAAGGAACTGTGTCGCATCCCCGTCCGCCGCGAACCGGTTGCCGCCGCCATCACGCCGGACGGGAAGCGATTGCTGGTCGCCAATCATCTTCATACCGGGCGCGCGGATGTCGACACGGTCACTGCGGTCGTCAGCGTGATCGACACCGCCCTCGGTCAGGTCGTGGACGATCTGTGGCTGCCAAATGGAAGCGGATCGCTGAATGATATCCGTATCTCGCCGGACGGCAAATATGCCGTCGTCACGCACATCCTCTCGCGGTTTCATCTGCCGACCACGCAACTCGATCGCGGCTGGATGAACACCAACGCCAAGACGATCATTGACCTCGCGCGGATGCAGGTGCTTAACACCGTGCTGCTGGACACCATTGACCGCGGCGCGGCGAATCCGTGGGCCGCAGCCTGGAGCGCCGACGGCAAAACGCTGGTCGTGGCAATCGCAGGCACTCACGAAGTCAGCGTCACAGATTTCCCGGCGTTGCTCGAGAAGCTGGCCAAGGTCGCGACAGCAACGCCGGCTGCCGGCACGGCGGCTTTGCCCTATAGCAGTGCGGCGTCGCGTGTGCCTTCCGATGTGCCGAACGATCTATCGTTTCTCGTCGGCGTGCGAGAACGTAGTCGCCTGCCGGAAGGTGATCTCGGTCCGCGCGCCGTTGCGGTCATTGGCCGGCACGCCTACGTGGCCAACTACTTCTCCGACACGCTCACCGTGATTGAACTGGATGGCACACATCCGAAGGCACAGTCCATCCCGCTCGGGCCGAAACCGCAGATGACCGCGGCGCGCCAGGGCGAGTTCTACTTCAACGACGCGCGCATCTGCTTCCAGGGCTGGCAAAGCTGCGCGAGCTGCCATCCGGGCGATGGCCGCGTGGACGCATTGAACTGGGACCTGCTCAACGACGGCATCGGCAATCCGAAGAACAACAAGAGCCTGCTACTCGCCTTCCAAACGCCGCCTTCCATGAGCATCGGCGTGCGCGAAAGCGCCGAAGCCGCCGTGCGCGCCGGCATCCGCCACATCCTGTTCACCGTCCAGCCGCCGGACGTGGCGAAATCACTGGACGCCTACCTCAAGTCACTCAAACCCGTGCCCAGTCCGCACTTGGAGAAAGGCAAGCTTTCGGCGGCCGGCAAACGCGGTGAGAAAGTCTTCCGCAGCAAGGAAACTGCCTGCGCGCAATGCCATCCGGGCCCGCTGTTCACCGACCTGAAGAGCTACGATGTCGGTACGCTCGGCCGGTTTGACAAACCGACCGACACGTTCGACACGCCGACGCTGGTGGAACTCTGGCGCACCGCGCCCTATCTGCACGACGGCTCAGCCGCGACGATCCGGGACGTGCTGACTGCGGGCAACAAGGACGACCAGCACGGTAAAACCTCGCACCTGACTGCGGATCAGCTCAACGACTTGATCGAGTATCTGCTTTCGCTATGAAACAAAAACCCCTCGGCAATTCGGGCCTCTCGGCCTCCATCGTCGGCCTCGGCGCGTGGGTGCTCGGCGGCGGACAAATCTGGGGACAGGATACCGACGACGCGGAATCGATGCGCACCATCCAGGCGGCGCTCGACCTCGGCATCAACCTCATTGACACTGCGCCCGCCTACGGCTGGGGACGCAGCGAGCGCGTCGTGGGCCGCGCGCTCAAAGGCCGGCGCGATCGAGCGATCCTCGCCACCAAATGCGGCCTGTGGTGGGATGACGCCCGCGGCAGCTTCTTCGCCGATTTCGACGGCAAGAAAATGAACCGCAGCCTCCGGCCCGACACGATTCAGATCGAGATCGAGAACAGCCTGCGCCGGCTCGACACCGACTGCATTGATCTTTATCAGACGCACTGGCCCAGCGCGCCACCGGACCACACGCCCATCGCCGAGACCATGGCCGCGCTGCTCAAGCTCAAGCAGCAGGGCAAAATTCGCGCCATCGGTGTCTGTAACGTGTCGCTCGACGAGTTGAAGGAGAATGTCCGGTGCGGCGACATCGTGAGCGACCAGTTCCGCTACTCGATGCTGCATCGCGAGGCGGAGGCGGACATCCTGCCGCATTGCGCGGCGCACAACCTCGCCACGCTCACCTACATGTCGCTTGAACAAGGCCTGCTCACCGGCAAGATCGGCATGGACCGCGCCTTCCAGCCTGGCGAATTCCGCAGCAACACCTGGTGGAACGACTGGTTGGTCCCCGTGAACCGACGGCGCGTGCTCGACCTGCTCGCGTCGTGGAAGGAACTCACGGACAAATACGCCTGCACCCTCTCGCAACTCGTCCTCGCCTGGACCGCCGCCCAACCCGGCGTCACGCACGTCCTCGCCGGCGGCCGCAACCCCGCCCAAGTCACCGAGAACGCGAAGGCGGGTGAACTGAACCTGGAAACCGCCGACCTGGCGCGGATTCGCAAGGATGTGATTGCGCTGGGTGAACCGGTGAAGATGTGACTCGTGGGCTGCAACACGCAACCGCAGCGAATGATACCGGATGACATGATAATACGACCCGAGCATCCGCTTGAACCTGTTAAGGTTCTAGCTGATCTCAATCATGCACTCGAATCTCGCAAAGGCGACGAGATTGACGCCGCCGTGCTCGCTGCGTTCCAAGTCGGACTGAGTCGCGACTTTGTTCCACCGTTCATTGGACTGCTTGGGTTGCGGAACCACCACAGCCACGAGGACATCGTGGGCGGACTCCAACGGCTCAGAGACCCGAGGGCGGTTGACGCCGTCTATCAAGCCTCCTTCGTCAACCACGAGTATCTGGCTTACGATGAATTCTTTGGCTTGGCCCGCAAATGCACTTGGGCTCTGGCGGACATCGGGACAGCCGAGGCGCTCGTGAGACTGCGTTTGCTGGCTGCATCGGAAAATTCAGTGATCGCCGGCTACGCGCAGAAGCGAATTGACAATTGGGATGCTGAACACCATAGGAAAGGCCTGAAGCAAGAGACATGAATGGATGGCAGCAGTCATGGGGGGCTGATGGCGGCGACTCCTCCGTAGCCTTTGCTGCTTCTGATGCTCACGCGATGCGTATTCAACGCTACCTCGACCAAGTGCGCAGCTGGCCGCAATCTGGCCGACACATCTTGGCGCAGTTCGATACCGACTCTATTTACGTCTACCAGTCATACCGGGCTTCGATTGCTCGGTTCGCGGTTGAGCATCAAAAGTTCGGGGGTGATTTCAGTTTTGGTCGGATGAGTTGGATCAAACCGAACTTTCTTTGGATGATGTATCGGTCGGGCTGGGCGTCAAAGGAGGGTCAGGAGCACGTGCTCGCCGTGCGTCTGCGACGCACGTTCTTTGACGAGGTGCTCCGTCTTGTTGTTCCTTCGTACTATGACTCACGACAGTGCGCTACACGTGACGACTGGCAGGCGGCGGTCGCGACGTCGGAAGTTCGACTACAGTGGGATCCAGACCATGACCCAGCGGGGAAGCCGGTGGAGCGGCGCGCCGTGCAATTAGGATTGCGAGGTTCGATACTACTGAGATATGGCGAGCAAGAGTTGGTTTCAGTTGAGGATATCACGCCATTTGTCGCCGAGCAGCGGCAACACCTCAGAGATGGGTTTGCCGATCTTCTCACACCAGAAGAGCGAGTTTATGTTCCAAGAGATACTGACGTGGCCATCGCCGTCGGCATCGACACCACGACGGCCTGACAAATCGGTGAAAACTCCAACCCAGCGTCTAAGCCGAGCGACCGCCTTCGCCACCCTCGCGTTCGCCACGCTGGTGTTCACGACCGCGCCCGCGGCGACTTTGGATTCCTGGCCGCAGCGCATCGAAGCCGATTGGCTGCTGGCGGAGGAGGTCTCGGCGCAGGACCAAGTCATCGGATCGGTGACTACGAAGGAAGACGCTGCCGGCGGTTGCGACGGCGTCAAAAACGGTGAATGGGGTTTTCACACCGACAACTCGAGGAATCCGTGGTGGCAGGTGGATTTGGGACAAACGCAACGTCTCGCACGTGTCTTGGTTTGGACTCGCACCGCAACCGCCGAGCGCGCGGTGCGCATCAAGGTGTTGCTCTCGGACGACGGCAAGGAGTTCCGGCAGGTGTATCAACACGACGGCACGGTGTTCTATGGCTTCAAGGACAACAAGCCCCTCGTGGTGCCGTTGCCGAACGAGTCGGCGCGCTTTGTCCGGGTTGCCTTGCCGGGCACGATCTGGCTCGATCTCGATGAGGTGGAGGTCTTCGGCGTCGCCGATCCTGCGAGGAATCTCGCCCTCAACCAGCCCGCGGATCAAAGCAGCGTCTCGCAGTGGTCCGTCTCCCACGAGAAGACGAAGTCGGTGGATTGGGCCGCACGTGCGCGGGAGACGCTGGCCGTCTGTGAAAGACTGGCTGCGGAGTTGAGCGTCTCGGCTTCCTTAAAGTCGGCAGGGACGCGTTCCACCGCGTCCCCATCTTTCGGACGTGAAGTTCGGGACGCGGGTGGAACGCGTCCCTACCAAACCGTGGTGCCGGGCCAGGGTGGTGGCGAACGCAACGCTCAGGCAACCATCGCTTCCCTCAAACAGAAGCTTGCCTACCTGTCCGTTGGTCAATCCGCCAAACCGCTCTTCCTCGAAGCCCGGCGACTCCAACGGCAGCTTGCCTTGCGCAATCCGCTGTTGCGCGACTTCGACGCACTGCTCTTCACCAAGCGCGTGCCCGGCAGTTTCAATCACATGTCCGACCAGTATTACGGCTGGTGGTCGAAACCCGGCGGCGGGATTTTTCTGTTGCGCGGTTTAACCAGCGATTCGCCGACCGAGCAGTGCATCACGACCGCGTTCAAAGAGCCGGGCAGCTTCCTGCGTCCGACACTTTCCTATGATGGCAGGAAAGTCCTCTTCGCGTGGTGTCGGTACTACGAACGACTTGCCGCTGAGACCAACAAACTCGACAAGGCGAACGTGCCGGAGGACGCGTTCTATCACCTGTTCGAGATGAACCTGGACGGCTCCGGCCGGCGCCAAATCACGCGCGGCAAGTACGACGACTTTGACGGGCGCTACCTGCCGGATGGCCGCATCGTGTTCCTCAGCACCCGGCGCGGGCAGGCGTTGCAGGTTGGTCGCGAGAGCGCCGCGCGCACTGTGGCGCGACCGGACATGCCGGATAGCTACGTGCGTTGCGGCGGCGGCCCGGAACGGCCCGTGGCGGTTTACACGCTGCACACGATGAACGCCGACGGCTCGGACCTTGTCGCCATTTCGCCGTTCGAGATGTTCGAGTGGACGCCGGAGATCGGACGCGACGGCAGCATTCTCTACTCGCGCTGGGATTACATTGACCGCGACAACATGCCCTACATGGGCCTCTGGGCGATGAACCCGGATGGCACGGACGCGCGCATGGTTTTCAAGAATTACACCAAGTCACCGCACTGCACGTTCGAAGCGAAGCCGGTTCCCGGTTCGCACAAAATCATCTTCACCGGCAGCGCCCATCACGCCCAGACGATGGGCAGCCTCGCGTTGCTCGATCCGAGCGCCGGGCTCGAAGGTGGCGAGCCCATCAGACGCCTGACGCCGGAGGTGGCGTTCCCCGAGATCGAAGGCTGGCCGAAGACTTCCTACGCGAATCCGTGGCCGTTGAGCGAACGCTTCCATCTCGTCGCGTGGGGCGCGGAGGGCTTTCTCGTGCAGGGCAAGGAGGGCTGGGATCGCTGGCACGCGGTGCAACGGCCGCGGAATGGCATGGCGCTTTATCTTTATGACGCGGCGTTGCGCACGCGCGAGTTGCTTTGGAGCGACGACAACATCACTTGCGGCGATCCGATTCCTGTTCGGCCGCGCGAACGTCCGCCGGTCATCGCTAGTCAGCTCGCCGACCGAGCCGCGCCGGAAGGGCGCTTTTTGGTGACCGACGTGTACCAGGGCCGGGCCGGTGCGCAGCGCGGCGAGATCAAATCGCTTCGCATCGTGGCGGTGCCAGCGAAGACGCATCCAACCATGAATTTCCCCAACATGGGCATCACGCGCGATGACCCGGGCAAGTGCGTGCTCGGCACCGTGCCGGTGGAGGAAGACGGCTCGGCGTACTTCCGCGTGCCGGCGGGCGTGATCGTGTTTTTCCAGGCGTTGGATGAACAGGGGCTCGCGGTGCAAACGATGCGGGGTGTGTCGCACGTGCAGCCCGGGCAAACCCTGAGTTGCATCGGGTGCCATGAATCCCGCCAGCAGGCACCGCCGGCCCGACCTGCGCTTGCCGCCTTGCGCGAACCGTCGCGGCTAACTGCCGGTCCAGAAGGTTCTTGGCCGCTGCGTTTCGATCATCTTGTCCAGCCCGTGTTAGACCGCCAGTGCGTCACTTGCCACAACCCGGCTGCCACCAATGCGGTTGCGGCAAAGTTCGA
Source organism: uncultured Verrucomicrobiota bacterium (assembly GCA_964634255.1). Taxonomy (GTDB): domain Bacteria; phylum Verrucomicrobiota; class Verrucomicrobiia; order Limisphaerales; family MWDV01; genus MWDV01. Next base: position 26,669 of record CAZWJC010000003.1, on the reverse strand, counting down.
TCTCAGTCCGGCGAAGGCCTACGACACGCTCGTCGCCTACGGCAAACCGAGCCTGAACGATCAGGTCTGGGCCGCCTATCGCCGTGGTTACTCGGTTCCGGGCGACGGCATCGCGCAGCGGAGCGCGTTGTTGGCTTTGCTCGAAGCGCCCCAAGAACATTACGATGTGAACCTCAACGCCGACGCGCGCGAGCGATTGCTGACGTGGCTCGACACGTACGCGCAGCGCCTCGGTCATTTCAGCGAGGAACAGGAGCGCGAGTTGATCGAATTGCGCCGCAACTCGGCGAACTTGCTGATCGAACGACAGTCCGGGGGCACGGCGGCGTTGAATCTGGAATGACGCTTTCTTGTTGGTATAACTGACGAGGAACAGACCCATGCAACAAGCCATTCACGAACTCACAATAGCCACACGTGGGCGGGGATTCTATGAGCTCACACGCCAGGTGGCAGAGTGGCTGCGCAACAAGGGGTTCACGGACGGTTTGCTCACGCTCCACGTCCAGCACACGTCGGCCTCGTTGTTGATCCAGGAGAACGCGGATCCGGAGGTGCGCCGAGATTTGGAGCGGTTCTTTGCGCGGTTGGTGCCGGACGGTGACCCGATCTTCCGCCATACGTTGGAAGGCGACGACGACATGGCGGCGCACGTCCGAACCGCTTTGACAGCCGTGAATCTGAGTATCCCGGTGTCGGAGGGGCGGATGGTGTTGGGCACATGGCAGGGCATCTATCTCTGGGAGCACCGCACTGTGCCGCACGAGCGCCGCGTCGCAGCTCATTTCATCGGTGAATAGGCTTCCCGGTCTTGCGCCCGGTAGCGTGTTCGCTACCTTCCTGCGCGGACATGAAGAGTCATCTGTGTTTCGCCTTTTGGGTTTCGGTCGCGTGTGTCGCGGGCTTGCGGCCGGTTGATGCTCGTGACCAGACGGCCACCAACCACTTCGGCTTCGCCGGCCCGGAGATCTTTCCGATAGACCAAGCCATCAGCGGTCTGCACGTGGCGGATTTCGATGGCGATGGCCTGAACGACTTGATCGTGGCGAACAACGCCCGCTCCAAGCTCTGCGTGCTCTACAACCAGACGGGACGCACCAACGCTACGGCCGCCAAGCCGCTCGTGAAACGTGAGGTCAACGAGCTGCCGCCGGAGGCCCGCTTCCGGATTGAGTCCATCGCGTCGGAGAAGCGCATCAGTGCCCTCGTCGTCAAGGATCTCAACGGCGACCAGAGGCCTGACGTGGCCTACTACGGCGAACCGAAGGAACTGGTGGTGCAATTCAACCAAGGCTCGAATTCCTGGAGCACCCCCAAGCGGTTTGGGATTGAGGACGGCGACCTCACGTCCAACGGGTTGACCGCTGGTGATCTCAACGGCGACGGGCGGACCGACCTGGTTTTACTCGCAGAGAGGCACGTGCATTTCATCGCCCAAACCGCGGAGCATACCCTGGCTGAACCGGTCCGGATTCCCATCGCCAGCCCGGTGAAATCGGTGCAGGTGCTGGATGTGGACGGTGATAAGCGCGACGATTTGCTCCTGGTGAACTGGGAGAGCCAGACGCCGTTTCGCTTTCGTTTGCAGGACAAGACCGGGCAACTTGGGCCGGAGTTCTATTTCACCCTGCCTCCGGTCCGTTCGTACGCCGCGGACAATGTGGAGGCGAATGGCCGGGTCCAGGTCGTCACCATCGCCCAGAGTTCCGGACGGGCAGCGGTTGCCCAATTCGCACACAAACCCGCCGAAGCGCTGGCGGAGTTTCGTCAGGGTCAGTTTCAGGTGTTGCCGTTGACCAAGACCGAGAAAGCCCGGCGCGGCTTGCTGTGGGCTGACCTCAACGGCGATCAACGGACGGACCTGGTCCTTGCGGAGCCGGAGAGCGGTCGTCTCTCAATCTTCTTCCAGAAAGTCGATGGCACACTGGCCGAAGCCAGGTCCTTCCCAACGCTGATGGGCGTGACCGATCTGGCGGCGGCGGACTGGGACGGTGATGGCAGAACCGAATTGTTTCTGCTGAGCGGCGACGAGAAATCCTTGGGCGTGACCAGACTGGACGAAAACCAGCGCGTGCCCTTTCCAACGCTCATTTCGCTTGAAGGCAAGCCGCTAGCCCTCACGGTCGGCTCGTTGCAGGTCGGCGCGAAGCCGATGCTGGCGGCTATTGTGGATGTGGATGGCAAGCGCAACCTGGTCACCCGCACGGCGGAGGGAGTGAGCAAGACGCAAAAGTTGGGCGACAACTTCAAGGCCAACCCCAGCACGTTCGCGCTGCTCGATGTGAACCAGGATGGGCTCACGGACCTGGTCACTCTGATTCCCTATGAGAAGATCAAGGTGCTGTTGCAGGTTGCCGGTAAGGATTTCGACGAGCTGGACATCGCGCCGCCGGGCGGCGGCTTGGAGAATCCGTGGCTGAGTGCGGTGGATGTGGATGGCGACGGGAAGGTGGAGTTGTTGCTCGCCCAGAAGAACTTCCTTCGGGCGGTGGTGCTCAAGTCGGAGCAAGCGCCGGTGGGTTCGACCAACAAACTCGCGTGGTCGTTTGAAGTGAAGGAACAGATCAACGGCGCGGGCAGCGATTCGCGGCTCGTGGGGGCGACAGCGATTCCACGCGGCACCAACGCCACGCCAGCGCTATTCCTGCTCGACGCCGAGCGCAAGGCGCTCACGCTCTGCGAACGTGACGCCAGCGGTGTTTGGCAGATCGTGCGAAATGTCACCTTGCCGGTCACGGATTTCACCAGCCTGCGGCCAGTGGCGCTGGGCAGCGCGTCCGCCAACTGCGTGGGCTTCTTCGGGCTCAACGCAGTCGCGTGGCTGGCGTTAAGTGGAGAGACATGGGAGATGAGCACGCTAGACGGTTACGAAACCCCCATCAAAGACGGCTTTCTGCGTGACGTCATCTGCGGCGATCTGAACAACGATGGGCGGAAGGACCTCGTGTTCCTGGAGACGGCGAAGAATTACGTGGACTTGGTGCTGTTCGACGGCAGCCAAAAGCTCGTTCCGGGCAACCGCTGGCAGGTCTTCGAGCAACGAACGTATCGCGGGCGTCCCGGCGACATGCCCGAGCCCCGCGAGGCCGTGGTGGCCGACTTCACAGGCGACGGCAAGAACGACCTCGTTGTTCTGGTGCATGACCGGCTGCTGTTGTATCCGCAGGAGTGACGAGCCTGAGGGTGCCAACAACCGCCTCGACATCCGAAGCCGGGCTCACGTCCGGTATCTCCGGTGCTGGGTGTTTGATCTTGGAGGCTAGTCTCCCTACTTCTTCAACCCCGGTGGGGTGGGGCTGTAGAAACGGTAGGTAAGGCCGTCCGCCGTCGCGCTTCCGGAGGTGATCCCGTAGTGGAAGTACTTCGCCACGCTATCCCACGCGGGCAAAAGCGAGACGTCGAACCAGCTCTGGATGCCGTCGCCTTCCGTGTCAACGTTGACCGGCAATCCCAGGGCCGCGCTCATCGTCAGGTTCGTTCCGGCGCCGGGGTCTTTCTTGAAGAGCTCGAACAGGGCGCGCATCTCGGTGGATTGGTCTTCGTAGATCAACCACCCACCGCCGGCGCCGCCGGCCTTTTCGATGACCTCAGTCAGACCTGGCTTGTCGCAGAGCGGTTTGGGCGGAGTCTCGCTGCTGCGTAGCCACTCTTCCAGCAGGGGCGTATCGGTGGAAAAGCCCAGGTAGCCGCCGCTGGCAGCGAAGCTAAAGGAGCCCGGACCGGCGTCTGGATCTTCCGGCGGAGCCAGCATGGGGAGGGTCGCGCTGAAGATCTTGCGGCCGAGGAATTCCCGTTCCTTCTGCGCGCCGCCGGTCTGTGGGATGCTGGCAAAGAGGTTGCGCAACGCCAGACCGAGCTTCTCCGCGTTGGGCGAGCCGATCAGCAAGATGGAAGGGGCCGAGTCGAGTTTCGTCAGCTTGTCGCCGGTGGGCGTCTTCTCCCAGATCACCACGTCGTCGCCCAGATTGCCGATGAGGTCCTTGCGGATGTCGAAGCCGGGATCGCTCTCCTTGCCGGCCTTGTCGGCGGTTTGCAGGAACATGTTCAGCACGCTGACAAACTGTGGGGAAATCTCCGCGGCCGACTTTTCAATGGCCTTCCAAGCCTTTTGGCCGTCCAGCCGCATCCGCTGGAACTTCGTGGCATCGGCCGGAACAAAGGGCGGGGGCGCCGCCGTCTTTGGTTCCACGGCGAGTATCTGCAAGAGCCCGACCCGGGCCGAGGCGGGCGCGCCGATGGCTAACTGGAACATCGTGCCATCGCCGGTGTCGCGGTAACTGAATGCCAGTGTCTTGAGTGCGGAAACGCCGACCGCGCGGAGGATTTTGTCAAACGACAACGGTGGCGTTTGGTCGGGATCGGATTTCGGCTGTGACTGCTCCGCCTTGCCCAACACGTCCAGGAAGCGGTTGGCGTTGGCCCAACCGAACAGCGGGACGTCGCGAAAGTGTGCCAAACGGTCCGCCTCAAATGCCGGAACATCGGCCAGGACGGGTGCGGAGCCACCGGTCAGACGGGCGACCACTTTTTCGATGGCTGGAAGTGAATCGCCGAGGATGAGTAGCGATTCGAACTGGCCGATTGCGAGTTCAGGTTTCTTTTCGGGCGCTTTCGCAGGTGTGTTCTCCTCTTCGGTTTCTTCGGCCGGAGGGTTCGGCGACGAGAAAAACCGCCTCAGTGTTTTGGGCACGTCGTTGCTATTCAAAGTGAGGATGGCGAACTCAACGTCGCGAACCTTCTCGGTGCGCAGGGACTTGCCTGCGTCCACCCACTTCTTGCGCACGTCGGTGAGGTTCTTCTTGAGTTGCGCGCTCTTGTCCTTGGCGTCCAGCAAGAACAGAAACGCTGGCTCCTGAGCCTCCTGGCCTTCCCAACCGTTCTGGCTGATCGCGAAGGTGAGTTGTCCCTGCGGCAACTCCCGGTAGTCGGCGAAACGAATGTCGAGGTCGCGCTCAAGCGGCTTGGCGAAGTCTTCCTCCCACTTGCCAACGACCTTGTCGCGGAAGGGCTTCATCGCCGGGTCGCGCCAGAGCTGGCTCGTGGGTGATTGCAGGAGCAGCGTGCGCAATTGAGAAAAGTCCGGCGCGGTGACGACGAGGAGCGTGTCTTCGGGCAGGAGCTTCTCCGCAGGTGGAATCGGAGCGGCGAAGGCAGCCGTGCTGAGGAGGGCCGTGACGAGGATAGAAACGCGAGTGAGCCGGCGGGTGAAGCCAGTGAACAGACCTTGATTCCCCATATAATTCAATGATTGCTGGTGCGCCCGGAACGCCGGGGCGCGCGAGTTGGACGCCTTGCCGTGGGCGTTCATTCAGCCAGCCCGGCGTGCTTCGTGCGGCTGGGAGGTTCGAGATAACGATAGGGATTGCTCGGGTTGTCGTTCGAATAGGCGTAGGCATCCCGATGGTCCAGGAAGAACTTCACGGCCTCCACGGGGATCGCGAACCCCAAGCCTTCGCCGTAAGTGATCTTCATGTTCGTGATGCCCACCACGTCGCCGCTGAGATTGAAGAGCGGCCCGCCGCTGTTCCCCGGATTGATCTGCGCCGTCGTCTGCAAATACAGTTCGCCCTGCAGTTGCCTGGTCTTGGTGCTGACGATGCCCTCGGTGACGGTGCGCTCCAAACCCAGCGGGCTGCCGATGGCGAACACGGGCTCGCCAACCGCCAGCGCGTCGGAACTCCCTAGCCGCACGGTCGCAAACTTCGGTGCGTCCTTGTCCTCAATCTTCAGCAATGCGATATCCTCGAATTTGTTGATCGCCACAATGCGCACCTGCTTGTAGGTCTTGCGTTCCAACTGGCCCGCGCGCTGGAGATACACCTCGACGCCGATCTGGGTTTCGCTCTCGATGACATGGAAATTGGTGAGCAGGAAACCCTCTTCGTTGATGAAGAAGCCTGAGCCCAAGCCACTGGGCGTCTTGACCTGAACCACCGCTTCTCCGAGCTGCCCCACCAACTCCCGCACACTCTTCGCCGGGGCGGATGCGGACGCCGCAGTGTAGGCGTCCGACTTGCCATGCGCGACGGCGACCGGCGTGGGGGGTGTCTTGGGGGGGGGGGTGCCCGCAGTTCTTCGGCTACTCCGGGCGTCTGGAAGGGTGTCGGCGGTGATTGAAGTAATCTGGCTACGTGGAATGACCAGGACGGTATAGCCGAGGTCCACCACGACCGTCTCGGGCTTCTCGGCAAGCACCGTGCCGATCACGGCGGCCTTGCCCTTGAGCTGGACCGTCTCGGCGCATGCGGCAACGCTGCCGCTCGCCAGAGCCAGCCAAAGGAGGATCAACTCTTTCCGCATGCGCTGACGATAGTGGAGCAGCGGCGCTTTGACAAGCGGCCGGCAATCACACATTTCAGCATGGCTGGTTCTTGCGTCGCGCCTCACACCACCTAGAATCTTCGCATGGCGCAAGCTCCGGAAAACCAGCCACTGACGACCCCCGGGTCAGGTTTCGCCCCGTCTCTGTCCCACCCGCGCATGCCGGCCCGCCCGGCCCGGGCGCCGCAACCGCCGGCAGATACGACCTTCGTGGATTTGCTGGGCGTGAGCTACATGCACCTGCATACCAGCGACGGCAGCGAATTGTACCTGACCCGGTACGGCCAGCCGTTTTGGGAGCACCTGTTGCCGGAGAATTGGTACACCAAGGAGTGGTTCGAGGCGAACCGTGAACGTCTCGTCGGTACCAGCCTGGTGTATCGCGTGCCGACACGGAAGATCCGCGGCATGGAGCTGGACCTCGTCGTGAAATGGTCGCGCGTGGGAGAGGAAGTTCCACTCGACACGATGACCATTGCCAAGTTCATCAACGCGGAATTCAACAGCCCTTTCGAGGAATTCTCGCTCGTCATGGAGCTGCGTGCCGGCGGCGCGGCGCCCAAGTTGAACATTAAGACCCAGAAGCCGCTGGCGATTTTCGTGCCGTCCCAGCGATTGCAGCTGTGGCAGACGGGCCGTTCCGAGAGCCGCATCGCGGCCAAGCTGGCACGGCATCCGGGTGTGGAGTTGGATATCTTGCGCCAATACGTCGTGCTATATGGCTGGATCAAGGGCATTGACATCACCGAGATGGCCACGCTGCGCGGGCTGTCCTCGGAATTGCGGGCGGAACTCTACGAACGCGCCACCGACCGCGCCACGCGTGAGCTGGAACAGAAGGGCTATCGGGTCGCGGACATGAAAGCGGCGCACGTGATTGTGCGGCAGCGCGAAGATGGTTCGCTGTTGCGCCAGCCCAATGGCGAGTTGGTCTATGCGTTGGTGGATTATGAGCTTCTCGAGCGCACACCTGAGCATGAACAGGTGGTGCGCGGTGTGCATCGCCGGCACTATCTGTCTCACATGGCCCGGCGTTTCGAAGTGGTGCCGGACAAACCGCTGCCGCTCCATCTGCGCGCGACCAACGTGATGGGGGTGGATTACATTTTCGGTCACGCGGAAAGTACTGGCGGCCTCCTCTGGGTCGTCGGCCGCGATCCTGACCTGTTCAACTACTTTCTCCCGGAACGTTGGCGGAGAACGCCCAAGGAATTGCTCTCCAGCACGAACCAGGTTTTTCGGACGCGCACCAAGGACAACATCAACCTCGTGTGGCGAGTGTCGCGTGTGGGTGACACGCCCTGGCTGAACGAGAACGCCGAGCGGGCGCGCGACATTCTGGACCACGGCTTCAACAGCCCGTTTGAGGAATTCGCCTATGCCCTGGAGTTGAGCCGGGTCGGAGTTGGGACCATTTACCCGCGCGCGATCTACATGACCGGCCACAAGGGAAACGTTTCGCGCATTATTGCCGATCACCGGCGATACGACCAACTGGCGGACCTGCGCACACCCGACGGCTTGCCCGCCATGTCGAAGGAACATGATTACATCACCATCTGGGGCTTCTGGAACGGCACAGACGAGGTGCTCGCAGCCCACGACGGCCAATTCTACCATGGCGTGGATGTGGCCCGCGCCCAAGTGGGCGGTATGATCTCGGAGGAATCGGCCGTGTCGGTCCTGGGTTGTGCGCGCGAACGACTGGACGCCGCGGGTTTTGAAGATCTAAATCTCAAGCCCGATCACCTGTTACTATCCTTCACACCCGAGAATCAACTCGTGACCCGGCAGGCCGGCAAGCCGGACTTCCGGTTGTGCAATTTCGAGCTCATGCGGCGCAAGATGCACTTGCTTGCAGGGCCGGACGCGATGTGATGACGTCGTCTGCGAACCAAGCTAGCTAGTTCAAACGCGTTGAGCCCGCTGTGTGCGGTGTCGCCACCCGTTTGGGTTCAGCTTAATTCCCAAGGCTTGCGCATGGCTCGCAAACCGAGTCGACGGTTCGCCTCGTCGTCGTTGCTAAACTTCTCTTTGACCGGGTCAAATGCCAGCTTGCGTTCCAGCCGGGCGGCGATGTCACTCAACTGACACAGCAAGTCGGCTTGGACGGAGTCTTCGATGGGGCAGACTGTTCGCCCGCGGCTCTTCACACAATCGAGGAAGTTGCCGACATGGTTCGGGCTACGCACCGGCAGTAGGTTCGTGAGGGCGGCGGCTTCCTCCATCAGCGACTCGGGGTGCGTGCGCAGCATGCCACGGTGCACGAGCACCCAGCCATCGGTCCCTTCGAATGCCGTGCCGTGGTCGGCGATCTGCCCGTACTTGGTTTCGAACGGCGTCATGTCGTTCAAGTCCGTGGGCGTGTTGTAGCCATTACGCGTGCCGCGAAAGTTCAACTTGACGCCACCTGCGAGCGCGAAGTCCACCTCCCAAGCCACCGCGGTGTCGCACGCGCCTTCTTTTGGGAAAATGCCCTTGCCTTGAACCTCCAACGTGCCTTGCATCATGGCCGGGTAACCCCAAAGCGCAATGTCGAGCGGATGCACGCCCCAGCCGGCGATGAATCCCAGGGCATAGTCGGACATGTACCACCACGTCTTGCCATCGGCGAGGCATTTGTCCGCGGTGTATGGCGTAAACCGGGCGGGGCCGAGCCAGAAATCGTAGTTGATCGTGTCGGGCACGGGGGCGGGCGTTGTGGAGCCCCCCGGCTTGCTGGCGGAGCACCACACGTTGATCTGCTTGAGCTTTCCGATCTTGCCAGAACGAACCAGCGCGACCGCCTTCTGGAATTCGCCGCTGGATCGCTGCTGCGTGCCGAACTGGAAGATGCGTTTTTTCTCCTGGATGGCCTTGCGGAGGATTTGATCCTCCGCCAGCGAGAGGCCCATGGGCTTTTCAAGATACATATCCTTGCCGGCGCGGGCGGCGGCGGTCGCCACATGGCAGTGCCAATGGTCTGGTGTGGCGATCAGCACGGCGTCAATGTCGGTGCGGGCGAGCACCTCGCGGAAGTCGGCGTAGGTTTTGCAGTCCGCGTTGCCGTAGCGTTGGTTGACTGCGTTGCGGGCGAGCTCAAGCTGGTCTTTCTTCACGTCGCACACCGCCACGACCTGGGCACTGGAATTGCCAAGGAAACCGCCCATGACACCCCGGCCCTGGGGGCCGAGGCCGATCCCGGCCACGGTGATGTGATTGCTGGGGGCCGGCTTGCCGTTCTGGCCAAGGGCTGAGGCGGGAATGATCGCGGGAAAACTCCCGGCGGCGAGCGCGAGGCCCAGGTTGGTGCGGATGAACTGGCGGCGGTTTAGGTGATGGCTCATGGCTTCGACTTGAGGTTGTGGTTCACGGCGTTGCTGTCGCTTGTGAAAGTGGCGTGAAGCCGGGGCGGGGAGCAACTGAAAAAGACCGCCGTCACTTCCGGACGAGAACGGCCCCGTCGGGCCAAGTTGGGGGATTGGCAGAGATATCGGACCGAGCGTATAATGCCGCCAAGACATGACGCGGCGCGAGTTCCAGCGAGGCATGCAAGCCGGCGCGAGGCCGGGCAGGGGAGCTTTCACCTTGATCGAGTTGCTGGTGGTCATTGCGATTATCGGTGTGCTCGCCGCCATGCTCTTGCCGACGCTGGGCAAGGCGAAGGCGAAGACCCACGGCATCTCTTGCATGAACAATCACCGTCAGCTCGCGCTCGCATGGCGGATGTACTCCGAGGACAACAACGACAAGCTGCTCTTCGCCAGTGAGGATCCGTATCGTCCCGAGACGGAAGCCGGGGCATGGATCACCGGCACGCTGACGTTTGATCCCGGTGATCCTTCGAATTGGAATCCTGATTTGACCATCAAGAAAAGCCCACTGTGGCCCTACAGCGGACGGAATCTGCAGATTTGGAAATGCCCCGCAGATACCTCAGCGGTGGTGGTCAACGGTCAACGCAAGCCGCGCGTGCGGAGCATGTCCATGAATATCTTCCTCGGCGGTTGGGGCGGAACGGATGGGTATTGGGGGCCGCCTTTTAGCGATTACAAGATTTACCTGAAGCAGGCCGAGTTGTCCGATCCCGGACCGACCAAGGTATTTGTGTTTCTCGATATGCGGGAGGATAGCATCGACATGGGCAATTTCGGCACGCGCATGGCGGGCTGGCCGAGCAAGTCCGACGAATACGGCTTCTACGATCTACCCGGCTATTATCACCACCTCGCCTGCGGGTTCTCCTTCGCGGACGGGCATTCGGAGATTAGGCGATGGCGTGACAGTCGCACCACGCCGCCCATCGTGCCTGGCGGATTCGTAAACGACCACTTCACGTCGCCCGGCAATCCCGACGTGGCGTGGTTGCAGGATCGCTCCACGCGACCAGTGAAATGAGGGCGCTGACCAGTCCTCCAAACCACGTAAACACCGGCGGCGGGCGGGTAATAGCCGAGTCGGTTGAACCTATGGGGTGGGCGTGAACAGTCCTGAGCAATCGGCGGCATCGCCGGGCGCTGCAACCGATGGTCCTACGTCCGACCCACGCTATCTGGCTTTCGTCGAAAACTTCAACCGGCAGTGCTTTTTCGAAGCGCATGAAGCGCTGGAGCCGCTTTGGCTTGGGCAGCGTCAAGGTCCGGAAGGGCGGTACTACAAGGGGCTGATTCAGCTCGCCGGGGCGTTTCTGCATTTGCAGCGGGGACGACCGCAACCCGGCGCGGCGTTGCTCCGGCTCGCCCGGAGCAATCTGGCAGGCTACGCGCCGTTCCAGCTTCGGCTTGATGTACGTCGGGTGATCGATTGTGTGGACGCGTGTCTGTGCCTTTTAGACGAGGGGGAAAAAGGGGCCGTTGGCCGCAAGTGGGGGGAGTTTCCCCGACTTGAACTTGCTGCCATGCCTTCCTAAGCTCAGAGAAACGGCGTGTGGCCGGTGCCACGATCGTTTAGTCTAGCGAGAGTCGGATCGCATGGTGCGGGTTCGGATTCACGGTCGGGAATGACGTTTCAACCACATCTCTGGTTGGCGAAGCGGCAGCTTGCTGCCAAATCGTCCGAGACGCGTCTGCGCACGGTGCAGAAGCTTCGCAAGGCCGGTGACGCTGGGGCGCTGGAACTGTTTGCCGCCGCCCTGAGCGATGCGGAACCGCAGGTGCGGATTGAGGCCGCCGGGGCGCTGGGCGAGTTGAAGGATCCGGAGGCCGTTCCATTCTTGCTCAAAGCCTTGAGCGGTGCGCCCCCTGAGGTGCTGGAGGCGGTGGGACAAGCGCTCAGGCGGATTGGGGATCGAAGCGCCATTGGCCCGCTGGAGGTGCTGTTGATGACCGGACCTGCCTCGGTCCAATGGGTGGTGGCACAGGTGCTCAGGAGCTTTGGCTGGCAGCCCACCAACCCGGAGCAGGAACTGCAGTATTGCATCGCGTCTGGCGATCTCCAGCGCGCGGCAACGTTCGGCCCGGACGCAATCGCGCCGCTGGCGAATGTGTTGCGAGAAGGTTCGTATCAGCAGCGGGTACAGGCGGCCAATGTGCTGGGCAGCATGTCGTCGCTTGCCGTCTTGAAGCCGCTGTTGTTCGCCTTGAAGGATGGGGACGCGCTGGTGCGCACGGCGGCGGCCGAAGCCTTGGCGCTTCAGCAGGGCCGAGAAGCTGTCGGCGGGCTGACCTTTGCCCTCAGAGATCGTGAGCGGAACGTGCGGGCTGCAGCGGCAACCGCCTTGGGCCGACTCGGCGACGAGCAGGCGGTCGAACCACTAATCGCCGTCTTGGATGACAAGGACTGGCAGGTGCGGAGCACGGCGCTGGAAGCGCTGCGGCGGCTGGGGCAGCGTCGCGCGTTGGGCGCAGCCATCGGCAAGCTGAGTGATCCGGACCCGGAAGTGCGGCAGATGGCGTGCGACACGGTTGCTGCGCTGGGGGATGAGCAGGCGATCGAGGCATTGCTGCCGAACCTGGTGGACGTGCATTCCGGGGTGCGGCAGGCGGCGCAACGCGCGTTGAACAAGATTTCCGCCACGTGGGAGCGCGCCGCGTGTGCGCAAAACATGGTCAGCCGCCTGCAAGCCGCCACCAAGCATGAGGACTCCGGGGTGCAATATGCGGCCGTGCTGTTGTTGAAGCGTATCACGGGCTTGACGGTCGCGGAACTATCCCGAACGTCGGAGCGGGTCCAAGCGCAGCAGCGGGAGCAACTCACCGCCGAGGTGTTTGCCGCGTTGTTGCAGGACGGGGATGAAGCGGTGCGGCTCGCGGCCGTGGAGGCCATCGGGCGGATGCAGTTGCACACCTGTGCCGACGCCTTGCGTCAGGCACTCAACGATGTCTGTCCGTGGGTGCAAGTCGCGGTCCGGGACACCCTTGCCACATTCAACCAGTCCAGTCAGGAGACGCGCGCATGAGCACCGAGTTGAATTGTCGGCGTCGCGTGTTGTTCGTGGACGATGATCCGCAGTTTCTCCGGCACGTAACGGAGTTGATGAGGACCCTCAGCGGTGGAGCGTGGGACATTGTCACGGCTGGGAGTGCAGGCGAGGCCTTCACCGTGCTGCGTGAGCGCACCGTGCACCTGGCCGTGGTGGACGTGGAGATGGCAGTCATGGATGGCATCCAGTTGCTCGCGTTGCTGCACCGGGGGCATCCGCAAATCCAGAAGGCGGTGTTGACCAGCATGCCGAGCGAGGAACGCCGGACAGCGTGCCTGGCGAACGGCGCGGACTTGTTCCTCGCGAAACCGACGGAGGAGGCGGCCTGGCTGCAGGTGTATCTCGCGCTGACGGAGTTGCTGCGCTTCCATTCGGACCAGGGTTTTCGCGGGGTGATGCGCCGCGTCGGTCTGGATGATGTCCTTCAGATGGAATGCCTGGCCCGCAAGTCGTCCGTGCTGGAGGTCGCCGACGGTTCGATGCGCGGAGAGATTTTCGTTGAGCACGGGCAGATTGTTCACGCGCAGGCGGGCGTGCTTCAAGGTGAGCAGGCCTTCAACCGGTTGCTCGCGCTGCGTGGGGGGCAGTTCAACTTGCGCAGCTTCGCCGAGCCGCCATCCCGGACCATTTCCGGGCAGTGGGAATTCCTGTTGATGGAGGCGGCGCGGCAGCGCGATGAGGCGATTGCAGCGCAACCGCCGCCGGAGGTGGTGGCTGAGGCCGTGTCCCCTGTGCCATCCGCACAGGATAAGGTGGAGACGCTCTTGGCCATCCAAGAGGCCGGCGAACGACCGGCGCCCGAAACCACCGCGGCGGGTGAACGCCCGCGGTTGCTCGAAATGCTGGTCTGTTCCAGCAGCGGCGACGTGCTGCACGAATGGCAGTGCCGCGATCGGGCGAACTGGGTTTCGTTCTTCGAGTTCCTCTCCCAAAAGTCCCAACGCTTGGCCCAGGGCCTCACGTTGGGTGATTTCGACCGGCTGGAGATTGAAACCCCGCAGGCCCGGTCCGTGGTTCTCGTCACTGCCACCAGTGGAACGCTGGTTGGCGTGGAACGGTCGTCCCAGTCTCCGGGACTCTTCAGTCCCGCCGCCCCGGTGCAATGTGCATGGGAATTGATGGCCAACTGGATGTGGCAGGTTCCCTCGGTGGCGGGGGAACTGTGCCGGGCGTTGCGCGGTGCCGACGCGAAATTCGTCAGTGATCAGGATTCTGCCGAGTTCCCTGCGGCGGCCACGGCGCAAGCCTTGCGCTGCGTGGCGGATACGTGGGATGTGCTTCTCGCACGACGCGTGCGCCCGGAACTGCTCCTCTGGCGCTACCGTAACGCCGCACTTTATTGCGTGAGACGTATGGACGGCACCGTCTTCGGAGTCTTCGTGGCGCGTCGGGGTGGGGCAGAAGTCCCGATCGCTCCGTTGGCGTTGCTGGAGCAGTTCCGACTCCTTCGGCCGGGAAGTGCCGAAGCCAGCGCGCCGGCTCCTGGGGCTTGAAGTGGCGAGCGGAGCTCGCTCGAGGTTGCTGCCAGGACGACGACGATGCAGACGCAGAGATCTTGTTCCCCGGCATTGACGGACGAGCTTGTCCTGAACCCACCTCCAAGAGAACCCGGCGTGGTGCGTGCATCCACCTCCCGGCAACTTGCCACCGTCCTTCCGGCGACGCGGTCACGCGCCAAGCCCCTTGCCCGTCTCTGGCCTTTGCGCTAGTGTCGGCCCATGGAAAACAGTGAAACGCCCTCGATTGGAATGCAGCCACCGCCGCTCCCGCCGCCGCCGGTGATTCAGCCGCCGCCGCCGCCCAAGCCGAGGAAGAGCAACGCGTGGAAGATCGTCCTGTTGGTGGTGGTCGTTGTGGTCGTGGTCGGTGGAGGCTTGGTCGCCTTGGGTTTGGTCAGCAGTCTCGGCAGCTTCGCCAACATTCAAACGTCGTACCACCAGGCGGCAGGCCCGCGACTCGATGAAGTTCTCGTTGAGGACAACGATGCTTCAGCCAAGATCGCGGTCGTGGAATTGGAGGGTGTCATCACCAGTGAGGTCGTGGACCCGGCGGGTTTTAACCTGGTGGACGTCATTAAGGCGCAACTCAAACGTGCTGAAGAGGACTCCAAGGTAAAAGCGGTCGTGCTCAAGATTGATTCGCCCGGAGGCGAAGTGCTTGCGTCTGATGAGATCAACAAGGTGGTCGCCGCGTTCCAGGAGAAATCCGGAAAACCGGTGGTGGCGTCAATGGGCAATCTCGCCGCGTCTGGCGGGTATTATGTGGCGGTGGCCAGCCGCTGGATTGTGGCCAATGAGTTGACGCTTACCGGCAGCATTGGTGTAATCATGTCGTCGTGGAATTACCGGGGACTCATGGACAAGGTCGGCATCCGCCCCTACACCTTCAAGAGCGGCAAGTTCAAAGACATGCTGAGCGGCTCCCGCGACCCGAACACCATTCCCGAAGAAGAGCGGGAGATGCTGCAGGGGTTGATTGACGAGGTCTATCAGCAATTCAAAGGCGTGGTGGCCGACGGGCGCGAAGAGGCGGCGAGCAAAAACAAGAACGCGGGCCAGACGCTGGTGGAAGACTGGGAGAAATACGCCGATGGTCGCGTGTTCTCCGGGAGCGAGGCGTTCAAGCGCGGCTTCGTTGATGAGTTGGGCGACTTTGCCACCGCCACGGCGCGGGCGCGGAAGCTGGCCGGCATCTCCAGCGCAAACGTCGTGCGGTACCAGCAGCGAATTGAGTTCGCCGACCTGTTCCGGTTTTTTGGTGAGAGTCGGGCGCAAACGACCGTGAAACTGGACCTCGGCGTGGAGCTGCCGAAGATCAACGCTGGCCAGATCTATTTCCTCCCACCCAGCTACCTGCATTGAACCGTGAAAGGCGTCACCGTCATCGGACACCCGCTGGTCCAGCACAACCTCACCCGGCTGCGCGATAAGCGTACCGGCCCGCAGGAGTTCCGCCGGGTGCTCAGCGAGGTTGCGGCACTCATGCTTTACGAGGCCACGCGTTCATTCGCCGTGCAGCGATGCCGAGTGACCACGCCGCTCGCCGCCACGAATGGTTTTCACCTTCAGCGCGAGGTGGTGCTGGTTCCCGTACTGCGTGCGGGCCTGGGCATGCTGGACGGTATCCTCCAACTGATTCCCAGCGCCCGCGTCGGGTTCATTGGCCTCAAGCGCGAGGAGACCACGCTGCGCGCGAACTTCTACCACAAGAGTCTGCCCAAGGACCTGAGCAAGTTCGAGGTCATCCTGATTGATCCCATGCTGGCCACTGGAGGCAGCGCGGTGGCGGCGCTGGATCTGCTCGCTGAAGCCAAGGCTCGGCGCGTGTGTTTGGTCAGCCTCGTCGCAGCACCCGAAGGTATTCGCTGTGTTCGGGCCAAGTACCGCGGACTGCCGATCTTTACGGCGGCCATTGACGAGCGCCTGAACCACAAGGGTTACATTCTACCGGGACTCGGCGATGCGGGGGACCGGTTGTTTGGTGTTTAGCCCGGCATGGGCGTCCGCCGCACGCATGACGTTGCGGCAAATTTGCTTGCACGGCTGCGGGCGAACTTCAATCCTGCCACCAGCCTATGGCTGCGAAACCTAGACCGCACAAGCCAGCCGCACTGACGGCCGCCCGCAAACCCACGGGACGGTCGTTACCCTTCATCCGGTGGCGCAAGCCGCCGCTCCAATCGACGCCGGTTGCGAGCTCGCCAACGGCCGCAGGAGCAACCGCCACGGTGACTGAACCCGAACCCGCGCCAACGGCCGAGCGCGACCGTTCGAGCTACGACGGAGATACGGCCATCAAGCTCTACCTGCGCGAGATCGGGCAGGTCAAGCTGCTGACACCGCAGGAGGAAATCGAACTGGCCGCGCGGATCAAGAAGGGCGACAAGAAGGCCCGCGAGCACATGATCAAGGCCAACCTGCGGCTGGTGGTCAAGATCGCCCGGGATTACGAGGGCATCGGTTTGCCGCTGCTGGATCTGATCAGTGAAGGCAACATCGGGTTGATGAAAGCGGTCGAGCGCTTCGACCCAAAGAAAGGCGGGAAGCTCTCAACTTACGGTTCGTGGTGGATCAAGCAATCCATCAAGCGCGCGCTGGCCAACCAGTCCAAAACCATTCGCCTGCCGGTTCACTTGGTGGACAAAATTTCGCGCATGCGGCGCATCGCGATGAAGCTGCAGGAGGAATTTGGTCGCGAACCGACCGACGAGGAACTCGCCGAGGAGTTGCACACCACGCCTGGCCGTATCGCTCAGATGCGTATGGCCTCTGTGCGCCCCGCGTCATTGGATGCTCCCATTGGGGACGATGACACGAACAACTTTTCTGAGATCGTGCCGGACGAGGCGGCCTACACACCCTACGAGCAACTTGAAGGCAAGACTGTCACCTCGATGCTGCAGGACATGGTCAAGAAGCTGGACAATCGCGAAGCCACCATTCTCACCTATCGCTTCGGGTTGGACGGCGGTACCGAAAAGACTCTGGAAGAAGTAGGGGAGAAGTTCGGCGTTACACGCGAACGCGTGCGTCAGATCCAGAACATCGCCCTGCGCAAACTGCGCAAGATGATTCAGAAACTCGAAACTTCCAAAGACTGATCCGCCTGCATGAATCCACCGCCCGTTACGGCCAAGGACATCGAACTGGCCATTCGCAACGTTCCCGACTTTCCCAAGCCGGGCATTCAGTTCAAGGACATCACGCCCATGCTGGCGGATCCACGGCTCTTTGCGGGAAGCATTGATCTGCTCACGGCGGGTTTGAAGCCGGGGGACGTGGACATCGTGGTCGGGATAGACGCGCGTGGATTTATCTTTGCTGCCGGGGCCGCGCTCAAGTTGAATGCCGGCTTCGTGCCCGTGCGGAAGAAGGGGAAGCTGCCCTATCGTACGCATGAGCAGGACTACGCCTTGGAGTACGGCTCGAACACGATCGCGATCCATGTGGATGCCATCAAGTCAGGAGCGCGGGTGCTGCTCATTGACGACCTTCTGGCCACCGGCGGCACGGCTGCGGCATCAGTCGAGTTGGTGAGAAAGCTCGGGGGCAAGATTCTGCAGGTTGCCTTCCTGATTGAGCTCAGCTTCCTGGCGGGGCGGGCGAAGCTCGGAGACGACCCGGTCAAATCGCTCGTGGTTTACTAGCGATCCTCGTGGCGGTGTCCCGCCTTTCCCGTAAACCGAACTCCGCGGCGCGCGTCGCGGACTGGTTGATCGCCGATTACGATCTCGATCTGACGCTGGATTGCGGCCAGGCCTTTCGGTGGCGTCGGAGCGAGAACGGTTGGGCCGGCGTGGTCGGGAGCCGCTGGGTGCGGCTCACGTCCGACCAGCAAATCCTTCGTGCAGAAACGACCGCGCGCCAGACTTCCTGGCGGTGGCTGGAGGACTATCTACAGATCCATGCAGACTTGGCCGCCGTGCTTCGGACCTTCCCGGCTGAAGAGCCGATGCGAGCGGCCGTAGCCGCGTGTCACGGCCTGCGGCTGCTCCGCCAAGATCCGTGGGAGTGTCTGGCCTCGTTTCTCCTCTCGGCCACCAAGCAGATAGCGCAGATTCAGACCATCATCGAAGTCCTTTGCCAGCGATATGGTGAACGTGTGCCTACGCCGGTTGATCGGGCGACCGCATTCGGATTTCCAACGCCGGAACGTCTCGCTTCGCTAGACGAATCTGACTTACGCGCCTGCAAGATGGGCTTCCGGGCGCCGCATTTGCTGGCCGCTGCCCGCGCCGTGGTCGAGGGCCGCTTGGACTTGGAGGCGTTGCCGACACTCTCCTTGCCGGAAGCCCGCGAGCGTTTGCTGCAACTGCACGGCGTGGGACCAAAAATTGCCGACTGCGTGCTGCTGTTCAGTTGCGGTTCTCAACAAGCATTCCCGGTGGACGTCTGGGTGCAGCGCGCGCTCCGCGAACTCTACTTTGGCTGCCGTCCGGTCACTCTACCGAGGCTTCAAGAATTTGCCGCCACTCACTTCGGCCCATGTGCCGGCTACGCGCAGCAATACCTCTTCCATTACATGCGCACGCAGCGCCACCAAAAGCTTTCCCGATGAGGAGGCTGCCGGCTATCGTTTGTCATGCCGTGCAGCATTGAAGTCTTGTTCACGCCCGCGGAGTTTCGCGCGCTTCGCGACCGCGATCTCTCCGACTCCGTCTGCGTTGTCTTCGACGTGTTGCGCGCGACGAGCACCTTCGTCACGGCGCTGGCCAACGGCGCGGAAGCCATCATCCCGGTTGAGGAGATCTCCGAGGCCTTGGAAATCCGGCGTCAACGTCCCGAGGTTCTCTTGGCAGGCGAGCGCAACGGCCTGCGAATCACTGCGACGATGACCGGAGGCGTGGATTTTGACCTCGGCAATTCACCGCGAGAATTCTCACTAAAACGGGTGCGAGGCAGGACGATTGTCTCGACAACGACGAACGGGACGCGGGCGTTACGCGCCTGCGCCGGCGCTCAGTCGGTGCTCGTTGGGAGCTTCCTGAACCTTTCGGCCACCGTCGAAGCGGTTCAGCACTGCAAGCCTAGGGCGACACTTCTGGTCTGCGCCGGGACCGGTGAAGGTGCCGCCTTGGAGGACGCGTTGGCAGCCGGAGACTGGTGTGAATGCTTCCTCGCTCGGAAGGCTGGAATACATTTACTCGACTCAGCTCAAATTGCGAGACGGGCGTACCAAAGCGCTCAGACGGATGTTCCTGCCGCGATCAGGGAGGCTCAGAATGCGTGCCGTCTGCTGGCGAATGTGGATCTCGCGGACGATGTGGAAGACTGTATCCGGCGCGACCGGCACCCAATTGTCCCAACTCTTAATCGGGCAGGGGAGGTCGTCCTTCACCCCTGAGCCCGGGAGAAACGAAAAAGGCCGCCATCGCGGCGGCCTGTTGTGTGAGACGAAAACTGACAACCTAGGATCTGCGGGCGCGGCGGAAGAGCGCCATCGTGAAACCGCCGAGAACCATCAAAGCCACGGATGACGGCTCAGGAACCAACACAAAGTTGTCCAGCCAAATGTTAATTGTGCCCGTGTTGGCGGGATCGGTGGCGATCCCAAGCGCTTCCAAGACGCCTTTTCCATCCGCGCCAGCCTCGAGAATCCCGTTGGCCGTTGCACCGGCAAAGGAGAACACCGATTCATTGTCAAAGTCGAAGTACACAGTCGTCCATGCATTGGCCGCGACTTCTTTACCCCGTGTTCCAGTCGCAACGCTCGGATTTCCGCCAACAAACTCAATGCCGCCACTCGCACCGCCGTTTCCGCCCAAGGCCGCGTTTGCCTCCGTTTCGCGTACCAGCGCTGCGATATAGAGCGGCGTGTCAGAGTAAACGTCAAACTTCAGACCCCAATCCTGCCAGAGCCCGATGGTGGGATTGGGCATCGTGGTTGCGTTGTTCGACGTCAACCGCAGCCACAGCGGTTCCGCACCGGAGTCCTTGAAGCTGAACGAGACGTGGAGAACGTTGTTGGGATCGCCGAATGGAAAACCGCCGACGGTGCGCACCACCGCGGCATTTGGCGAGGCATCCAATTTAGCGCTCGTGCTGCCTGAGAAGGACGGCTGGCGAAACATCACTGTGTTGGTCAGAGGCGCAACATAGCTCTCAAAATTCTCCAACGTGAGTGTTTGAGCGAGGGCTTGGCTCTGCATCAGAGCCGTTGCAGCGAAACCGGCGACAAGAATCTGCTTCATAAAATCAATCTGAGACTAATCGGTTTCCAACTTAACTGGAGCGATTTATAGCAGACCCGCCGCCAAGAAGTCAACGGCGTTTTCCACCAATCTCGCAGCCTTGGGGACGCGGAATAACCGAACTTCAGCCAGACTGCTCCAGAGCTGAGCCGCGCGACCTCCGCGATTCTGTTCAAAGCTATGGATTGTTGGAAAGTCAGAGATTGTTACCGACACCGGAAGCCGCACTTCGTTCGAGTCTCAGATCCTGTACTGCGGAATCTTGAACAACTCGCCGCCCTTGAGCGCCGATCGATGAGCCACCATGCCGGCTACCGTCATGTTCAAGGCCGTTGCGATGTCCACCAAAGGTTTACGGTCCAAGAGTATCGCCGTGACGAACTCGTTCGTGAGGTGGCCATGCGAACCCCCGTGGCCGCCTGAGGCGACTCCCGGGGGCAAGGGCGGACGTTGGATGTTCGGCAGCGCCTGCTTCACGCCTTCGAACTTCCCGTAGAACGAACCCTTCTCGCCTCGGACGCGGCCCATTTCACCGCTGTACCCTGGGGTGTCCCAGCTTACCGCCATTCGCGCCATGCCGCCTTCGCTTGTGCGAAACAGTGCGATCTCCGTCCCGAACGGATTCTTATAGGGATTGTTGGACGGTTGGAGATGCTTCACCGCGCTGGGGATACCCATGCACGAGACCTCCGTGAAGCTCCCACCGGTGACGCCGACGTAGTAGGCGTTCGAGTGTGTGGGATACCACTGCGGTGGCAGTCCAATTCGCCAACCTTTGTAAGAGTCAATCGGCTCTTCCATGTAATGGTAGTACTCGCCTTCAGCGTAAACCAGCTTGCCGAATCCGCCCGCGTTGAAGATCTGCCGCATCGCGTAGAGGTCCTCGTGGAAGCAAGACGTCTCGAACATCATGTACTTGAGGCCGCTTGACTTGACCGTGGCGAAGAGCTTGTCTGCTTCATCGACCGAGGCAAATGCTGCTGGCACGGCCGAGGCGACGTGCTTTCCGTGCTTGAGGACTTCGATGCAATGCTTCGCGTGGTTCGGCGCATCGGTGGCCACGAATACCGCTTCGATCTTGTCATCTTTGACCAACTCTGCCAGCGAAGGATAGGTCTTCTCGCAGCGGCATTCCTTGGCCAGACCCGCGCAACGTTCTGGAATCAGGTCACTCACGGCCACGACTTCGACGTTCGGATGGTTTTGGAATCCAAACGCCGCGCCGAACTTACATACGCCGTAGCCCACGATGCCCACGCGAACCTTGCGGTCGGAAACGGGCGTCCAGCCTTTGGAGACATCGGGATTCTCAGGCGCGGTTTCAAATCCCTGAATTGGCTTCTCAGCCGCGCGTGTCCCGGAGGGCAGGCTCAGCGCGACCGCGCCTAAGCTGGCCGCCTGTAGAAAGGAGCGGCGTGAGACGCTAGGCGCAGCGGTGGAGGTGGCATGGGGAGACTTCTGAGCTCGAGAGGATTCGTCATTCCGATTCATGCCGACGAGTGTATTCCCCGCCGCGGCGAGGTAAAGCCTCTGCTGTGGTCGCTGGTGATGAGCGGGGACTCGCTCAGTTCTGCACCGGCGCAGGTTTGCCCTGGCACAGAGCCGGCAGCCAGACGCTGTAGCAGCGATAGTTGTAGGCCGCCTGCGTGTTGCCGTCGCCTTGGTGGTTGGACTTGGGCAGGATAAGCACTTCCTTGGGCGCGGAGATCTGATTCAACGCCGCGAAAATGCCAGCAGGTGGACAGGTTTCGTCAAGCAAGCCGGCGCTGACCAGCACGGGGCACTTGATACGGGGCGCGAAGTTTGCCACGTCGAAGTAGCGACTTGCCTCGCGAACCTTCGTGGCATCCTTGCCCTCGACGCGGGTATACCACTGCGGCCAACCGGGTGTGCGGCCCATATCCGGCCCCAGCATGTCGCAACCCGCCGGCACGTTGGCCAGCGCAGCGGTGATCTTCGGGTGCAGTCCCGCCGTCATCAACGCCTGCAAACCGCCTTGGCTGCTGCCCATGACCACCAGCGTCTTGCCGTCCCAATCGGCCCGATGTGCCAGGTATTCCGCTCCCCGGTAACAGGAGAGATACATCCTTAGGAAATAACTTGTCTCGCGGTCGTCGTTGCCGTGCGTCCAGTAATCCTTCAGTGGTCCGGCGAATTGCGTTTTGTAGAACTCAGCGTCTCGGTCAATCGGGAGCTCGTGTGGCTCGATGTTCAATACCAGCCACCCTTCGGCAGCGCGGTCGGTCACCCAGTTCCGTTGCAGGCCGTACACTCCGGCCCATTGCACGATCAACAGCGCGGGGAATTTCTGCCCTTGGGCCGGTTGCGCAAGCTGGCCGTAAATGCGCGATCCACGAATGTTGTCCATCGTGATTTTCCAGTACGCCACGTTGGCTTTGCCGCTTTGCGCACTTTCGAGTTTGGGGTTCGCGGGTACGCGCACCAGTTCCTTGAGCTTGGCCTTCCAAAACTTGTTGAAGTCCTTGGGTCGCGTTGCGGAAAGCGCAATCTGCTCCGGCGCCGCCACCGCGCCGCCCAGCGCCCGGCCCTCCTTGCCGTCGGCGGTTTGCCATTTCGCCTCGACAAGCATCGTCTCGGGGGCGCTGAAGTGAGTCTCAAGCCATGCCGCGCCGTTGAGGAACGTGAGTTCGCCTTGCCCGACCTCGGTCCAGCCGCCGCGCTTGAATGTGTAATGCACCGGCGGCGCGCCGTTTGTGCCTGTCCATCGCACATTCCACTGTACCGTTTCTCCAACGCGGTAAATGCCGTTGGTGTGGTCGGGGGTGATGACGATCTGTGCCAGGCACAAGACGCCCCGGGACAGAACCAGCAAGACAATCAAGACGACAAGGGACAGACGTTTGAACTGCATGGCGGGATTATAGGGAGACGCGTCGCGCGCGCCAGCCGGCGTTGCTCAACGTCGTTCCAGCACCCGATAGCTGCGCGGCGGAATCGTCAGTCCGCCATGCGCCAGTCGTTTGTGTGCAACAGCATCACGCCAGCCGGTTAGCGAACGCAGATTCAATTGCTCCGCGGTGAGTTTAACCTCCGAATCGCTGACGTTGAACGCCGCAACGATTTGTTCGGCTGCGGTGGAACGGCAGAACGTCACCACCCGCGCGGTGTCGTCGGCGCGAATCCAATCGAAGGTACCGCGGCGCAAGGCCGCGTGCTCGTGGCGCAGTTTCACGCAAGCCCGGTAGAACTTCAGCAGCTCGCGGTCCGGCGACACGGCATTTGCGGGACGGGGACGCCTGAACGGGTCCGCGCGCTCAGTCTCGTAATTCAGATCGGCCCACACCATCGGCTTGCGGCAATCGGGATCGTCCGCGCCCCACATGCCGGCTTCGTCGCCGTAGTAGATGTACGGCGCGCCCGGCATAAGGAACTGAAAGGCGACCATCTGCCGCCAGCGCTGCTTCTCGGCGGCGTTCGGTGCGCGGACCTGGTAATCGCGGTTGTGCTCCGCGCTCGCGTTGTGATCTTGGCGGCACTGCGGGTTCACCACGGCCGAGCCGAGGCGCGACGTGTCGTGCGAGCCGTAAAGATTTTGGAGGTTCAGGCAGCGGGCATAACCGTAGTCGGAGTGGATGGCTGAGATCAGGTTCGTGAACTGCGTGGCCGGTATCGGTTGCGGCTGGTTGAAGAACTGGTAAACCGCGTCGCCGAAGCGATAATTCATCACACCGTCGAACGCCCAATCCAGCCACGGCCGCGCATTGCGAAAAGTGCATTGGTTGAAATCGTCCCACCAGATTTCGCCCGTGATGTAAGCCTGCGGGTTGATCGTCTTCACCCAGCCGCGGAATTCTTCCCAGAACGGCAGCGGCAGTTCCGCCGCCACATCCAGCCGCCAGCCGTCAATTCCATCCGTTGGGTCGCCGTCACCGTTCGGGTCCATCCAGCGCCGGACGACTGCGTGCAAGTGCTCCTTCACTTCTGGACACGGCCCGTGCTCATCCTTCGCGAACTCCGGCAAATCCTTCACGCCCACCCAGCCCTGGTAATCGAACTCGTCCTCCGTCGTGGCCGGATCATCCCAGCGCCGAATGTGAAACCACTTGGCGAACCGACTGGACGGCCCTTCGCGTTTGGCTCGTTGCAGAGCCCAGAAGCGAATGCCGACGTGGTTGAACACGCCGTCGAGCACCACGCGCATGTTCCGCCGGTGCGCCTCGGCAATGAGCTTCAAGAACAATCGGTCCGCCGCGGACCACTGCCACGTCGTGGTGGCCGCTGCATCTTCGCGGGCGAACAACTCCAGGTCACCCTTCGGGTCCGGGCCGAAATGCCGGTCCACGTGGTGATACATCGTCGCGCCGTACTTGTGGAGCGAAGGGGACTCGAAGATGGGGTTGAGGTATAGTGCGTTGACGCCCAGTGACTGTAAGTAGTCGAGCTTGTTGATGATGCCCTGAAGGTCGCCGCCGTAACGCCGGAGTTGGGTGTTGTAGTAAAAGCCGCGTCCGTTGGACTGTTCCCACGGCTGGAGGGCATACCAGTCAGCGGTCCATGGAACGATGCGCCAGTCCTTCGGCACGACGTATGGCCACGTGCCTTCGAGGCTGGCTGATGTGGGGTCGTTTGCCGGGTCGCCATTGCGGAAGCGCTCCGGAAATATCTGATACCACACGGCGTCCGCGAACCAGTTGGTCCCAGCGTGTCCCAGACACGTGGAAAGGCCCAGCAATACGGCGCAGACATGCCGCTGTAGGCAGCCATGCATATGCCGGAGATGATCCCGTTACGTTAGCCATGCCGTCAAGACTCGCGTATGGCGAACCTGCAGTTGCGCCACGGCCTTACGAACATCGCGTTGATGGTGCATGTCGTGAGTTGGAGGGGACAACGAGGTTCTGGCTAGTGGAGTCACAGACAGGAAACAACATGACCCACCCCGCCGTTGGGGTTTGGCTCTATCCTCTTGCAGGAGCACTCTGCAAAGCCACGCCCTTGGGGAGGTAATCAACTCACTTCGCCGTGCCCCAGCGCCGATGCATGAACCGTTCGAGCGGTGCAAATACGATTTTGTCGGTCACCAATCCGACAGCGACGATGACCAGCATGATACCGATCACGGCATCCATCGCATGCAGTTCGCGCCCGTAATGCAGCAGGTGTCCCAACCCGAACCCCGTTAGGATGGTGATGTAGATTTCCGCGGCCATGAGCGAGCGCCAGGCAAAGGCCCAGCCTTGTTTCATACCGCTCACGATAAAGGGCAACGAGGCCGGCAGGATGACCCTCAGCCAAGTGTGCATGCCATGCGAGCCCATTGTCCGGGCCGCACGGGCATAGATCGGCGGTACGTTACGCACGCCGTTGTCCGTCGCCAGCACGATGGACCACAGCGAGCCCATGACAACGATGAACAACATGGCGGACTCGGTCTGCCCGAACCACAGGAGCGCCAATGGCGCCCAACAAACGCTCGGCAGCGTCTGTAACCCCAGAGCCATGAGCCCGACAGTGTCCTGCAAAAACTTGAAGCGCGCGTTGAGCAAGCCCAACGGCAGGCCCAACGCGAGCCCGACCGCGTAACCCAGGATGAGCCGCTTGAGGGTGACACCCGAGGCGTGCAGCAGCGTTTCGTCCCGCAGCGCGCCGACGAGGTAACGCCCCACTTCGAGCGGTGAGGGAACCAGAACGCGCGACCAGAATTCGGCGCGGACCAGCACTTCCCAGATCACCAAGAGCGCCAGGAAGAACAAAGTGGCAATGATTCCGCGTTTCATTCGGCTTCAGCCGTCTGTTCAGGTTTCAGGTGCGGCTTGAGCGCCCGGGTGATCTCGCACGCTTGGCGGGTTAGGTCCACGTTATTGATGTCGCGGGGGCGCGGCAGCCGCACTTCAAACTGTTCGCGGATGCGCCCGGGGCTGGGCGATAACAGCACGACGCGATCGCCCAGGCAGGCGGCTTCGCGCACGTTGTGGGTGACGAACACGACCGTCTTCCGCCGGCGAGACCAGATATCCTGCAAATCGCGGTAAAGCTGCTCGCGGGTCATCGCGTCGAGGGCGGCGAAAGGCTCATCCATCAGCAGCACGTGCGGATTGGGCGCGAGGGCTCGGGCCAGCGCCACGCGCTGCCGCATGCCGCCGCTCAACTCGTGGATGTTCGCCCGGCTGAACTTTTCCAAGCCGACCAGTTTGAGGTAGAACTGCGCGACTTCCTCCCGCTCTTTGTGGGTGAGACGTGGTTTGAGCTTGAGGCCGAACATGACGTTATCAAACACGTCCAGCCACGGATAGAGCG
>CAZWJC010000002.1:0-96009 GCA_964634255.1 uncultured Verrucomicrobiota bacterium | reverse complement strand
TTTTGTGGAAGCTACCATGTTGGAACATGTCGGACTGAGTGTTGAAGTTGAATAGCAGGAACCGCTTCGCGGCTGCTTGGTTCCCGGAAGACCACTTGGATCAACCGTTCAGCAGCATTGGCGTGCCCAAGGGTTGCGCGATGGCCAAGATCTTGACTGCATAGTCCGGGGGAACGCCAGTCGAAGCGTGCAAATCCTCGGCAACATGAACACTGCCAATACTCATTCTGATGCCCGTGTCTGTCCTTGCCCCAGACGCGCGGACATGAAGCAAGGCTTCTACACATTGGAGCCGGGCTGGGGCTCATTGGAGTCTGACAGGTCGCGTGCGGCGTCCTGCTCCTGACCCTGGAGTGGATGCAGGCCGAGTTGCCGAAGTTTCTCGCGCATGCGAAGCCGGCTGATCCCAAGCCATCGGGCAGCCTTGGCCTGATTGCCTTGGGCGCGGCGAATGGCTTGGGTGTAGAGCTCCGGCTCCAGATCAGTCATCATTTGCGCCAACGCGTCTTGCACTTCGCCGCGTTCCGCCCTCGTCAGTAGGTCCGACACGTACGCTGCGTGGTTCTGCTCACTGGAGGTCAGCGGCTTGCGGCTCTTCCTCAGCACTTCTTTGACATGGTCCACGCTGATCGTGTAGCTGCGAGCCAGCAAGAGGGCTTGACGCGTCACGTTCTCCAGTTCGCGCACATTGCCCGGCCAGGACTGTTGTTGAAGGTATTCCACCGCTTCGGGCTGGATGGAGGGACTGTCCACACCCACCTCCGGACCATGTTTCCGCAAGAAATGCCGCACCATCTCCGGAATGTCCTCGGCGCGCTGACCGAGCGCGGGCAGATGGATGGTCACCGCGCTCAACCGATAATATAAATCCTCGCGGAATTCCTTCTCCTGGATGGCGGTCTCCAAATCCCGATGCGTGGCGGCGATCACCCGCACGTCGACGGGAACGGATTCTCGTCCGCCAACGCGTTGGATGGTCTGCTCCTGCAACACGCGGAGCAGTTTGGTTTGCAGGTTCGCGTTCATGTCTCCGATTTCGTCGAGGAATAGCGTCCCGCCGTTGGCCTGTTCGAACCGGCCGATGTGGCGCCGGTCGGCGCCGGTGAAGGCGCCGCGTTCGTGCCCGAACAACTCGCTTTCCAGCAAGTTCTCCGGGATGGCTGAACAGTTGACGGCCAGGAAGGGCGCGGTGGCGCGGTCGCTATGCTGGTAGATGGCTCGGGCCACCAGTTCCTTGCCGGTGCCGGTTTCGCCGCGAATCAGCACGGTCACCTTGGTGGCCGCCACACGCCCGATCTCCTTGTAGATGGCCTGCATGGCCCGGCTCCGGCCCACCAGGGCGGTGCGGCTGGACTCGGCCGGGCCCATGTCCACCGGATCGGACATCAGCCGGCTGCACTCGATGGCCCGAGCAGTAAGATCGAGCATCTCGTCCATTTCGAACGGCTTGGGCACGTAATCGAACGCGCCCCAGCGCGTGGCTTCGATGGCGGTGTCGGTCGTGCCGTGGGCGGTCATGAGGATGATCGGCAGTTTCGGCTTGGCCTGATGGAGTTGGCGCACGAGTGTTAGGCCGTCGGTGCCAGGAAGCCTGAGGTCGCTGATCACCAAATCAAAGCGCTCGGCCAGGGCGCAATCGAGGCCCTCGTCCCCGCGCGCCAGCACGGTGACGTCGTAGCCTTCGGCATCCATCACCTTTTCCATGCCGCTGGTAATGGCACGGTCGTCTTCAATGAGCAGAATTCGGGGACGGTTCTTCATAGTTCAAGGTGCGCGGCAGGACGATGCGAAAGGTCGTGCCGCGCTGAGGTTGGGTTTCGTATTCGATTACGCCGCCGTGCAGTTCGACAATGCGAGCGGCGATGGGCAGGCCCAGACCGGTCCCGTCTTCCTTGGTGGTAAAGAAAGGGTCGAACAGGCGCTTGACCACTTCCGGGGGCATGCCTTGGCCGGTATCGGCCACCTCAATGGCGACGGCGTTGGTCAAACGGCCCAAGAGTTCCTGCGAACGCAACTGCACGCGCAGCGAGACGGTGCCTTCGCCTTCGATGCTCTGGCCGGCGTTCTGGATGAGGTTGATCAGGACTTGTTTGAGCTTCTGCGAGTCGGCTTGTGCCCAAGCCTCTTGCGTCGGCGACCGGACCAGTTGTACGGACCTTCTGGCCAATTGCGGCTCCAGGAGATTCCCCACCTCGTTCACCAGAGTCGTCACGTTGACCGGGCGGCACTCCAGTTCAGGGGGGCGGGCAAACTGGAGAAAATCGCTGACAATGCGCTCGAGCCGGTTGATTTCATCGCTGATGACCT
This sequence comes from uncultured Verrucomicrobiota bacterium, assembly GCA_964634255.1. GTDB lineage: Bacteria > Verrucomicrobiota > Verrucomicrobiia > Limisphaerales > MWDV01 > MWDV01. Next base: position 93,702 of record CAZWJC010000002.1, on the reverse strand, counting down.
GGACGTCATCCTGGACGGACGAGATGGAAGGCGCACTGCGTTTGAGGCTGAACAGCCGAACCTTGATGGCCGTCAGCGGATTCCGAATCTCGTGGGCAATCCCCGCCGCAAAGACGCCCAACGAAGCGAGCTTCTCATGGCGTTCAAGGTGCGTGCGGCTTTCACTGAGTTGTGCGCGCAAGGAGACGAGAAGCCGCCGGTAAAAGACGGCCACCACCATTGCGCCGGCGGCGGCCACCAGCATCAGCGAAAGAAACCAGACGCGCTGCAGTGACTGGAGGGCCAGATTGCGGGCGGACGACTGTCGCCGAGTTTCCAGCTTCAGCTCCTGGTTGAATTCCTCGCAGAGCGCGAGAACACGATCGAACGCGGCGGCCCGAGAGGCCGGCGGTGACCTCATTTCCTCCAGGTAGCTGGTCATTGCACTGACCAGCCGGGTCGCGAGAGCCTGCTGTGCCGTGGTGAACGCCGCGGCGGTTCGACTCAACTCCATCTGCAACCGCGCCGCATTCGTTTGGAGACGGTCATCCGAGGATGCTGGGGGCGGTTGCCACCCGCCGATTTCAGTCAACCGATGTTGGAGGATGTCCGATTTGAGTTCGCCGACGAGGCTGCCCAGTTTGAGTGCCGAATCGTCCAATTGGAGGCGAAGGCGGTCAATCTGCCGCCATGCGGTGCGTTCGATCCACACCATGACGGCGAGCACAACGAGCGCGGCGATTACAAACTCGGCGAAACGGAATTTGGGGGCTGTCTTCATGGGCGTGGCACGCCGCTTACCGGACGTGGTCCAACCCGAACCAGCCGCCGGAAGCGCTCTCTGGCATGAACCGCAGAAAAAGTCATAAAAACCTCTGTTTGCTGCGTCGCGTGTCAATTGGCACGCAGTCAGCTTAAGCAGTAATCAGGCCTGAACTGTAAGCGAACGAGAGCGCTTGGGCGACAAGCAAATGGTGCGCGCCATGACAAGTGGCGACGCAGAGAACAAACGCCCCGCCATTGCACGAAAGGGTGCGGGGCAAGAACCGATAAACCGAAGAACCTCCAACCCCTCAGCCATGAAAACGACAACACTCCTGCTGGCGGATGCAGACGCGTTTGCGCGCCAGACACTGGCGGGTTTCCTGCAGAACAGAGGATTCACGACGCTGCAGGCGGATCGCGAGAGCACAGCCATTGAGTTGTTTGAGTCAAACGATATTGGCCTGCTCGTGCTCGACATGAACCTGGGGAAACGCAGCGGTTGGGATGCCGTTGCACGCCTGGTGCGGGTGAAGCCGCTCGTCCCCGCAATAGTGATGACGGACGATGGCGGGCAGGAGGCTCGCGCCGCCGAACTCGGTGCCGACGTCCTCCTGGAAAAACCCATCGAATACGGCGAACTCCTGCGCATTATCCAGGAGTTGCTGGCGCATCCAACCGAGGTGCGACTGCACCGCGTATGCACAGTGGAAGCTTTCGCCCGTTACGTGCCGCGGTCCTACGAAATCTTCCTCCACACGCTTCAAGAACGCTACACGGTGCCCCTCGCGACGCCGGAACTAGATGATGTCCTGGCGCGCTGCGTGCCGCCTCTCACCGGCAAAATCGCAATCACGCCCAAGTCAACCCATGCCGGAGGCTTTACCGGTGTTTCGCCAGTCTAGGTCGTGAACCCGAAAGCCGAAGGACTGCGAATGGGGATACCTATGACCACGACTCCGTTGACGACGTTTTGGCCCGCTTTTTGGCCCGTGAACGCAACCCCGCGGGAGAGCACAATGCCTCTCGCTGCGGACATTCCGGCCCACTGTCAGCAACCCTATTCGTACCGGCTGACCTCAATCCTTGTGCCCGTAGATTTTGGCAAATCCTCCCAAGCATCAGCGGACTATGCGAACCGCATCGCCTCGCGTGCCCGCGCTTCGATCATGCTCCTTCATGTGATCGACAGGACGTATGCTGGCGGACTTCTCAACGCGGTCACAAGGCGAAGCATCCGGGCCAAGGAGCAGGACTGGGCGCGACAGAGTCTGGCAGCCCTCGCGGAGAGGCACGAAACGAGCCGTGTGCCCATCCGGTGTCTGGTGCGCGACGGCGCCCCAGCATACGAAATACTGCGACTCGCCGAAACGCGCAACGTCGGCTTGATCATCCTTGGCCGTCCCCAACGCAGCGTTCTGAGCCGACTGATCTTCGGGAGTGTGATCGGCGATGTCGTGGAGTGTTCGCGGTGCCCTGTGCTAGTGGTACCGCCGGAGACCAATTGGCCAGCGACCGAACACCAGCCTGAACTCAACCATGAATGAACAATTATGCCAACAAAACGAGAACCTCTAAATACGTCCCACTCGAAGGAGGAACGGATGAAAATTCTTTGTGGAACAGACTTTTCCGAACATGCGGTCGAAGCCGGTCGCGTCGCCGGCATCCTGGCCACTCGAGCTCGGGGCAAAGTGGCATTGGTCCATGCCATGGATGTCTCGCGTTACGAACTGCCGTCCAAAGAACTGTTGGACTACCTGCGGACCTCACGAAAGGAGAAGCTGAAGCTGGAAGCAAATCGGCTACGCCACCGAGGCGCCGAGATCGAGGAAGCGTTCGTGGAGGGCTCTCCTGCGGGAAGCCTGGTAAGCGAGGCCTCAAAGAGCGGCGCAGATCTCATTGTGGTTGGATCACTGGGGCGAGTTGCACCCAGAGGCTGGCGGGTCGGCAGCGTGGCCGAACGCGCCGCCCAAGGGTCCTCCATCCCGATTCTCGTGGTGCGTGATCCGAAGCCCTTCGAAACCTGGACTCATGGCAAACAACCGCTTCACGTTGTCGTGGGCTACGATTTTACAGCCAGCTCAGATGCGGCCGTTCGCTGGGCGGCGTCACTGCGCGACCTTGGGCCGTGCGTCCTCACCGTTGCCTACGTGGCTTGGCCTTGGGAGGCCGCAGCCCGTCTGGGCCTCCCCAACCCCGCGTCAGCACACTACTGGCCGTCGGAGGTTCAGAAGTTCCTGGAACGGGACCTCAGAGAGAGATGCGAGGAGATTCTCGGCAAGGTGAAAGTACGGATCTGTCTCGCCACAACTTTGGGCCGGCCCGATCCTCAACTCATCGAATTGGCTGGCACCCAACGAGCCGACTTGATCGTCGTGGGCACCAACCAACGCCGTGGCCTGTATCGGCTGGGCTCCGTGTCCCGGGGCGTGCTTCAGCATGCTTCGACCAATGTGGCGTGCGTGCCGATGTCGGCCATCGAGGATGATGGCGCGCGCAGCATCCCGCAGTTCCGACGCGTGCTTGTTCCGACCGACTTCTCCACCTGGGGGAATCGCGCCATTGCGCTCGCATACTCGGTGGTGCGCACCGGCGGCGAGGTGCGTCTCGTCCACGTTACGGCGCCCTCCAACCGACGAACGTCCGAGCGAAGCAGTCAAGAGAGCCAGGCCGAAAGAGGCCGCCACGCTGCGGCGCAGCTCCAAGTTCTTGTTCCGGAAGCAGCCGAGGCGCGGCGCATCAAGAGCCGGACGGAGGTGACGGAGCACACGCAGCCAGCGATGGCCATCTGCGAAGCGGCGGAGCGGTTCGGCGCCGACCTTATCTGCATGGGGTCGCGCGGCCGATCCGGGTTAACGAAGGTTCTATTGGGTTCGGTCGCGCAGGCGGTGATGGCCCAGAGCAAGCGCCCGGTGCTGGTTCTGCGGGGATGATTGTGACGCAGCAATATGAGAAAACACCCAAGGAGACCATGACGCCAGAGAACACCATGAAAGTAGTCTGTGGAACTGATTTTTCCCAATTCGCGGCAGAAGCCGCGACGGTCGCCGCGCTGTGCGCGGTGAAGACCCAGGGACAACTCACCTTGGTTCATGTGCGGGAGCAACCAGAGCTTGCGGCCGGCGCGCCCGGGGGACCGAGGTCGGCGGGCGCTGGCGCGGATCGGAGTCAAGCGCGGTTGACAGCGGAAGCGACCCGCCTCAGAAAACTCGGCGCGGTTGTGCAAGAGGAACTGCTCGGCGGTTCGGCCCATGTGGCACTGACCGACTTCGCCCGTCAATCTGGTGCCGACCTGATCGTTGTCTCCTCCCTCGGCTGTGTGACCCCTCTGCGCTTCCTGATCGGCAGTGTGGCGGAGCGGACGGCGCAGGCCGCAACCGTGCCCACCCTGGTGGTCCGCGACGGGAAACCCTTCCGGGCGTGGTTGCAAAATGACCGCCCTTTGCGGGTGCTGGTGGGCTGTGACTTCTCCGCCGCCAGTGATGAGGCGCTACGCTGGGTCGGCCGGCTGAATAAGATCCGCCCGTGCCATGTGACGGTGGCCCATATCTCGTGGCCGCCGGAGGAAGCGGCCCGTTTCGGCCCGGGAGATGGAGGCGCGACAATCGCCAATGCGACCGACGTGCAGCGGATTCTGGAGCGGGAGCTGCGTGAGAAGTGCCATCAGCACCTGGGGAAGACCAAGGCGCGGGTGGTGGCGCGAGCCGCTTGGAACGAGGTTCCGCTGGAACTCCTGGCTTTGGCCAAAGCCGAGCGGGCGGACCTGATCGCGGTGGGCACACGGCAGTTGCGCGGGCTCAAGCGTTTCTACCTCGGCTCCGTCTCCCGGGAGGCGGTGTATCATGCACCTGTCAGCGTGGCCTGTGTGCCCGTGCCGCTCGCGCCCACTCAAAGTCCGGGCGGGCTGCAACTCTCTCGACGCGTCTTGGTCCCAACGGACCTCACCAAAATCGGAAATCGCGCAATCCCGTTCGCCTACTCAGCCCTGCGTCGCGGGGGCGAAGTCAAGTTGGTTCACGTCGTCAGGCCAACCAGCCCGCTTTCGGATGTCGCGCGGAGGGAGTTGGCGGACCGCCTCAGCCGGCTGGTGCCCGACGGGGCGGCTCAACAGGGCATCGCGACCCACTTTGAGATCGTGGCGCACCGCTGGCCCGCCACCGCCATCGCGCAAGCGGCGGAACGCTTCAGGGCCGATTTCATCTGCATGGCCTCGCAGGGCCGAACCGCATTGACGAAGCGGCTTCTGGGTAGTATCGCACAGGCCGTCCTGGCGCAGAGTCGGCGCCCCGTGATGCTGATTCACCCTTCAAGCAACTGAACTAAACACCACCTCAAACAAAGAAGGAAACATGCGAATTGGAATCCCGAAGGAAATTCTGCCCAACGAGAAGCGAGTAGCCGCCACGCCGGAAACGGTGGAAAGCCTGGTTGGCTTGGGTTTCAACGTAATGGTCGAGAAGGACGCTGGCGCTGGCATTCTGGCCGGCGACGAGCGATACCGACAGGCCGGCGCCGAGGTTTGCGAGGCCGTGGAAAATCTCTACGAAGGTTGCGAGATCGTGCTGAAGGTGAAGCAGCCCATCTTGAACGAACGGTCCGGATGCAACGAAGCGGAGATGCTGCGGACGGGTTGCACCCTGATCACATTTCTTCATCCCGCGGCCCCCGGCAGCCATGCCATGGTCCGCACGCTGGCGGAGCGGCACATCACAGCCTTCACGATGGATAGCGTGCCGCGCACGTCGCGGGCGCAGAGAATGGACGCCCTGACCTCGATGAGCACCATCACCGGCTACAAGGCGGTGTTAATGGCGGCCAACCTGATGCCCCGCTTCGTGCCCATGCTGACAACGGCCATCGGGACTGTGAAACCAGCGCGCGTTTTGGTCGTCGGAGCGGGAGTTGTGGGGTTGCAGGCCGTGGCGACCGCGAAGCGGTTGGGTGGGATTGTCACCGCCGTGGACATCCGGCCCAACGCACGGGAGGAAGCGGGAAGCCTTGGGGCCAAGATCGCCGGGTTCGAAGTGCCGGCGGAATTGGCCAAGGGTCCGGACGGTTATGCGCGCGCTCTGCCGGAAGAGTGGTTACGCCAGGAGCGGGAGCATCTGGGAGCGTTGCTGGAGGAGAGTGACATTGCCGTGCTGAGTGCGTTGGTGCCCGGGGAACAAGCGCCGGTGTTGATCACGCACGAAATGGCGAGGTGCATGCGCGCCGGGTCGGTCATCGTGGATGTGGCAGTGGATCAGGGAGGGAACTGCGCCGTCACCGAACCGGGAGCTCTCACGGAGCACAATCACGTGATGGTGCTGGGCGTGCAAAACATCCCTGGATCGGTAGCCCAGCACGCCTCGTGGTTGTATGCCAACAACCTGCTGCACTTCATCGAGAACATGTTCAAGCACGGCCCGGGGTCCATTGACTTCGAGGACGAGATTGTGCAAGCGACGCTGGTCACCCGGGGAGGCGAGATCGTCCATGCCGGCACGCGCAAGGCGATGGGGCTGCCGTAATTCACGAGGAGGATGGTGATGATGGAACTGCTGCTCATGGCGGGCGTGTTCGCGGGGGCGTTGCTCATTGGCTATCTCCTGATCCGGCGCGTGCCGCAATTGTTGCACACGCCGCTGATGTCCATGACGAACGCAATCTCCGCAGTGACCTTGCTCGGGGGAATACTGCTGTTCGCTGGTGAGCCTGACACGCTGGAGGTCGTGCTCGGGGGTGTGGCCGTGTCGGCCGCAGCCTTCAACCTGCTGGGCGGGTTGGCCATCACCGACCGCATCTTGGGCTTCTTTCGGAAAAGATAGGCTGCCGTCATGACTACTTTCACGCGCGTCGCGATGGACGGAAGCATCGTCGTACTGCTGCTGGCCGGGGTGGCGCTGTTCCGCTGGCCGCGGACGGCCCGTCTGGGCAACGGGGCAGCGGCGGCGGCTTTGGCGGCGGCAATACTCCTGGTTCTGTTGCGAAATCCCGCGAACGCATGGACCTGGCTCGTCATCGCGCTGATAACGGGCGGTGGCCTTGGTCTGGTTGCGGCCTACCGGGTGAACATGCTTCAGGTGCCGGCGATGGTGGCGTTTCAGCATGGTGTCGGAGGATTGGCGGCGATGCTCATCGCGTATGTTGAACTGTGGCGCGGCGGACAGATCGGAATCACCGCGTTGGGGCAGATGTCCGGCCTCCTGGGACTCTCCATCGGCTCGGCGACTTTCAGCGCCAGCCTGATCGCGAGCGGCAAGCTGATCGGATGGTTGCGACCGACCCCGACTCTGCTCCCCAAGCACGGTCGCGTTTTTCAGGCGCTCGTGGCAGCGGGGGCAGGTTTTGGCGTGCTGGCCTGCTGGGTGGATGGGATCGGGAGGGTGGCGGCGATGGTTGGCTTGGTGATTGTGTGCGTGCTGCTGGGCGTGGTGGCGGCCATTCGGATCGGGGGCGCGGACATGCCGGTGTTGATTTCCTTCCTGAACGCGACGGCGGGTTTTGCCGCCGCCTTCTGTGGCGTGGTTTTGGGCAACCATCTGCTCGTGGCCTGTGGGGCCGTGGTCGCCGCCTCCGGGTCCATTCTGACACACGTGATGTGCCGAGCGATGAATCGGCGAGTGTGGCGGGTGTTCCAAGGATTCCAGCCGGCGTCCACCGCGTCGCAAAACGCTCCGCCAGCGGCTGAGGCGCGGGCGACCGCTCCGCTCACAATGGAGGCCCAAGCCACTCGGAACCTATCCGCGGAAGTGGTGGCGCTGTTCCGCTCCGCGCGCAAAGTCATCATTGTTCCCGGTTACGGGATGGCGGTGGCGCAGGCGCAAGCCGAAGTCGTGGAGTTGGCGGGCTGGCTTCAACGGCGTGGCGCTACGGTGCTCTACGCGATTCATCCGGTGGCCGGCCGGATGCCCGGACACATGAACGTGTTGTTGGCCGAGGTAGACGTGGACTATGACCTGTTGAAGGAATTGGACGAGATCAATCCGCAGTTTTGCGAATGCGACGTGGCATTGGTGGTCGGGGCGTGCGATGTCGTCAACCCCGCCGCAACCAGTGTGCCGAATACGCCGATCTCGGGCATGCCGATTTTGCATGCGGACGAGGCGGCTCGCGTGGTGGTGTGCAACTTGGATGAACGCCCCGGCTATTCGGGCGTGCCGAATCCGCTGTATCGAGACTCAAAGACCTTGTTGTTGAATGGCGACGCCAAAGCGTCCCTGCGCAAGATCATCGTGTCTCTGGATGCGGAGATCGAGAGCCAGCCCGCACGCAACTGAGGCGTGGCGAACGGCGCAGAGGTGTCGCGGAGTCGGCCTCACGGCGAGCATGCCGACGGGAATCGCCCCCGCCGCAAATTGAAGAGAGATTCCTCCCCATCGAAAGTTGACGCTTTGCGCCCTGGAACCCGGTCAGGACGCGTTCCACCCACGTCCCAAACTTCTTGCGATCCGATGAGGACGCGGATGGAACGCATCCCTGCCAGCGCGAAGGGAGATCCATGAAGAAGTCCGAGAGAGACTGGCACGGCACAGACCACCAATGGCATGGCCCTTTCCAGAGGGATGCCGCTTGTGGCGGTCAGAATGCCGAGAAAGGCCGGTTTGCTGCTGTTTGACGCACCCTCCCGCGAGTGGCACGAGGCCAGCTAAGGAAAGGCCTGTGTGGTTGAACCGTCTGCGAACGCGGTTTGCAGGATTGTGGTTCCCCCTGAAGGTTCCTCCACATTCTTCGGTGCCAAGGCTTCCCTCGTGGTATCGGAGTGCAGGACTGCGTCAACAGATGCCTGCATAGACCACCCCGTGGGATAGGAATGCACGACCATGAAACGAATAGCTCAACACGTTCCAAACGCGAGGCACGGTGTTATATCACCGCATGCCGTGGCACAAGCGCGGGGACAACCGCAAAGTCATTACCTCCCGTCGATTCTGTAGGGAATACCCACCTCTCATGTCGGATTCCCCCTCTTTGTAACCAAGTGCCTACCTCCTAATCTCCGCCCGCGAAATCAGAGGGCGGGATCGAAACAGAAGCTGCCTGCATACAGAACTTCGAAAGATACATATCTGTCACGAACATGACAAAGGTCAGTCAACTTGCTCCAAGCGCGAGGCGCGATGTGGCATCACCACATCCGCCAGCGCTTGCTGACGCCGCACCTTGGGCAAAGTACCTACCAGAACCATTGCAGGTCATTAACCATGCCTTCCATTAACGTCCTTATTATCGATGATTGCCCGACCTCAACCGCCCAGCTTGTCCAGGAGTTGGCGAGCGGAGGGTTTGCCGTAACGCACCGTCGGGCGGATAACGCCGGGGCCGTGAGTGCCCTGCTGAACAGCCAAGATTGGAACTTGGTCCTGTCCAAGCCAGTCTTGCCGCAACTGAACTACTTCTTTACGCTGAAGCTGCTCAAGAGGCAAAGGCGTGACATTCCATTCATAGTCGTTTCCTACAGCACGAATGAGGAAATGGCCTCGATGGCCATGATGGCCGGCGCCCACGACTATGTAGAAAGAAATCAGGCGACACGATTGAGGTTAGCCATGATTCGTGTACTGCGCGAAGCAGAAACGCGTCGGAAACAGCGGCGGGCGGAGCAGGCGTTGAAGACGGCCCATCAGCGATTGATAGACACACTCGAATCACTGCCTGACGCCATCTTTATCTTGGACGAAACGAACCGCGTGATTGTATGGAATCGCTCCTGTGAGGAGCTTACAGGCGTCAGCCGGCGTGAGATGCTCGGAAAAGGCGAGGGTGACTATGCAATCCCGTTCTTCGGCAAACCTCAGCCTATGCTCGTTGATTGTTTGGAGACCCCACTCGACGAGCTTGCGATGACTTGGGAGCATGCCAGTCGGATTGGCAACCACCTTCACGCCACATCGTTCGCCCCGTTCCTGAATCAGGGGTGGGGAGCATATCTCTGGACTGTTGCCATGCCGCTTCACGATCGGGAAGGCAGGCAGTTCGGGGCAATGGAAGTGATTCGTGACATCAGCGAGCAGCAACGTTTGGACGATGACTTTCGGAAGGCACAGAAAACTGCCGCGGTGGGTTTGTTGGCCGCTGGCCTCGCCCATGATTTTAACAATTTGCTCACCGTGATTCTGATGAATCTAGCGCTCTTGCGTGACCATCCCAACATGCCTCGGGATTTCCATGGCAAGTTGAAGGAGCTGGAAAGTGAGACGCTTCGCGCCGCGCGTTTAACCCGGCAATTATTGGTATTCAGCCGTCGTCAGAAGCTGGACGTGAAGCCCTTTGAATTTCGGCCACTGATCGACAACCTCGTGCAGATGCTGCGCCGCCTCCTCGGGGAGAACATTGATCTGGAGTTCCGGGACGATAGCCGCAGTGCGTGGGTTAAGGCCGACGAAGGGATGATGGAACAAGTAGTGACCAACTTGTGCATCAACGCCCGTGATGCGATGCCCACCGGGGGAAGGCTGACCATCGGTCTCCAGCAGATCAATATCATCGAGTCGTCTCTTCACCTTCACCCGAAGGGGCATACTGGCACTTTCGTTTGTCTCTCGATCACGGACACGGGATGTGGAATGGACGATGCGACGATCATGAAAGTGTTCGAGCCGTTCTTTAGCACGAAGGAAGCCGGCAAAGGGTCGGGGTTGGGGTTGCCAACCGTCTGTAGCATACTCAAACAGCATCACGGCTGGATGGAAGTAGAAAGCGCTGTGGGCGTTGGCAGCACATTTCGGGTGTATGTTCCATTGTGGACAGGCCCTCATGAGCCGGATGCCGCATCGGAGACTCCGGCGACCATTCGCGGAGGGACCGAGACGATCTTGTTGGTTGAGGATGATGCGTCCGTCCGCCAAGCTTCGGCCTTATGCCTTCGAAAACTCGGATACGTAGTCTTCGAGGCGGCGAGCGGAGTGGACGCTCTCTTGTTGTTCTACAAACACCAATCGCAAATTCATCTAGTGGTCACTGACATGGTGATGCCAGGTGGAATGACGGGACTTGAACTGGTGGAACAATTGACGAAGGGAAAGCATTCACTGAAAGGCGTGATTTCCAGCGGGCACGACGAACAAGTCACAATGCCCGAAACGTTCGGGGAGAAAGGAATTGCGTACCTGCACAAGCCTTACAGCGAAGCGGCATTGGCAAAAATGGTGCGAGAATGCCTGGATAGGATCACCGCCAGCCCCTCTGACTCCGGACTCCAACGTGAACCCAGCCAGTTATGAACATCCGTCAGCCAAGTCAGGCGCAGTTCCACTGTCAGCCCCTCGCCGCAGAGTGTCTGACCATGACTCCACCTGTCAGCCTGGTCACGAATCGTTCTCCAGCCATGACACCCGTGCGCATACTAATAGTGGATAATCAGCCATTGTTGCGGAAGGGAGTACGTCTCGTCTTGGAGCAGGAACCGAGCTTTTCGGTCGTGGGTGAAGCCGCCGACGGTCTTGCCGCGCTACGATTAGTACGCGAAACGAGCCCTGATATCATCGTGTTGGACATGCACCTTCCCGACGCATCAGGAGTTGCCGTGGCACGGAGCATTCTCGATGAAGATGCCGGTGTCAGAATACTTGGCTTCTCATCGGATACCAACCGGGTGCTGGTTGATCAGGCTCTGCGTGCGGGAGTGTGTGGTTATCTGGCAAAAGATGCGGGAGCCGAGGAATTGCTTCGTGCTGTCTGGATGTTGCTTGAGGGCCGCTTGTATTTTTCACTCGACCTCGGTTCGCCGGTCATTGGTCAAGCCAGCACGGCGATCCGTGGTGATGCCCCTTCTGCGATGTTTGCCCTTACCGACCGTGAAAGGCAGATCGTTCGGTTTGTTGCTGAAGGACTGCCCAACAAAGTAATCGCCAACCATCTCAACATAGGCATCAAGGCTGTGGAGAAATGTCGGTCCAGGCTCATGGTCAAGCTCGGATGTCAAAGCGCCGCGGAGCTGATCCGCTATGCCATCCGAAACGGGCTTGCTCCCCTGTGATCGGCAACTCTGTTCGTCGCAAGTTGTCGGAAGTCGGAACCGATGAGCCTTGTGGTTTGCTCTCTTGAACTGCGGCTCATAACCATCTTCAATCGGGTAGGGAATACCCGCTCTTGCGTGTCGGATTCCTCCCTCTTCAGAGCTGTTCTTTCCAACCGATTAGCTGGGCAGACATGCGATTCAGTCTCCTTTGGTCACCAAGGGTGTTGAACACAGAACAGTCAGCAGCACCGTCATACGGCACCCGACGATTGGTTGATCAGCAGCCAGTTCAATCGCAGAAAGAACTAATTCAGTACCAGGCAAACGAACCGAAGCATCCAATGAACACGACGATTGGTCCCGTTACCACCACAGGCCGAGGGCAGGACTTGGAAGGCAAGTTCCTGACATTCATTCTAGGGAACGAGGCGTACGCCATCCCAGTCTTGAAAGTCCGCGAAATCATCCGGTTGACGAACATTACGAGTGTGCCACAAATGCCTGATTGGATCCGCGGTGTCATAAACTTGCGCGGAAAGATTATTCCGGTGATGGACCTGCGACGGCGGTTTGGCTTCACCGGCCCTGCCGTCAAGAGCAAACACAACTGTATCGTGGTGCTTCAGACGTTAGCCATTGCTTTGAGGGATGCACCGGGGGGTGAAGGTTTTGGGAGGGATTATTGAACGAAACGGCGGCGGGATGGTTCCTTAACCATGCCAGTCTATCGCAAACGATCACCGAAGCTGCGCTTCCAGTTTGTGCCCGCCCAGAAGCAGTCGACGCTGGGCGGGCTGCCCGCCCTCGAAGCCCTGGCCCAACAGTTTGATCTCTGGAACAAGGTCCGCCGCCTGCCGGGCCTGGATCCGCGCACCCGCACATCTCACGGCTACAGTCCCGAACTGATCGTCGCGCAAATCCTCTACTGCTTCTGCTCGGGCGGCGCGAGTCTGGCCGACGCCGAGCGACTCAACGACGAGCCCTTGGTTCGCCAACTGGCCCGGGTGCACAAGTTCGCCGACCAGAGCCAACTGGGCCAATGGCTGCGCGCGCAAAGCGACGCCTCCCTCGCCGCGGTCTGGGGACTCATCGCCGAGTTCATTGAGTGGGCGATCGCGCGGGCCGACGCGGCCCGCTGGACCTACGCGGGCCGGGCTGAGGTGTTCTTCGACGACACGCAGATCGAAGTGTTCGGCCCGACCTTCGAGGGGGCGAAGATCAACTATAACCGCGACTTGGCCCTGTCCTGGCAGACCCTCTGGTTCGGCCCGTTCCTGTTGGCCGGCGAACTGGGTTCGCCCGGGGACGTGAGCGCGGCGTTGTCGCCCTGGCTGAAAACCTACCGGCGGTTTTGGAAAGACCGGCCCAGCGATTTCCTGGCCGACAGCGGGTCCAGCAGCGCGGCGCAGTTACGGGACATCGACGCGGCGGGGTTCACCCACTGGAGCGTGAGCTACAACAAGTGGACCACGGTACCGGAGCGCACCGCCGCCGCCCTGCCGGCGAGCGCGTGGAGTCCAGCGGAGCAAACGCGGTGGCGCGATGGCAGCGAAGTCACCGAGCACCACGCCGGGATTCGGCACACGACGGCGGCGAGCGACTTCCCCTTTACGCTGGCGGTGGCGCGGTGGAAGAAGGCCGACGATCTGTTCTGGCGGTATGGGTTCGTGGCGCACGAGGGCCGGCGGAGCGATGCGGGCGCGGTGTTGGCGCGGCATCGGTTGAAAGGCGGCAAGGAACAGATGTTCAAAGAGGTGTTGCGCGGTCTGGACCTGCATCATCCGCCATGTGAGAGCCTCACCGCCAATCGGATGTTTTACGCGTTGGGGGCGCTGGCCTACAACCTGATGAAAGCCGTGCAACTGCTTTGCCTGCCGGACGCCTGCCAGAGCTGGACCGTGCCCACACTGCTGCGGCAACTGGTGCGCTTGCCGGCGGTGCTGGTGCGGCATGCGCGGCGGCTGGTGGCGCGGGTGGAAGTGGCCGTGAGCTGGCTGGGCTGGTGGCAGGCGTGGGAGGCGCGGTGGTGGACGGGTGACGGCGCCTCCGTGGTGGCCGCATCGGGCTGAGCGCCCCACGCCGCAGCCGGAGCGAGCGAACCGCGCGAGCAACCGCGACGGTGAGGGAAGCGGTGTCGGCGCGACGCGCGCACCCGCGGGCGAAACGGCCTCGCCTCCTGCCGGAGGGCCGGCAGGAAGCGCCTCCGCAGGCTCGGCGACCCGGAGACTTCCTCGCTCCACCCCGTTGAGTGCGTCACCAACGCACCTTCCTCGCGTTCTCCGTTAATGGCTAACGTCTAGGGGTGGTGGTGCAGGTCAAGAACCCGTCCAGCGCGACGACCGTGATGGGGCTCATTGTGGATGGAGTCGAAGAAGTCACCCAGATCAGCGCAGCGGATGTTGAGGAGACCCCAAGTTTTGGCGCTCAAGTCTCCACCGATTGTCTGCTCGGCATGGCCAAGATCAAAGGCGACGTCAAGGCCCTCCTGGACATTGACCGCGTGATCCTGAGCGAGCCAATCGAGCCCGCAAGGTTGACCGTTGAAGCTGCATCGCTCTCCCCGGCGTGAACCCCCCAGCGAAATCCTAATTCAAATCACATCAACTCAAAACTCACAGACCAACTCACATGAAAAACTGGACCATTGGAAAGCGTATCGCCGCCAGCAACGCCTTGTTGATTCTCATGACCGTCGTCGTCGGCAGTGTCGCCTTTGTCAGCCTCACTGGCATTCGGAAAAACGCCCATCTGATCAAGAGCGACATCATCCCGGGCCTGATATACGGAGGAACCGCCAATTCTGTGTTGGCGGAGGGATTCATTCATACCACGCTCGCTGGCATTGCCCAAACGCCTCAAGAGCGGGATCAACACATTAAATTGCTGAATGAGTTGACCGCTCAAAACTCCGAGACGCTCAAAAACTACGAAACCAGCATCACCGACGAGGAAGACCGACAGAACTTCGCCAAGCTGACTGAGAAGCGCACTTCCTACTATGCCGTTCGAGAGAAGTATCTCGCGCTGGTTCAAGCAGGCAAGAATGACGAAGCCATGACCTTGCTTGGCAGCAGTATGCTACCAGCCTACACGGAGTACACCAAAGCGGGCGATGCTTTGCTCACGTTCAACAATCGCGCTGGCGAGCTTGTCAGCAATCAGATTGAGTCGAACACAAGACTCACCTCCTGGATCGTGGTGCTGGCCTCGCTGTTTGCCACCGTAGTGGGGATTCTTGTGGCCCTGGTCATCACGCGAGGGGTCAACAAAGTTCTTGGCGCAGTGAGCGAAACGCTGGAAGCGGGCTCCGAGCAAGTGGCCGCAGCCTCGGGGCAGGTCTCGACCACCAGTCAATCGCTGGCCGAAGGCGCGAGCGAACAAGCTGCGTCGATCGAGGAAACCAGTTCGTCGCTTGAAGAGATGTCGTCCATGACCCAGCGCAACGCTGAGAACGCCGGGCAATGCCACGCTCTAATGGGAGAAGCCAAGGAAACTGTGGAGGTCATGGCACGCGCGGCAGACGAGATGTCCCAGGCCATCACCCAAATCAAGGCGTCTTCCGATGAAACGGCAAAGATCATTAAGACCATTGATGAAATTGCCTTCCAAACCAACATCCTCGCCCTCAACGCCGCCGTTGAGGCTGCCCGCGCAGGGGAGGCAGGCGCCGGCTTCGCCGTTGTGGCCGACGAGGTGCGCAGTTTGGCACAACGATGCGCCCAAGCCGCCAAGGACACCGCAGCCAAGATCGAAGAATCGGTGAATAAGGCCGGCCACGGCGTTCAAGTAACCAGCCGGGTAAGCGATTCTCTCCAGCGGACAATTGCCAACGCGGAGAAGGTAGCCCGCTTGGTCGCGGAGATCGCCTCGGCGTCGCAGGAACAGGCCCAAGGCATCACACAAGTCAACACTGCTGTCGGCCAGATGGACAAGGTCACACAGGCCAACGCCGCGAGTGCCGAAGAGAGCGCTTCTGCCGCCGAAGAGCTCAACGCCCAAGCTCACGCCATGAAAGATGCCGTAAACGAGCTGCTGCGTTTAGTGGACGACAAAAAACGCCTGGGCCGGCCACTGACTTCGCAGGCTTGCGCCCTCCGCTCCCCGGCTGCCGAGCGCAAAACCGGCCGAACGCAAGTTGCATCCCCCTCTAGCGGGAACGCACACCATCCCGAAGGTCCACTGCGTCCTTCTCTGGAAGCCTTGGCGCTTCAGTCGCCGGCAAGGTTGGCCGCCGCCAGTCGGCGCTCTGAGATTCCGTTGGAAGCCAGCTTCAAGGAGTTCTAGGATTCCGCGTTTTCCGCTTGGCGCCGGTGTCACCCACCGGCGCCTTTTCTTTTGTTTGCCAAACTCGTCCCCGCCACAAGTGAACTGCAAGACAGAATCTAAACGAAAGAGCGCTGCTTCGTGAGTTTTCACGCGCCAAGCGCCGACCCGTCGCGGCGATCAAACACAGGCACGAGCCGAACCACCCATGGTCTGTGGTAAGCCATTTACTGCGGAGTTACATCCTGAGGCACGTAGGAATTCCCTTCATTCTGGGACGAGCAACGCTGAACCATCCAGGTGGCATGGAGCTAGCTAAAGCAACGATGTGAGGGTGAGTCGTCTGCGAAGCCGGTTCGTCATGGCGGCGCTCCCAGTTCGCGGCTCACTCTCACTTTCAACACCAGTGAATTTGGATGCGACATGCAGAACAAAACCATCACCTCAACCTCGGCACAAAGCACAGTAACGAACGCAGCGTGCGCAGCAATGTCAAACGGAAGTCTCAGTCCGACTGTTGTCTTCCCTGCCAGAGCGACACGCACCTGGTCCATCGTGTTGGCGGGCGGCGAGGGCGACCGGCTGCGTCCGTTGACGGAACGCTGGCTGGGGACCCATCGGCCCAAGCAATATTGCCGCTTCCTTGGCCAGCGCTCCATGCTGCAACACACGCTGGAACGGGCGGCGTTACTCTCCGGCGCGGAACGCACGATGATTGTTGCGGCGGCGCACCATGCGCCCGAGTTGTGGGAACATGTGGATGTAGAATATCGGAAGCAGACGATTCTGCAGCCACGCAATTGCGGCACGGCGCCGGGCGTATTTCTGCCTCTGGCACACATCTACCAAAGAGACCCCGACGCCACTGTGGTGATCCTGCCCTCCGATCACTTCGTGTTTCCGCAAGAAGCGTTTCTGGCGGCGGCACGCCGGGCCGTGCAGGCGGCAGAGCTGCAGCCAGAAAAGCTGGTGCTTGTGGGCGCTCGACCGGATCGACCAGAGACCGGGTACGGCTGGATTCAGCCTGGCCGGACAGTGGACTGGGTTGACGGGCACGCGATCCGAGCGGTGGCCGCTTTCCTGGAGAAGCCGAACCTGACGGTGGCGCGTCAATTATTCACCGCCGGGAGTCTGTGGAACACCATGGTGATGGCCGCACGGGTCAGAACGTTGTGGAAGCTGGGGTGGCGCTGGCTTCCCGGGATGATGATCGAGTTTGAAGACCTGGCGCAGCATCTGGACACCGACGAAGCACCCCAGCTTCTGGAGTGGATTTACGAAAGCCTGCCCCGGCGAGATTTCTCGGCGGATCTGATGGAACGCATGCCCGCGTCGGCGGTGGTCCTGGAACTGGGAGATGTGCTCTGGAGCGACTGGGGCAACGAAGAGAGAATTGTTGAGACTCTCAGTCGGCTGGGGAAGGAGCCGCAGTTTGCCGCCAGCCGCCGGCCCCGGCGATTTCGCGATGCCGAAGAAGTGACGAGACCGAACCCCGCCAAGCGCCAGGCCATCCATCGCCGGCCCGGGACAGCCGTTCCTTCTCACTGCCTGATCCCGGAGGACCACTATGCCTGAAACCTATACGATTCCGATCAACGCCGGGCCAACCCACGAATGGCCGGTGGTGATTGTCAGCAACACATTCGCTGCTGCGCGCCACGCCGAAATCCGAGTGCGACAAGCACTGGTGGAATTTAGCGGTGATGCCCGGGTGAAGTGTCACGTATGGCTCCTGCCCTCACTCCAACTACCCACGCTGCGGCGACTGGCCACGCAGCAGGCCCTGAACAGCAACCTGGTAGTCCTGTGCCCCGGCGCGCCGCTCGGGTTGCCACGTCCGGTGAAAGACTTTCTGCGCGACTGGGTCTTCCGGCTTGTGGACCGCGTGTGCCCGTTGCTTTTGTTGCGAGTCGGGGAGCAGCGTGCCGCGGGCGACATCCCCTTGGCAGCCATTTCGGATGGAGAGGGAAAACTGCGAATCCCCGTGTTCTCCAACCTGCCCGATGCCGTGTCGGCGGCGCGGGAGCTGGCACATTGGTGGAAACCAAAGGCCGCGGCCGCCCCCGCGGCGTGCGAGGTTGCCGATCTTGAAGCAGCCCCGACGCGCGACCACCGATCCAGCGTCAGGAGGAGGTCGCATCATGGTTGACTTCGACCAACGGATTCTGATGACCGGCTTTGGCGTGGTGGCGCAAGCCACCCTGCCAATGCTGCTGAAGCACGTGCGCGTCCCGTTGGACCGCATCACTGTCATTGACTTCGCGGATGGCGAGGAAGTCCTGCGTCCGTGGACCAACAAGGGCCTGCGCTTCGTTCAGGAGCGGGTTACCCCGTTGAGCCTGCCGCGCCTGCTTTCGACGTACGCGGGGCGCGGAGACCTGATCATTGACCTGGCGTGGAGCATTGATTGCTTTGAGATTCTGGAATGGGCGCACCGCAACGGCGTGCTCTATGTGAACGCTTCAGTGGAGTCGTGGGATCCCGCTTCGGACATGCACAGCAAGTCCTCGTTCGACAAGTCACTCTATGCGCGGTACCAAAACCTGTTGCCGCTGGCCGAGCGATGGCAGAACGGCCCGACGGCGGTGATTGATCACGGCGCAAATCCGGGGCTGGTGTCGCACTTCGTCAAGCAAGGGTTGCTGGATATCGGGACAAAGCTGCTTCAGGAGAACCGCATGCCGGCCGCGCGTGTGCGGCGGTTGGAACGCCGAATGGAACAGCATGAGTTTGCCCACCTGGCGCGGGAGTTGGGCGTGAAAGTGATCCACTGCAGCGAGTGGGACACACAGCGCGCGTCCCGGCCCAAGCGACCGGACGAGTTTGTAGCCACGTGGAGTGTGGAAGGCATGTGGGAGGAGTCCATTTCCCCCAGCGAACTGGGCTGGGGGACGCACGAGAAATGGGTGCCACCATTCGCCACCCGTCCGGAGACTGGCCCCGGCAACCAAATCATCCTGTCGCAGATGGGACTGAATACCTGGGTGCGCTCGTGGGTGCCCGACCAGGAGATCGTGGGCATGATCGTTACGCATGGCGAGTCCTTCGGCATTTCGCACGCGTTGACCGTGAAGGAGGACGGGCAGCCTGTGTATCGCCCAACGGTCCACTACGCATATATGCCCTGCAACGATTCGCTGGTGTCCCTGCATGAACTGCGGTGCCGGAACTACGAGTTGCATCCCCGGAAACGCATCCTCACGGACGAAATCACGGAGGGGATGGATTTGGTGGGGGCGCTGATTATGGGGCATCGGTATCAGTCGTGGTGGACGGGCAGCATTCTCAGCATCGAAGCGGCGCGGAAGAAGGTGCCGCACGTCAACGCCACGGCCGTGCAGGTGGGCGCCGGCGTGATGGCGGCGGCCTTGTGGGCGATCCAAAACCCGCGGCGGGGCATCTGTTTCCCCGAGGAGTTGCCGCACACGGAAATACTCCGTTACGCCCGCCCCTACCTGGGCCGGGTGCTTTCCGAGGCATCGGACTGGACGCCGCTACGGCGGCACCGGGTTTACTTTGACGAGAATCCCCAGGCGCAGCCGGACCAGAGCGATCCCTGGCAATTCACCAACTTCCTTTTCCGGCCTTGAGGCAAACAGGTGATGAAAACCCGTTACGAACGTTGGTATGAGCGACCACTGACCCTGCGAGCGTTCGCCAGGCGATTGGCGAAGCACTGCGCCGCCGCCGGGGTGTTGTTGTGCGGATCGCTCGGGATCGGCATGGCCGGCTTCTTGCATTTCGAAGGGTTGTCCGGTTGTGACGCATTTCTTAACGCGGCCATGCTGCTCAGCGGCATGGGCCCTGTGTATTCGCCGCTGAGCTTCGGAGGAAAGCTGTTTGCCGGCTTGTACGCCCTCTATGCTGCATTGGTCTTCGTCGGCGTAGCGGGAATTCTCGTCGCGCCCGTAGCGCACCGGTTCCTGCACAAGTACTACTGGGAGGACAAGCCGTGAAGGTTTTCGTGCTGGGCGCGGGAGCCACGGGCGGCGCGCTGGCACAACTGCTCCGCCGGCGCGGCCACGATGTGCTATGCGGTGATCGGGACGCGAAACGCGGACGCGCATTCGTGGGAGAGAACATTCCCTGTGTGCCGGCCAACGCCCGCCACCGTGTCTCGCTGATCCGCGCCGCGCAGGGCTGTGATCTCTTCGTCAACACCGTCCCCGCCGCCTTCAACGAAACCGCGATTCAGGCGGCGCTGCGGTTGCGGGTGGATTACCTGGACATGGCTTCCCACTTGGAACACGACCCGTTCAAAGCGGAGCAACTGCGGTTCCACAAGGAATTCGAGCGCCACGGCAGACTGGCGTTGATCAACGCAGGCGCGGCTCCGGGGCTCACCAACGTGCTCGTGGCCCTGGCCGCTGATTCGCTGGAGGAGGTGACCCGGGTACAAATTCGGCTCTTTGAGGAAACGCAAAGCAGCGAACCGATCTCCACCTGGTCAGCCGAGGTGGCCTTTGACGAGGCGACTTCCAAGCCGCGGGTCTATCGCCGAGGTCGCTTCCAATTGGCCCGTCGGTTTGGCGAACCTGAGTGGTTCCGGTTCCCGCCGCCGGTGGGTGAAGTACGCATGGTGCTGGTGGCGCAGGATGAAGTGGCAACCTTGCCGTACGTCATCCGCATGACCGATTTGGACGTCAAGGCCGGAGGCAACGACATTGACCGTCTCCGTCGCTGGTATCGCCAGGGCAAGCTGTGGCCGTCCGGTGGCAGGTCCGAACAGCGTTTTCCGGCCACCGGCAATCCGGCCGAGGTTGCGGAGCTGATGCGCCAGCGGACTCTTCACGATGCCGGTTTTGCCGTGGCGGTCTCGGTGGTTGGGAGAGTTGATCGTGCCTGGTTTGAACGGCAGCGGGCCTGCGTGTTTCCCAACCTTCGTCAACTGCGCCGCCGGCGACTCTTCACCACTCCCATCGCTTCCGCTGCCGCCGAGTCGGCCGCCGCTTTCATCCGGCATTGGCCCACACGGGTGGCCGGCGTGCTACCGCCGGAAGGGCTCCCAAAGGAAACCCGGCAATCCATTGTCGCCGATCTGCGCCGGAAGGGATTGCGGTTTCACCAGAAATCCCGCCGCATCCAAGCAGAAGCGCCAGCGAGCGCCAGGGAGCACTCTGACCTTGGGTAGCTTGCGAATTCGTCGAGTCGCCGATCCACGTGACGTCGATGGAACCCGGGTTTCAAGGCTCGTGCGTTTCATTGTCCGCTTCGTCAGGCATTTGCCAATTCGTGAAGGTGGCGCTGCTCGCCATCTGCAGGAACCTTTGGTGATCTGGGATGACTCTTCCAGCGAATTTGACGCAGCCCGATTCATCTCTTTTTGAACCCAAGTCCGGAGGCCAGTTGTTTTGACAGTTGGTCCAGACCCGCACGCTGGGACAAAACAAACCGGACCGGCGGTGGACTCAATTCGCCCACTTCGTGCGGTTGTGATTCCCGGCGATCCGCCCCCCTCAGATCTTTGCCGTTGAGACGAGCTTCAGCCCCACGACTCCCGCGATGATCAGCAGGATGCATAGCATCCTGAGCGCCTCGCGCGATTCGCCGAGGAACGCCATCCCGATGATGGCCGTGCCTGCCGCCCCAATGCCCGTCCACACGGCGTAGCCGGTGCCGACCGGGATGGTCTTGAGCGCAACAGACAGCAGCGCAAAGCTGGCAATCATGGCGCACAGTGTGGCGATGCTCGGCCACAAACGGGAGAAGCCTTCCGTGTATTTCAGGCCAATAGCCCAGCAGATTTCAAGAATTCCAGCCACGATCAAACAAGTCCAAGCCATGCTCCGATGATGAATCGAGTCGCTCTCACTCGCGAGTTCATTCCGCGCGCCAAGCAAGGTTCAATGAAAGCTGGCGGCGCTTGCTGAAGCGCTGGCGGACGCATCACTCGTCAGTCTATCTTCCGAATCGAACACTCACACTCCTCAGGCACCTATCGGATGCGGCTCACTCGCATTGCTGGCAGCGGGTTTTCTTGGTTCGCGCCGAAATAAATGGAACCGGTAACGAGTTCAATTCGACCGCATCGTGCGCAGTTCAGGATTAAGCACTCCGGATTCCATCGCAAAACGCGCACAAACCAACGCGCAATTCCACTGGCATAGAACCCGCTACGGAAGAAAGCGAACCAGTGCCGGTCTCCGCGGGCGAGCCGGTGTCTCCAGAGAACGCTTGTGAGAATACCATGCATTCATCCAAGACCGGATGCGCCGGACGATGCAGAAACCAGCGCGAAGCGCAGCCTGGGAGCAGTTGATCCGTCCGGTTGTGAAACCGCGCGATTCGGCCCGTTCGGATTCAGAATCAGCGCCCGCCCCGGGAGCAGTCCAAAATTCGCCGGTCGCGGATCGCGACGGACAGGGATCGCCAGTAATTTCCGGTCACCAACTCACTCTTAACCACAACAAGCCAATGAAACACCAACACGCAAAAAGAGGCATTCTCCTAGTGAACGATGATCCTTCCGCACGCGAGGGACTGGGGGAGATGCTGCGAGCGGCGGGCTTCAACGTCCTGGTTGCCGAGAACGGACGGCACGCCGTAAAAACGCTCGTGGCCAATCCGGTCAGCGCCGTTGTCCTGGACCTCCGGACTCGCTTCGGCGAGGAGAAATCCGCCTCGCGCAGATCGAAGACCCTGACCGCCTTGACGGATGTGGATCCGTTCCTGCCGTTGATTCTCACCTGCGGCGCCGACACCAAACTGGACCACGATACCGCGTTGATGGCCGATCTGGTGTTGAAGCATCCGGTGCAGCCTTCAGCCCTGTTGGATGGGGTTGATACGTTGCTTGGGGAATCCTTGAGGGAACGCGCTCGTCGGAAATCGGAGTACATCGCGACACTGCGCTGAGTGGCCTGCAACCGGAACAAAACATGTTTATGCTCCTAGTCAGCACAAACTGTGGGTGAGCTTCACCGGCTTCAGGCGACTGCGCATCGCCCGCGCGCACCAGTAATCCAGAATGCCAGCAGCCCAGATTGGGTGCCTGAGTCAGTTGCTCCTCCGGCCCAAGGAAGATTGATCACGAACCGCGACAAGAACCGCGCAGGTTTTCGCAGGCACGTCGGAGATCTGAAGTGGTTTGCGGTACACCACTTCTTGTCAAATCGACTGACAGAATCTTCGGAATCTCGCAGGTCTTTCGCTATTCAGCCGTTGCGCTCGCGCTGGCACAGAGGCAGCTAATGGAGGAAGAGTGCGTTTGCGGCATCAGACCATGAATGGTGACGCCAAGAGATACGTCGTGGACCTGCAAGCGCACCTGGACAAACCATGAACATCGCTGAAATCATCGTCATCCTTGTCGCCGCCGGTTTGGTGGCCACCGACATCGCCGTCCGCCTTTTCATTGCACCGCGCAACCGAGATCGCTGGTTCGGGGATTTGTTGGACATGATGCACGAACCACAACCTGGCTTCGAAGCCGCACCGGCACTCGCTCCCAAGCTCCTGCCTTCCGAGAGCCTGGGCGAGAGCCTGCTGCGGCACTTCATCCAATCGTCACTTTCCTGTCGGGTCGTGGACATTCTGGCTGCGAACAGCAGCGGAATGCACGAAGCTGACATCGCCGCCACCGTGAACGCTCAGATGATCGAGAAGAACCGGCGGCCCATACCGGAAGCGGCGGTGCGCAAGGTGGTGATGATTCTCATGGGGGCCGATTTTGTAAGCTTGCGGCGCGGCCTGCTTTCGTTGACCGACCTGGGCCGGCAGGTGCACCGCGTTCTCGTGGAACGCCGCCACTCGGCGACCGGGCCGGCCTCGCTGGCGTCCTGAGCAGGGGTGATTTCGCTCATGGAGAAAGAGCCGAGTATGGACGAACAGAACGCAATAGCAGAACTGCCCGCCGGTTCAGATACGCTTCAACCGCGACAGGGAGGGCAGCGTGAGTTATCAGCAGATGCTGGCGTCCCGGCTCAAAGGGAAACCGCGAAGCCGGCAGAGGTCGCTGGACTTCAGGACAAGCTTGCCACGTTGCGCGACCGGTATCTACGGATGGCGGCGGATTTCGACAACTTCAGGAAGCGCATTCAGCGTGAGAACGAGCATCGGGCCGCCGCACAGAAGGAGGCGTTTGTTCGGGATCTGCTGCCGGTCATTGACAATCTGGAGCGCTGCCTCTCCAACACCATAGGGTCCTCTTCCGAGGACCTTAAGCCCGGCGTCCAGATGATTTTCCAGCAAGCCCTCCAGGTTCTGAAGCAGCACGGCTTCGAGTCCCAGGAAGACCGTGGACAACCATTTAATCCTAGTTTTCACGAGGCGTTGGCTGTCCGCACTGACGCCACATGCCCAGACCATACGGTGCTCGAAGTCTGGCAACGAGGATGGCGCCGGGGAGGAGCGCTGTTCCGGCCGGCCAAGGTTCTGGTCAACGACTTGGCGGCGAACGCCAGCCTGGAGACGCGGGAGGGCCCGAAACCGTAAACGCACGCAGGCACGGCGCAAACCACCGGTGGCATGGCCCTTTCCAGCAAAGCTCCTCCGGCGGCTTCAGAATGCGAGCAATTACGCAGTTTTCAGGGCTTTTGTCCGCCTCGTGCCGCATGGCATGACGCCAGCTAAAGACGGGTGGTGCGGGTGGATGGCGATGCGCGGGATGACCGCAGAGTCGCCCCCGCGAATCGAAGTTCGGTGGAGACGTTTTTTGGTGCCTTGCCGGTCTGTGAAAAGAACGCACCTGAGCGGTGTGCACCGCCTGGCAAGCTGCCATCCGTTGGCGCGGACCCACCAGGGACTGCCGCCTCCGCGGAATCCAGGCGACCGCCGTGTAAGAACGCCATGGCTCCGGCAAGGCACCATCAAAAAGAAGAAGACAATGAAAGTGATGTTCAAACAACTTGCGCAGAAGCCGGACCCTGTCTTGGCAGAGTATGTCCGCGCCCGGCTGGCAGAGATCGGGGAACTGATCACGATTGATGCCGCGCATATCGCTCTGCGGAGGAATCCAAGCCATTCCGTCTTCCGGGCCACAGCCCATCTGGAAGTGCCGGGCCCTGATCTGCGCGCTGAAGAACTCGGCTACACACAAAGGGCCGCCCTGGATCGGGTGCTCGTGAACCTCACGGAACAAGTGCGCCTCCGAAAATTAAAACGGCCGGCTCGATGCAAGGGGCGTTCATTGCGGGCAAGCCGTCCGACTCGGACTGTGTCCTGCCGGTAAGGGGACAACCGCCACCATTCTGAATCCTGACTTTCGATCGGCATGCCACTGGACTCCAAAGCGAATTCGCAATCCGAAGCACTGATCATCAAACCCGCATGAACACACTGACAACTCAACTCTGCGAACCCGACACTACCACAAAGCGCACCGCCCGCCTGAAGCCCGAACCGGGGAGCCGTGGTGGACCGAACGGCGATCCATCGCCCCGCTGGAAGAGAATCCTGGTGCCGGTGGACTTCTCGTTGGAGTCCATGAAGACAGTCTCCTACGCTTCCCAACTGGC
The DNA here is from genome assembly GCA_964634255.1 of uncultured Verrucomicrobiota bacterium. Classification (GTDB taxonomy): domain Bacteria; phylum Verrucomicrobiota; class Verrucomicrobiia; order Limisphaerales; family MWDV01; genus MWDV01. The sequence goes on along the minus strand of CAZWJC010000002.1, from coordinate 68,301 downwards.
CGAGGCGCTGGGGGCTTCTCTTTACCTGATGCACGTTCTGGGCGAGCCTTCGTTCCTGCGCAGCCTCAGGCGCATTCCCAGTCTGGTGAGCAAACAGGAGTTGGTGGATGCCGCACGAACGAAACTGCTGGCCGTGACGAAGCGCAAAGTCCGCGCGGGCGTTCCGACGGGGGTGTCGGTTCGCATCGGAGAACTGGACCGTGAAATCCTCGCGGCGGCAGCAAGGGTTGAGGCTGATGCTCTGATCCTCCACACAGACACCAAACGCGGTCTAAAGGGATTCCTGCACAACGGAGTCACCCGGAGGGTTGTTCAAGGTGCATCCTGTCCGACCCTTCTGATTCCTCGTCAGGTCATCTGGGAGTCCGAACCCTCCTTGCCGCTGGTTCGCCCGGGCAACTGGCGGAACTTCCTCGTGCCGATTGAAATGAGCCCGGTCGGCGAACAGACGCTGGCCCGGGGCCTCGCCCTCGCCCGGTGGCTTAAGGCCAGGCTCACCGCATTCAATGTCGTCCGCACCGGGCAGCTCAGAGTTCAGCACCGGCCCACGCGCGCCCGCAACCAGCGTTTCGTTGAAGCCAAAAGCCAGTTCGAGGCATGGGTGAGCCGCCACATTCCGTCGGGTGTTGCGGTCGAGTCTTACGTGGGCGTGGGGAAGACGGTTCCGACGTTCCTCCAGGCGGCACGGCATTTGAAGGCTCACCTGATCGTGATGGGAACCCAGCAGTTTGCGGGCTGGCGACAATGGCGGGCCGCGTGTGCGATGAGCCGCATCCTGGATGAGACGCCCTGTCCGATTCTTGCGGTGCCGCAACGACCGGGGGGAGGCAAGCCCCGCGCAACCTCCAGCCCGGAGGAGTCCAGGTTGACCACGTACGTAGTTGTGGCGGAGCCGCACACCGAGGGAACCAAGGACATCAACAACGTCCCTCAGAAACCCGGTTGCTCCAAGGGCTGGAAACCTTGACCGAACATGCCGACCCCGTGTCCAACCGCATTTGCCGACGCGATTCCTGCGGGCCTCACGTTGCTGAACGTTACTCAGCAGAGTGAATCTGCCGAGCAACTGCAATGCGGCGGAGGAACGCCGCCGCTGGCGCTGGAGACCATCCTGGTGTTGTACGACTTCTCAGAGCACGCGCACGCACTGGCCCGCTTAGCGGCTTCGATCGCGCTGCCGTCTCAGGCGGCCCTCCGGCTGCTTCATGTGATTGAACCCACCTTCGCCGCCAGCCGGCCCTGGACGGCGTTCGCGATGTCGCTGGATAGTGAGCGCGCTCAGTGGCGGGAGAAATGCCTGCGTGCTTTCACCCTTGAGGAACTGCCGCCGACGTTGTCCGTGCAAGCGGACGTTCGCATCGGGAAGCTCACGGAAGAGGCGATCGCGTGTGCGACTGCGGTGCATGCCGACCTGCTGGTGATGACCCTGCCTGACCCTGCAGGTTCACGCGGGTTCTGCTCGCGAAGCGCGGTGGAGCTCATTGCCCGGCAAGCGCCCTGTGCGACCCTGACCTGGCCCAAGGCGCTGCTTCGGCCTCCGGCGGTTCCAGCGAAATCTCCCGCCAGTGACTGGAAGACCATTCTCGTTCCCGCAGTCTGTGCCGAAGCGTCCGCGTGTGCCTTGCGCTACGCAACGGCGTTGGCGCATGCGAACAGGGGACGGGTCGTCATCGTGTCCGTTCCCGGAACTGCGGTGGACAAAGCACGCTTCGAGGACGGAGCGACTCGCGCGAACGAGCGAAGTCTGGCCGAGTGGATGAACGCATCGCCCTCACCGGCCTATGAAATGATTGTCCGGATTGACTCGCCACCGGCGCCGGCGATCCTGCACGAGGCCCGGCGCTTGAAGGCCGACGTCATTGTCCTGGGACTGCAACGATGGAACCAGCGCCACCGGCCTTCGGTCAATCGGACGACCGAGTGGATTCTCCGCCACGCGGACTGCCCGGTCTTGACGGTACCCGAAGCAACAATTTCCCGGCCTCCAGAAACACTGGAAGCGGCCTGAAAAAGGAGGAACCATGATCGCGTTTGATTTCATGCAGGATTTTGCTGTCGTCGTGCTGTTGGCGGCAGGCATTGCCTGGGTCTGTCAACGGGCCCGCATCCCGGTTGTGCTCGGGTACCTCACCGTGGGCATCCTGGTCGGACCGCATACGCCCTCGCTTCCGCTGATCACGAATGCCGAACGGATCCACACGCTGGCGCAGCTTGGGTTGGCGTTCTTGATGTTCTCGATCGGGCAAGGGCTGCGTTTGCAGCGGCTGAAGCGGACGGGTTTGCCGCTCGTTCTGGCGACCTTGATCATCGCCATCCTGATTCTGAACACGTGCCGTTTGTTTGGCAACGCGCTCGGCTGGCCCGCGAATCAGAGCTTGGTGTTGGCGGGTTTGCTGATGGTATCCAGCACCGCGATCATTGGCAAAAGCCTGCGCGAAACTCACGCCCTGCATTCGAGCCACGGACAAACCACGCTGACTATTACCGCCTTGGACGACTTGGTGGCCATGGTCATGCTGACGGTGTTGACCTCTCTCGCGCAGGCCGGTGGCGGCGAAAGCGTCACTGTGCTGGGCACGGTGGTCAAGCTGCAGGCGGTCATGATCACATTGATCATTGTCGCCCTGTTGACGGTGCCGGTGTTGTTGCGGACGGCGGCCCGTTGCCTACTGCCCGAGGTGCAGACTCTGTTCGTCGTGGGTCTGTTGCTGGGGATGGCCCTGCTTTCCGCCAAGGCGGGTTTCTCCGCCGCGCTTGGGGCGTTCCTGCTCGGCACCATTGTGACGAATACGGGCCTGAGCGCGCAGGTTGAACGTGCCTGCTCGGGGCTGTGCGATGTGTTTGGCGCCGTCTTCTTTGTGGCGATGGGGATGCTCTTTGATTTCGCCCTGCTCCTACAGGTGTGGCCTCTGGCGTTGGGGGTGTTTGTGCTGGCCGTGGTGACCCGCGTGTTCGCGGCAACGCTGGCGCTCGTGACCGTGGGGCACGCCGCCGGGGAGGCCTTGAAGTCAGGCGTGTCGTTGACGGCCATTGGTGAATTCTCCCTGATCATCGCGCTGGTAGCCGTTGAAGGCGGCCTTGCGTCCGAGTCCTTCTACGCCGTCGCTGTTGCCCTTTGTTTTCTGACGGCGGCCACCACACCGTTTCTGATCCGAATTGCGCCCGCCTGGGGAGACTGGTTGGAGCGCCGCCAACCGGAGCGCACGCGGCTGTGGATTGGACTCTATCACAACTGGATTGAGCAACTCCACCGGCGGCAACGATCCCGGCACATGTGGAAGCTCATCGGCCCCCGCGTGGTGCAGATTGCCATGCAGGTGCTGCTTATTTCCGGTTTGCTGCTGCTGGTGGCGCCGTTCTGTGGGCTGGTACAGCGCTGGCTGGGTCGCGACTGGCCAATCCCCAACGGGTTGCCGGTACTGTTCTGGTTCGGGTTCGGCTTGGTGCTGTTGGCGCCTCTGGTGGCGCTCTGGCGGCAGATCGAAGCGATTGCCATGATGTGTGCGGAAGTGGCCACACCCCACCGCAGCCGGCTGGCCTCCATGAGGCCCCTGTTCAAAGTGTTGTTCCAGACCGCTGTTGCGGGCACCACCCTGCTCTGGCTCATCACGCTGTTACCGCTGGATTCGTTCAGCGGTTGGGGTGCGCTCGTTCTGGTAGCGTTGCTTGCCTCGGCGACCGTGGTGTTGTGGCGTCGGCTCATCCGGTGGCACAGCCGGCTGGAAAGCGACCTGCGGGTTCAGTTGGCCGATACGCCCTTTGCCCGCCTCCCGGCTGCGGTGGGCCAGTCTCAAGGTCTGCGCACCTGGGAGTTTCAGGCGAGTGACATCGTCGTTCGCGCCGGCACCCGCGCCGTGGGTTTGAGAATCGAGCACCTGCCTCTGCGCCATCGCTTCCGCTGCACGGTGATGGCCCTGGAACGGCAAGGCGTGACCTTGCCCAACCCGCCTGCCGATACCATGGTATTCCCGGGTGACACGTTCCTGTTGGTGGGACGTGAGGATAATCTTCGCGAGGCGGAGCAGTGGCTCAACGAGCAGCAAGCTACAGAAATCCCTAGACAGGAGACGTGCGACCTTAACACGCTGAGTCTTATGCCTCTTTCAGTGCCTCTCGTCTCGAGACACATCGGCAAACCCCTCTCGGAATTAGAGTTGGGAACTCAATGGGGCGTTCAGGTTGTGGGCATCAAACGCGACGGGATGACCATGGTCAGTCCGGGACGAAACGACACCCTGCAGCCTGGTGACCACTTGCTGGTTTTAGGCGCGTCGGACCGCGTCAAGGAGCTGGCGTTCTGGTTCTCCACTTGACGCGGCGACGCAGGTTTATCAATCGAGACAGCATGTAACAATCATCCACTCTCAATACCATCATGAATGCAAAACGTACCATCTACATCACGGCAACGGACATGACGCGACTCCGGGCGCTGATCAAAGCCCATCGCGATCCACGCGAAGATATCAAGACCCTGGCCAGCGAACTCGATCGTGCCGAAGTCGTGAGTCCTGCGGAGGTCCCACGAAATGTCATCACCATGAACTCCGAAGCCTGCCTGCGGGAGTTGGAAACAAACGATGCGATCACCTACCGGCTGGTGTTTCCCGAGCAGGCGAACATTGATGAGCGGCGCATCTCGGTGCTGGCACCGATCGGGACCGCCATGCTTGGTCAGCGTGAGGGTGACGAGTTTCAATGGGAAGTTCCGGAGGGCTTGGTGCGTCTCCGGGTGGAAAAGGTCATGTACCAGCCGGAAGCGGCGGGGCACTACCATCTCTAAGCGATGAACCATCACCAAGACGCGTCGCTTGAAGCGATAAGCAAGCCATTGATAACCCTTGAGCCGCAGGCAACCAAGACTCATCGCAAGGGTTACTCCCCAGTGACGGGAGACTCTACCGCTGAGGGGGAGCGCATGCGCATTTCCTCATTGGCTCCTTTGACTGCGAGTGTGGGGGCCTTCCTCATAGGAAGCGCCCTCACGCTTGCCGCCATGCTCAACGCCTCCTCGCGACTAACCGTTGCTGCCCTGTTGCTCCTTCTCGCTGCCATCCACATTCTCGTTGCCTTGGCTCTCAAGACCACATTGAAAGTCGTCTCCTTTGACGGACAATGCTACCGGATCACAGGCCTCTTTCTGACGGACGAGATCGCCCCCAATGACGTCTGCCTGGTCGTCGAGGGGCGCAGGGTGCTCTGGAATGTCATCAGGCTTCATTTCAACCGCCGCACCCGATTTGGCTATGACATAGCTTTCGTGCCGGCGGTTTCTCGAAAGGACTTTGCCGCCTGTTTGCGTGGACTCCGTAATCCCAGTTGTTCGTCGCCCTCCTCAATGGAATCACGATAAACCACCCGATCTCCCGAGCGAAACTAAACACCATCCCAATTGACACTATGGCCAAGGCAAGAAAATCAACACAGTCATCTGAAACATTCACGTTGCACGCTCCCGACGCCGTCGCCGTGCGGCTCGCCGGCTCCTTTACTGACTGGGAGCAACACTCCATCCCTTTGCGCCGAGACTCGAATGGGACATGGAACGTCGCCGTCCGCCTTCAACCGGGCAAACACGAGTATCTGTTTGTCGTAGATGGACAGTGGTGCTGTGATCCTGCTTGCGCACGACGCGTTCCGAATCCTTTTGGGACGGAGAACATGGTGAGGGAAGTGGCGTAAGCCAAGTTTCGTTGAGCCTGTTTTTGCGGTCGGTGAGCTGCGTGTTAGAAGGATTTGAGTGAGTCAACGCACACCCCGCTTGAAACACTCAAGCCAGCGAGAATCGAGTGAAATAGCGCGTCCAAATAGACTGAGACATGGACAGTGCGTTCACGTCGAGCGGTATGAACCGGCAGAGAACTGAAGACCACGAATGATGAGATCACGACCTGTTTGCGGTAGAGAGGAGTTCGGGCGGTGCTGGTAAGTGAACCTCGGCGGTAGGCGGTGACAGTTGCAGCCGGAAGCCTGTGATCCAAGACGCCGACTCGGCGACGGCATAGAGCTCGAATCTAAGAAAGGCTGGGTGACATGGAGGGAGATGTGAGCCGTTGACCACCCCGGCGGACTGATTCACATGGGCCTCCCAGACCAACACTCGCACGTCCCAAAGCCGGCGTTCTCGAGACCTGGTTATCGCTTGAATAAGCAAGCCGTCATGTGGGCTCGTTGCCTCCGTTCTCTGCCTAATCTGGACTTCAAAACACGAAGGCCGGTGGGAATCCCGCCTCCCGCAGCCGTTCCCAGATCCTTTTGGCCGTATGCCGCTGCTTGCGCGGCATCGCTTGGTCCTCCTTCGGGATCTGTTCAATCCGGCCCAGATACTTTCCCAGTTTGTGCTTCCGCCGGGGCTTTAGCTGTCGGTAGCCCGGCGGCTCACTGTGCGCCAGAATCTTCTTCAGTGTCAGCCAATGCAGCCCCGTCTCCTGCAAGATCTGTCGCCGACTCACCCCCTCCATCAACACCCGTCTGCGAATCTCCGTCCATTCGTCCATATCGCGATACATCCAGCATGGTTAACGAAGATGTCGCGCTTTTGAACCGCCCCGTCACATCCAAGTCCCCGCCGCACTTTTCAACCGGCGTTTACAGGTTGGGCGAGGAGTTCTTCCGTCGCCTGCCGGAGCGACCTGGCGTTTATCTCATGCAGGATGCGAGCGGGGTGGTGCTCTATGTGGGGAAGGCCAAGAGTCTGCGGCAGCGCCTTGGCCATTATCGGGTGGCCAATCCAGACCGGATGGGCCGCCCGCAGCTTCGTCTGTTGCGGCAGGTGGTGCGCATCGAATTGGAGGAATGCGCAGATGAACCCGCCGCGCTCGCCCGGGAGGCCGAATTGTTGCGGACACTCAAACCCAGGTTTAATCGTGCCGGCGTCTGGCCCAGCACGCCGCGCTTTCTGGCCTGGCGTCGGCGCCAGCCAGAACACGCTCTGGACTTGGCGATTACCGATACGCCAACCGACGGTTGGCGGGTCTTTGGCCCGTTTGGCAGCGGCGTGGTCCATCTGCGCGCCGCTCTGGTTCGATTGCTGTGGTCTGCGCAGAACCCTGCTGCGGGATCAACGGCCATGCCCGAAGGTTGGGTGCGAGGACGGTTGGTGTCCGTTGTGACCATCGCCGAATCCCAGAATGGCAATCTGAGCTCCGTTGGAATGGACGCGGTTTTGGCGCGGCTATTTGGGGGCGATGCCGACAGGTTCGTCGCCTGGATTGGCGAACGGACTCAGGCACTGGTCCATGCTTTCGATCGGGAGATTCGGGACGCCGACCTGGAGACGCTGCTTGGATTCATGCAGGCCAAAGCGCGTCGCACCTTGCCGTTCAATGCACCGGACCGAAGTGCCGGCGAGGAAATGGAGAAACAGGTTTCCATGTTGCCATTCCCAGAGGAAGCCGGAGGACTACTGTGAAGGTTCCTGCGTCAAAACCGGTTCACGTGCCGGGCGTACATGCCGTAAAGTCACCAGTCCCGGGGACGCCAGCCCAATCCGTTGACCCTGCGTCGTCTGACCGGTGCGAAACGAAGATCAACTTCTCCCGAATCCGCAGTTGCGCAGTCGCTCCACCTGCCGCAAGTCGCTGCGGTCTTCCATGAAGTCGCGCAAAACCACCAGAAATGGGTCATCACTCTCGACGTGCTGCTTTCAGCTCCAGTTCAGAACATAAACATCCAGGCCACCGGCCTCCTTTGCCAGATCCCGCGCACTGCGACCTTGGCTGTCTAAGCACGGATACGGCGGCAACGGCTTTCCAAAGGCGATCGCCACTAGGGCGATGGTGACCGCGATCGCCTGGCCCCGTCGCACAGGCTTCACCCGACGGTCGGCTACTGGCAGATCGAGACCTGTCGAGCAGACAAAAGCCTTCTGCATCGATGTGCCGCGGCTTTCTAGAATTCCGGTTCTAGCCCAAACGTCGCCGTTGGGCCACGCGATCACCGTGCCCACCTCAATCTCCCGCGCATATCTGAAAGCTGCGGGCACACGCTCGCCAGCCTCAATGAATAGGTGTGGTGTCCCGCGGCTGACAGCCTCAACGTAAACCTGGGTTGCGAGCGCAACAATATTGAGCCGCCCTTTCCGTAGCGTATGCGGCGGACGGTAGCAGTAGAACAGATTCAAGCCCAAGCCGCGAGCCGCCCGACTTTCCGGAAGGAGCGGATTCTGGGCGCCGAAGTCCAGAATGGACCCGTAACTGATGACAGATCCTGGCGGAGCGGGTGTCGTTTCGCGCAACACCGGTACCCTATTCGGTTTACGTTTCATTCGGTTTATTCCCTTCTCCAAGGTTCATTTGTCGCTAAGGCGGGATTCCTTCGGCGCATCGCCTCAGCGAGCACCTCAAGCACGGTCCTCTCCGCCGAAGCTGCCACAGGTCCGGACAGATACACTACCCACACCCGCCGCCCAGAGGCAGTCACCTGCGGCCTAGAGCACTCGCTCCCCGCGGGCGCGGGTGCGTCTGCCAGGGCGGCACGCAGCAACCGGGTGGAGGCATTGGTGCTTACCAGCCGGGTCCGCGGTGTATTTCGACCGGAGGCCACATATACATTCTGGGCGACCGAAACGGTCGCGCAGAAAATACTGCGCAAGGATGTTCACGAAACGTACGTACGTTTTAGTGTTTGCAGCCGGAGTCTGGGAATGGCTCGATTGGAGTCGCCACTCCAATTCAGAACTCAAGATCAGGTTTCAGAGTGCCCGACCGGCGGTATTATACAGGGCGGGACTACGGAAATCGCGCAGGCCGCAATACCTGGTCCGGTGACCGGGAGGCTTCCAGCCATCGCCGCAGCACCCACGGGTTGAGCCACAGCTCCGGCTTGTCCTGGAGTTTCTCCAGTTCTCGAGCAGCTCTTTCGTCTTGAGTGGTCAGAGCTTTAATCCGAGTCTCGCAGACTCGGATTCGTCGCTGGACCAGAGACCGACGATCCCCTGCCGAGAGCTTGCTCCAGTTGGTGTGCAAATGCGCCGCGGCGTTCTCCAGACATTGTAAGAAGTCTGGTTCAGGCTTTCGACCCTGCTGCAATCGGTGAAATCCGTTCTGCAGGTTGATCAAATCGCGCTCGTACGAACGCTTCAGCTCCTTAGTATCCCCCAGGAGGCTCTTTGCCACCGCGGCTTGAAGCCGGGGCAGCTCTCGCCACTGGTCGGCGTGGTATTCTGCCCGCTCGCAGTATATGTCCGCTAGTAAGTCCATGCAGCGTCTATTGGAGGCAGTGGACCAGACGAGCAAGTTGCGGGACGTGGAGACCGCCGAATTGTCTTCCAGTAGCGATTTGACCAGGGCCTGCTCGTACGGGGAACCGGCGTAACGGGGTGCTCCCCAGCCGCGCGGGGTCCGCTTGCGAAATGCCCGCGCCACTCCACGCCGCGCCTCCGCTGGCGTCACATTTGTGTCCGCGAGTCGCCGCAGGAGCTTGTCGAATTCCCCGTTGTCCCCCGGCGCAAGCCGAGGGATGCCACGCTTGCTCACCGTGCGGTAAAAACCCTTTGCCCTACTTTCGACCCATCCCTGTGCCTCCTGGTCAACCATCGAGGTTAGAATCCCCAGAAACCCCTCGAACGCGCGGTGAAGCGCCAGCCTGATAAAGCCAGTGGCTGGGAGTCCCACCAGGAGGGCAGCCTGGCGAAGCCTGCGATCAGTCTCCGCGTCCAACGGGACCAGCTTCCTCGACACTTTATGGTCCGGCCTTGGCTGCTTCGCATTCTCAGGTTTCACCGGAGCTAGGTTAGTCCAGGCCATTCGGTCTGGGCAATACCTCCTCTGGTCAACTGCCATAGGAAGGGGATGAGCATCGCGACCGATTTATCCCCAGCGACCGTTCCAAGCTTGGAGGTGGTGCTGCCGGTGTGGGGCAAGGATCCTGTCTCCTACACTTCAATCAACGGCCCTGCTGGTCCACCCTCAACCCTGCCTGCATGTCGGCACACCCCCTGGCTACGCCCAACACCTCGCCCACGTTGTCGATTTCGCGGCCTGGTTTGCCGCCGCGACGAACGCATCGGCTGCCGGTGCAAACTGGGACACCCTTGTGTTCCCCAACAGGGGCTGCCTCCGTCGGGAGGAGCCCACCCACCCCCACTTCCAACATCCGCACCTTTCGCTTGCCGACTCACCCCCGGACCACAGTGACCGCCCACATGCAGACGGTGACTGCCAGTCATCGCGCACCCTGGATGGCATGATCAGAGAATCGCTGCAGTGGTTCTGGTGACGTGGTGACTTCACTGCCGACCTACCACCTGGACCTTTGAATCACTCTCAGTTTCCGACACCTGAAGGACTGCGGACCTGACCTCTGAAATGGTCTGCCTAATCCCCTATTGCTCTCGACAACTGAGTTCTGCCTTGGCCAAGGTCACCATGATCCCGACTTGCTGACCTTGACGCTCTCAGCGTGATCGTGGTCAAGGCCGTCCTCTGTATAGAGGGTAGTCGAGGGAGATTCGGACTACAGACACTCTCCAACCCGTCACGTGCCACGGGTCATCTCCGGTGAGGGATCGACCAGCGTCATCCAGTGACTACGCCCAAGACATGCCGGCTGGGGCATCTGACCAAGGCGTGGAGCACTGTCCAACCGGAAGTAGGGGACGCCACTCACACCGGTGTCATGCGCAGGGACAGTGACGAGGGTAGACTCGACCACACGTCACGTGGTCCAGAGGAAGCTCTGAGGCCTACCGACCCGGACGCCGTCGCATCGACCTACCCTGACCTGGTTGCTCGGAGGGTCCACCGACACCAAGACCAGACCGCGCCAGGCCACCGGTAGTCTCCTCCCACTCCGTTATCGAGATCGTCCGGTGACGGTCTTGTTGCCAACCAACCTACGGTCAGAAGGGCATGGCGACCTCAACGTGACTCCCTAGACCCATAGCTCAGCGAGATCTGCCCCATGCGCCTACGGCTAAACTAACTCAGCCGGCTAACCCCGACGTCCATATCCCTGCTCCCATCGACAACCTCACCTCCCCAACCCAGCCCTGTGGTTCATGCACGGTGTCGAAGTTGTCGCGACGGCAACGTGGAGTGAGTTGCCTCCAAATACAATTTAACCAATATCTATTGTGACAGCGCCGCCGACAGCGCACGCGTGATCAGACCAGAGAGGTCATCCAAAGATGGGCTCAGATCGTGCCGATTGAAAAGATACAAGATGGTAGTTTGCACTATAATAAGGCAGTGAATACGGACGTTTTAGGATAAACAAGAACGGGGTTATACGACCGTTTTGGGATAAAACCGGCATGTGGTGCAGACGAATTGGAAAAAAAGTCAAAAAACGATAGCGGCGTACGGGGGGGTATACACGTAGTTTGGGATAAATACGTGCAATTTCGCCTCAATTTAGGATAAATGCGTAAGGAAGGAAAACGATGAGTGATGACAGAGGTGTAGCAGGACCTCAGGGCCAAAAAGACGAGGCTATGGAGGGGGAGGGTAACGAGTCCAGTCTTTACAACTCGCACCATCCTCGCGTCTACTTGTGGAAGGAAACGATCTCGGTGCTGAAGGATGCCGGCGTTCCTAGCACTGCGGCTGAGGTCACAGAGTATTGTAACGAGGCCCTCCAATTTGCCATCAGATCGGGTCAGGCCGCCTCTCCCAACATGACGGATGTCGTAGCCGCCTTGACTGCGCTTAACAGTCGGTGCCGGGAACTGGCCGTCCTGCAGTTGGAGCTAATGAGCGTCACCCAAGACACGTCCCTCCTCGTAGAACAGCTGACCCTGGCAGGCCCTGTCCTGGAGGAGATCTGCCGGGCGCAGGCCAAGACCCGCGAGGCCAACCTAGCAGGGAAGGTATGAGCAAGCCAGCCACATATGCCCAGTTCCAAGAGGTGATGCGTGCCTTGTCCAAGCACTACCGGATGGAGCCTAGTGACGTCCGGGAGGCCATCGTCCAACGAGAGGCAGCCACCCTCCTGGCATTGAGCGACCTCTCCCGACAGGAGAAGCCTGAGGATTTCGTGAAGCTACTGGAACGACGGGACAATAAGCTGGGTGAGATCATGACCCAAGTGTTCGAACAACTGACCTCCATCGACGAACAGATCGAGGCATGCCGCACGACAATTGCGGAGGTCCGTAAGGCCCGTGCCGTTTTAGCCACTAAGTTTGAGCAGGTCTTCGGACAACCACCCCCTACTGATACCCTGCCCCCACCGTCGGCCTAGCCATGATCTTCCGACGCACCAAGATGATCAAGTCCCCCCGGGTTGCCATTGCTTGGGCGCAGGAGTATATGGACGAGACCGGCAAGCACAAGGGGAAGGACCTGTCGGAAATGGGGATGGGTATCGGTAAAAACTACTTCACCAGCCGGTCACCTGGTCACCTATCCTCCCATGGGTATGTCCGACCTGCCATAGCCCAGCTCAAGTTGACGCGGGGGATGTCCGACAACGAGGCGATCCTCCATTACATCCAACGGCATTGTGCCACGCAACAGAAGAAGCGACGGACCGTCATGGCGATCCGGGTAATCGTCAGTCTGGATCCGGCGATGGTTGTCCATCTGGCTGGACAGCACATGGACGTGGACGAGCTACTGGTCAAGGCTACAGAGGCCACCTTCAAGGAGTTGGCCGCGCGCTATTACCCCGGGCAGGAGCTCGCGTTCTTCATGGGCATCCACCATGACCGGATGACCGCTGACGTTGTGAACCTTAAGATGGTCGGGAAAGCAACTCATAACCCCGCCCGGCTGGGCGAGCCCAACCTCCACGCTCACCTCTTCCTCTTCCCACAGACGTCGCGGGGGCGCAGGCTCAGCGTGAGCAAGCGCAACTTCCCTCGGGGCCAGGATAAACCCATGGAGGATATGCTAGGTCACTGCCGGGAAATCTTCAGTGCCAAGACCAAGGAGCTATCCAGCGAAATATTGCCATCTTCCTTGGTCACCCGGGAGTTCAGCGGCATGTTCAAACTCGCTTGTATGCTCGCACTCGAAGATTCTCAATCGGAGCCCGAGCTGAGTCCAGAACATGGACGCGAGTTCATCGCCAACCGGATGGTCCACTACCTGTCCTCCCTCGACCGCGAACACCTCAGGCGACAGCTTAAGGCCAGGCAGGACAAGATCCAAGCACTGGCCAGAGGAATCTGGAGCGCCCAGGGACAGACCGGTCCCTGTGGACGAGTCCGCATAGCCTCCGACCTCGCGACCTTGACCGAACAGGTCCTCGAGAGGGTACGGCAATTCGCCCCTTCCTACCAGGCGAGGATCCGGGAGATCGAAGAGGTTCGGGCCAATTATAACGAAGGGCGTGACCGCTGGTTCTCACCCCAGTTCTCCTTCCACGCATTGGGTGATACCAAGAAGGCTACGGCAACCCTGCCCCTGCCATGGGCAGCGTCCAACCCCCTTCCTTGGTACGATTTTGGCCCAGACCGTGTCGATGAAGTAACGAAGCTGTGCCGGACCCTCCGCATGCGGCGCAAGGCCAGCAGGGTCAGTCTGGTTGCTGAGATGGCTGACTCCGAGACCAACCTGGCCAGCGTCCTCTCCGCTCGTGGGGAGCTACAACTACCTCCTTGGCTCAAGGTGCTCAACGAAAGCTCAGACGGCCTGCTGCCCAACCAGTCCAAGCTGGTGCCTCAACCGGTCGCTCAGGATGAATACGAGGTTTCCGTAACCACAATGGTGGGACCGCCCCCGCCTCCAACCAAGCCTGCCCCGACTCTCGAGATGCAAGGGGCGCAATCACCGCCACTGCCAAGCCAAGGTGCGGCAACCCTGGATATTACGTAGCCCCGCAAGGTCGGAGTATCGGTATTGTTTTCAGCGCAGGTTCAGTGCGACGCACAAAACACATCGCAAACTGACCGTATCGCGTATGTCTATGCCTGCTGAAAACCTGAGCCTGTGCCGACGCTGGGATTCCCTTGTCGAGCCTGATTGGTCCCGGAATCAGGAGATATTCCAAGAACTTCACAAGCGCCTGGGCCATCGACGCAATGTCCTTAACTGCGCAGTGCCACTCGCTCGTGCTAAGGAGCTCACCGACTTTCAGATGCCGGAAGGCTGGGATGTGGATAAGTGTCTGCAGACTTCGGTGGGGTTCGGCGGTCCTGGTGGTCGGTTGCCAGAGGGGTTGGAGGGTTGGAAGTACACCCCGCTCATCAAGCCGGTGCCACAACTGCCCCAAATGAAGCAACTGTCACCGGAGCACGCAACGCTCTTGCGTTCTCCATGGTTTCAATCGCCGTCCCAGTCGCTGGGCATGGGGATCAATGCCAGGCACATGCGGTACCACTTCGATCTCTGGCAGTCCCTGCGCCCAAAGACGCTCCGGGGTGTGTCCACGACCTTGGTGCTAGTAACGCCCCAGATCGGCTATGCGCTCACGCCCCACATCAAGCTCGATAACATTTTGAAGATGTTCTTCATCTTGGGCCGGCCCGCGGGGCCCGTGCAATTGTTCCCGGCGGGCTATCTCTACCCAGATGCTGATCTCGCCGGGCTGGAGAACGTGCCGGCGCCGATGTTCGCCGACATCCTGCCCTTTCTCGGTGCTACTCTTCCGACGATGGATGCACAGCCAGACCCTTGGGGCACGCTCGTCCGCCTGGGACAACGCAACCGGTACTACTGCTATCCGTTCAACATGCTCGACGATCCGATCGAGGACACGACGATCCAGAATTTCTGGCGGGGCGAAACCCTCTTGCCTAATGGTCAAAAGACCAAGTCCCGGTTCTCGGAGACTTTCGCTTACGCGACCTTGGATGCAGAGTTGCGTCAGGCCCTCCTGCTGGACAAGGAGGCTTTCAATTCCACCTACGGCTTGGACCGCGGTGTGGTGACGCACGACGGGCTGCCCTTTCGCCTGCCTATCGAGATGCAAGCCTCTATCTTCGCGATCATTCTTACTGGATGGGAACTGGAGATGGACCAGCCTGGTGCCCTCAGCTCTTACACCCTGCGAACGCAGCACGCCGCCATCCGTGGCTACAATTTCTACCAGCGCCAGGCACCGTATTACGATAATTTCATGCGCTTGGTGAACGCGTTGTCACTGGATCCCAAGTTCTGCACTTACCCGCTGGCCTCGCACCTCACCTACAACTTTCTGGGTGGTAATCTGCGCCTGCCCAATCAGCGGTCCGAGCCAGAGCGGGTCTTGGGGCCGGAGTTCCTGCGGCAATACTGCCAGCAACAACTCGACTGGAGCATGGGCGTGTTCAACCTGTGGAATCTGGTGGAGTTTCGCCAACTGCCGGATCTGGAAGCACAGTTGCGTCTCGATGGCGTGGCCTTCCATCAGATGCGAAATCAATTGCACCCCGAGTCACATTTGTTCCAACGACCCTCGAAGCGAGCTTCGTTCTGGCCGGACCTGCACCCGGAGTGGTTTTCCTTCGACCAGCGGTTTCGCGCCGAGAGTCTGCCACGTTCGGAAGAGCGGTAACGCCTTTCTCGGCTCTCGCCGGGATTTGAAAACAGGCCAAGCGACGACCGGGTGCAATGGAGAGAACCGCGGTCTAAGTCGGATCTCCTGTTCGGGACTTCAGAAACTCCCAGCCAACGTGTTCTTGAGCCAAACGCTTCTTGCGCGAAAGCAATTCGCGCGCTTGGACGGAAAGCTCGCCGAGCCACTCGGTAATCAACTCATCTGCGGGTTCGCCACCCCAATCTGTTTCTTTGCCGCGACCCACCTCAAACAACTGCTGATAGCTCCACATGTGCGGCTCGACAGGCGGCAGCCCATGGGCGGCAGCGTAAGAGGATGCTAGCTGTGGAATCTGCAAGCCCGGCGGATCAATGTCGCCAAAGTAAAGCAACCTTCGCTTGCCTCCGACTTCAGACAGCACTTCATGCAAATACTGAATATTCGCCGCTGACTGAAACCCTTTGCCGTAGACCACGGCACTGAATAACCCACGGTCGGCATTCCAGCGGCAAAAGGAATGCCAGGTGGCGGCATTCTCGATCACCAACAGTGGCTTCTCCTTCGCACTTGCCGGACCGCGTCTCCATCCAAGGGGTTCGCCCGCGATTTCACAGCGAAGCATTTCAAGCATCAGGCGATCGGACCGAAATAGACTCGAGGCCAGGAGCGCATCCAAGCGCTTCTCATCTCCGAAGATCTGGAGCGATCGCTCTTTTATCGGCACTATCGGGCGATGATGCGGGCGTTCTGCGAGAAACACGTTCAGCCTGAGAAGATCATCGCGCGCAACAGCCACCCGTGCGCTCTTTAGAAAGGTCAGTTCGGGACACCAGTCTACGTCAGCGAGGTCCACCGCGTCGGATTCAGCGCATATCGGATCTCCGAACAGCATCGCCAACCGCTGTTCTGCAGAGACAGGGACGAGAATGCGTTCGATCAAGTACGGGCGATACTTCACGGAACGGACTTGTACCAGGCCCGATGCTTCCAACAGGCGCACGTCTTTTTCGGCTTCGCGTCTCTGTTCGGCCGAAGTCAAACCCGCATCCTCCAACAGTCGGTCCCAGTCTCGGGAAAACGGGCGTTGTGACTCGCCAATCCTGCGCGCCCGTGCAGACCACCATTGGTCATGCAACTCCCGGATGACCGGCAAATGTGTCCAGCGCAGGTCGTCGAGACTCATTCAAGGGCCTCCATAACCGTGTCAGGAGGAAGAACAATCGGAATGTTGTCGACCTGCGAGATATATCCGTCAGGAGCACGCTGTTCCTGCTTGCGGCAGACCACGACAGTATCCGCGTACGGAGCCATAACCCCAAGGCGATCAATCGGGAAGGCCATGACGAGTTGAAGTTGGAAGTTCCGCGCCAATTCCAGGCAGTCCTCCACGCCATCGCCAGAAAGCTTCGAGAACGCTTCATCCATGACGACCAGACCCAAATGCTGCGAACGGAGTGACCCGAGATCGTACACTCTGCGAAATGCCGCCAGCATGGAGATGAAGAACGGAGCTTGATTCTCTCCCCCGCTCAAGCTTCTCCCACTGCGGCCCAATGAAATCGCAGGCGCGTCAGGTTGGTCCGCATTGACCATCTCCAAGTCGTATCGATGGTAATAACGATAGTCCAGCAAACGACGTGCGCGGTCGTCTGCCTTCTCAGCGGCTTCAACGGCTGACATCAATTCCGTCTTGGCCTGCTCGATCTCCTCTGACTTTATTCCTTGAACCAACGGATCGGTCGGAGCGAGCCCTGTATCGAGCAGGTGCCAAAGAGCGGTAAAGGCCGGATCGCGTCGTTGTGAGATTCGGTAAACATGCTGGCCAACGCGCCGGTCAAGATATTGCCGCAATTGCCGGATGGTCCGATCCGCCTGCTGAAGCTTCTCGTTCAGTCGATCCAGTACACCTTCCTGCAGTCGCCGTTCCCAATCCTTCCTGCGTTCTGCGGCGAGGTTTCTCGATTTCTCCAATTCAACCGATTCGAGTAACTGCAGTCTCGCGGCCCACGCCTCGTTTGCCTCCTCCTCGGCAGGAAAGTCGGTCTGGTACTCCGGATGCAGCAGGTTGCCGTGTGCATCCCTGTTTGTGGCCAGAGCAATCCGCTCCATATTGCGCGTACCGCGTGCCTCGGCAGCACGATCCCGCGCCTCCTTCTCCCGTCCCAGCACGGTCTCCGTTCTCTTCTCCCACGTTGAGGACTCCTTCAGCAAGGCTTGGAGTCGATCCTCCAGATCATGGTCGAGAATGCCTTGCGGAAGACGAACACGGCTTTCAGTCAACACTAGGTGCGCGGCATCCAGTTTTTCTTGGGCGGCAGCGATACCCTCCTCATGGGGTTTGGCACGCATGTTGAAATTGGTTAGCCGGTCTTTGAGCAGGGCAACCTCGCCATCCAACTGCGTTTTGCGTGCATCATGCTCCGCGAGCTGCTTCAGGCGCGCTTCACGTTCTGGTGTCGTCAAGAGCTGAATGGTTTCACAAACGACGCCAAACTCCTTTTGCAGCTTGGGTAGTTGCGGCAGCTCCGAGGACCGGTCAGGCAAAGTCGCATCACTCAAGCCGCCTCTTTGCCCCGTGTCCAGCCAAGCGTTCACGTCATCCAGCCGTTGCTTGAGTGCATCCCGCTGTGCGCGCGTCTCGCTTTGCTCACGCTCCCGCTCGCGCCGCATCCGGTCGATGCCCTTGCGCCCCAAAGTGAGCGACACCTCTCCAGCAGGCTTGAGCCGCCGTCTCGTTGGCACCTGCTTGAAGATGCCTTCAGGGGTTATGGCCCGACCCGCCTCGCACTGGTCCAACTCCTCAA
Organism: uncultured Verrucomicrobiota bacterium; assembly: GCA_964634255.1. Classification (GTDB taxonomy): domain Bacteria; phylum Verrucomicrobiota; class Verrucomicrobiia; order Limisphaerales; family MWDV01; genus MWDV01. The sequence goes on along the minus strand of CAZWJC010000002.1, from coordinate 50,095 downwards.
CCGTTTCCACGCACAAGACGTCGCCTAACAAATGATGCGCGAATGCTCGTGCGATGTGGTTTTCAATCTCAACTTTGGTCGCCAGGGATCCCTCACGAACCTCCTTACGAAGGTTGGACGACATCGCTTCATAGGGGTTGACCAGAGATTCAGCCTCTCGTCCCGGTGTTGTTCGGCGCAGGACATCCAAAGCAGCTGGATAATCGTCCCTGGCCACCACCACTGCCCAACGATTCCGCCCCATGAATAATTCCAGAGCCGGCCACCAACGTTCCTCGTCCTCCTTCACCTCAATCAACCGTGCCAACTGCTCAGCCCGACCTCCAAGTTTACCTTGAATCGCCTCGAAAACTGGAAAGGAGCCAGGCGTCCTGCGTTGACCAAGTGAATCTAGGTCGCTGGCGATCTGCCGCAGACGTTTCTCCGCCGTTTCCAGATCGGCTCGGGTCGGTTTCAATAACCCGTCAATCGCACGGAACAGTTCGTGGAAGCGATTGGACAATTGAGGAAGCGCCTTTAAGCGAGCTTCATCAGACCCACTGCGCAAAGCCTCGAGAAGTTCCGGAGCTACTGTGAGCGTCTCTCTCAAGCCGGGAAGCTTCAAGGCAACACCATGCTTAAGCCATTGGATCCAACGATAGTGCAAATCCGAGAAACGCTGATGAACTGTTTTGGCCGCCTCACGCAGTTCGCCAAGCCGTTCATGGAGTTCCTTCTTCTGGCGGATCAAGCTGTCCAGTTTCACCTGGTCGGGATCACGCGATGCCTCCAAGCGCACCTCCTGGATCACCTTCCCCACCTCTGCCAACTCACCCATCGCCGTGTTTAGCAGCTTCTTATCTTCAGCGTGCTCGGCGGTGAGGCGATCGAGTCTGTCGCGGTGATGCTTCAGCAATTCAACTGCCTGTGCATGTCCCAGACGGTGGCGCATGTGGATTTGGATGAGTTCCTCGGCTCTGGCCGCTTCCAGCAAAGCATGCTGTTCACAAATCCGACGAAGGAATGCCGCCTCATCTTCCTGCTTCCTTAGCCGGCGTTCCGTGTCACGATAAGCGTCCTGCGCGGTCTTCACGTCGCGCACATCCAAAGGGCTCTCCTCGAGGATGAACCGACGAATGAAGTCCTCCATGCTCTCCTCCGGCTCGAACGCAATCGCCTTCGCCAAGGTTTTCTGGAAGGGCTCCAGGTCGAAGTACAGATGGCGCGGCGTGGCCATTTCTGCCAGATAATCCGACTGCCGGGTGAACAAGCACTTCTGCCCCGAGGTGATTTCATACTCGCGCCGAACCCATGTGCGGAATGCCTGCTCGTCGAGCATCTCGCCATTCACTGCGACCGCACTCCAATCCAGTCGGTCGGGAACAAGAAAGTAAGTGCGTTTCAAATCTGCCGTTGGGCTGCTGTATTCCAGCCTGATGCCCCAAGTTTCGCGATTGGGTTCCGCACTGTTACGATCAGGTGGCCAGGTGAACTCGAGTCCAATCAAAGTGACCCCGCTGGTCCGGGTATAATGAGGTTCACCGTCCCGCACCGTGTTGGTGTCGCACAAGCAGTAGCTGAGCAATGAACGACTGCGAGCATTTCCCGCCGCCGCCCGATTGGGACGCCAATGCTCTCCGAGCAGCACGTACTGCATCAAATCCAGGAGAGCCGTCTTACCTGTGCCAAACGCGCCGGCGATGAGGGTGTGATTCTCAAGGTCAATGATCTGCCGGAAGCCATACCAGTTTACGGCAATGATTCGGGTGAGCGAGATTCGTTGATCGCTCATACTTCGTCCTCCCCCTCACCATCCGGCTTGGAAGTATCGTAAAGGTCCATCTGTTGCTGCCACGCCTCGACACTGCCGAAGGGAATCACACGCTGAAGCGTGGGCAGAATCTCTACAAGCGACTCACCGAACCGTTGCAGATCCTCGTGTTTCTTGAAGCGGATAAGCCGCCGGCTTCTCAGCCGGGCGAGCATGCGTTCCAAGTGCGAATCCCGAGGCGGCTCAATATTCTCGAAATACAGTTTCAGATGAGAGAACACGGTGTTGGCACTAACCACGACCGTTTCAACCGGACGCTCCATGCGCGTGTCGTGATAAATCCGCCACAACGTCAGCACAAGCAGGGTTTCGTCTTTTGTAAACCGCGCGGTCAGACTGCATTCTCCAGGCACAGGACGGGCTTGGAGGATTGGTTTGTCCGGGTCTGTGACCAGATCGAGGTTCAGGGGGGCCAGGTATTCAGCCAACTCCTTCAGATAATCGCGCGCGGTCAGATAAAGCTCCCGCGCCCGGCCTTCATCGCCCAGCAGGACCCCCGTGGAAAGGAGTTCTGCCAGAATCTCGCGCAGCGCAGATCTATCGTCCTCACGCACATGTTGCCAGAAGGATGGCCAGGGCAGGTTCATGCAATTCGTTGAATCATCAATCGCTCAATTCGCCGTCCACTCAGCGGATCAGTGGGGATCTTCTCGGGCTCAAGTCCGTGCAGGTTGCGTTCCGTGTGCACGCACCAGCGCACCGGCTTGTGCGAAGTGGAACTGGCCGCACGTTCAAATGCCAGCACCGCGAGAAGATCGAGCAGATCATCCTCCCGGATGAGCTTCAGTTCTGACGTTGAGATCGTGTCCCCTTTTTCCGGGAGACGTGTCTCCACAAATCGCCCAGCCCGCTGAGGCGTCACCGAATAGAGATTACGTTGACGTATGAGTTCCTGGGCACCCAGGGAGTCCGAATGTGAGAGCAACTCTGCCACGGTGAGATTGACGGACGGCCGCACACGGCGTGGGCGATACAACGAGTCAATCCCGAATCGCAATGCGACCCGCACACTCAGGAAGGGAAGGCCCGGTTCTGAGGCAAGAGCGGCAAAAGGACTCCCCGCGTGGCGAGCATTTGCGGCCAGCATGAATTCCTTCACTTGATCAGCCTGGCGTCCTCGGATCTCGGTTTGGTAGCGGTAACGCTGTTCCGATAGTCGGCTGAAGTCTGCCATCCGGCCGTCGATGATCCTTTGCTTCGCTGGAATCGCAGCCAACCCACGTTCCAGATCGTTCAATAACCGCTCCGCTTCCGCGTAAGCCTCGGTTTGAGCCAGTTTCCGGTGGGCCGTCAGACCCTCAGCCAGACGTTGTTTTGCGAAGGGATTCGCCATGGCTTCCTGGACCACCGCCCGCGCCTGTAGCAACCGCGGCATCAACCCCCCCTGCTGAAGCGCATCGTAACAGACCATGTGCTCCCCGGCATGGAATTCAACCAGAAACCGGTTGAGTGTCTCAGACGCAGAACCGCTGACCCGCTGTTGCTGCTCGTGCCGGAGAATCAGGGTTTCCACCGCGTGCATCTGGTCGGTTGCGCGTTCCACGCGATCCACCAGTTCCTTGACCGTTTGCCGATACTCCTCCGCGTTCAGGCGGCTGGGATCCAGCGCCCCCTCAGCCAACAGGCTTTTGCAGATTGAACGGAGTGTTGCGGCGAAGTCTTTAAGATCTGAAACCTCATCGGTTGCAAGTTCTCGAAGGGTCCGGAGCAACCGGCGCATGTAAGGGGTTAGCAACACCCATCGCTCATCCAGGCTTACATGCCGCTCTTGCAGCCACCCTGCTTCAAGCAGCTTGTTGTAGAGTTGAACAGCCCGTTGCCGCAGGTCGGTCATCGCAGCGCCCTCGTCTTCGGCGAGTTGAATCTGAGGGTGTGCGGCAAGCACCTCGCGAATGAGCGCCACCGTGTCTGAGTGTGAGACCTGACCGCCCTCATCCGCACTTTCGGCCAGTCGGTCGGCGCAGTCTATGTAAACGGGGGCGGACGGACGTGCCAAGGGGCGAAAGAAAGTCGAAGGCAGGACTCCCGCCAGTCGCTCGCTCAACAAATTCCTCGTTGCCCGCTCGGTCATGGTGTCCCCGGAACTTCGCTCAAGCGCTATTCGTTCTCGAATCCCTGACTGCTGAATTTCAACGTTCGGCAGTTTTCGGTCACAGTGCGAACCACAATTTCTGGCGCCCCTTCGGGCAATTCGGCTTGAATTTCCAAAACGACTTCCACTTTCGCCCCAGGCAACAAGGCCAGATGTTGCACGACCTCTTCTGCGATTCGACCCGCATCCCGGCCGATTCGTGATGAATCCAAGGTAACGGTCGCGTGGAAGCGTTTCAGCACCGGAGGACCAGGCGGCGGAGTGCCTTGGCCTGTCGGTGTGGGTGGCAAGCCAGGCGTTGCTCCTGCAGTCCCCTGGCCTGGTTTTGCCGCCGTGGTCTCCGCGGCTGGCTTCTCCACCTCCATTTGCTTGGCGGCAACATCGGCTTTGACGAGCACCCCAGTGCTGTCCGGCGTCACAGTGATCATTTTCCCGCCCTGCAAACCAACATAGCGCTTCTTGGCCTCATCCCAGGACTCGGCATACGCAAACGTCTCCGTGGCCCACATCATGAGCCCGAGTCCATCGCGGATCGCCGCAAAGATGACTTCCGGGCCGCGCACGCGTTGCAGATACAAATATCGAGCGTAATCCTCGGCCAATTGCTTGATCGCGACATGTTCTCCGCGCCAGAGGGGAATCTTGTCCAGATCACCACGCAACAGACTCGAAGCATACTGCGTCACCATCTGGCTTTCGCTTCTGAGCTTCTTGGTGGCTCTCACTGCCAGCGCGTCCTGGCCGCTCAATCGCAGCGGCATCCACTCCAGATTCGACTGCGGGTTCGGTTGTGTGGGGACGAGTAGCCACTGAAACGTTTCCGAAATCCGTGCGCCCACAGTCTGATTCCAGTTCTGTTTCTGTGTGGCGGCCTGCCTGGATTGGTGATTGTCCAAATTCAACTTCTCCCGGTCATGATCAATGGACTCCCATGCGAGGTAATATCGCGCAGCTTGCAGCAACTCTTCGAGCCGAGCCCGGTCTGCCGCGAGAAAGACCAGGGTGTTCCGGTAAAGCCGCGGACTGTTCCCTCGGTTGTTGAAGATTCCTTCCGCCGCCGCAACTGCCGGATTGGTGGGATCCTTGGCGTATGGAGCGTCCAGATCGAGAACCACAAGCCGCGCCTCTGTCTCATCCGGCACTTCGCCGCTTTTGGCAAAAGGATGCACCTTTGCGAAGTCACCTCGATTTCTGAGTTCCTCCCGAACGCGCTGGCGAATCTCCTCGGTCACCTTCTCTGGTTCACGGTTCAACTGTTCCGCTCGGTCATCCGCCAGTTTGGTTACAGTCGGCTGGGTGGAATACCAGTAACGATTGCCATCCTGATACAGGTAGGTGGCGGTATGAGCCAGATGCCGTAGCGCGTCGCCGAAAATGGCTGGCGATTCTCCCGGCTGAACGCAACCCAACTTCAACCGACGATCTTCAGTGCCCTTGTTCGCAGCATGGGGAGTCGGGGCCGAACCAAGGAAGACGCTCCGCGCCACGCGCCGCGCGGCGGAAAACCTGCCCAAGTTCGGCTTTTCACGGTCCACCTTGAGTGGCAGGGAATTCTCGCCGTCGACATCCTTCTCAATCACCGTGTCCCATCCATCCGAAAGATAGCGGGTCAATTCGGACTGCACATGGATGTCATCCACGGGGAGAGAAGCCGGCAGGATGAGCACACTCTTATCATCGCGTTCCCAAAGCTTGTGAATCACCGAAGCCATCAAGCGCAATACACCGCGCGTGCGCTGGAATTTCACCAGTCCGGCCCAATCCTGATACAGCCGGTCGAAAACTTCTGGATGGACCGGATACGCCGCCTTGAGTTTGCGCTCGTAGTCCGCCTCGCGGCACTCGGGTGGGAATTCCTGATGTTGGCTCCGATACAGATCACAGAACTCCTTCGCCACCCGGTCGCGCTGAACGAACATCTGTGGGTCGGTGATCGGCTGGAACAGGCGTCGTCGCACGATCTCGTAGCTCTCCTCGGAACTGGCCGGACGCCACTGGGTGGCGATGCGCTGGAAAACGTTCCGCAACCGTGCCAAAGCCTCGCGGCCTTTGGCTCCACCCACTTCTTCATCATGCACGCCGGCTGATGGGGACGCACCTTCCCCTTCTGAGGAAGCCGGAATGCTGACCACGAGCAACGCCTGCTTGGCAGACTTCATCTCTTCGCTCAGCGTCTGCGCAAAGGTGAACTGGGTCTCGAAGTCTCCACCCGGCAGATCGTTCGTGTCGTGCAATTGCCTGGCGTAAGCCACCCATTCGTCTATCAGAATCAGGCACGGGGAGTACTTTCGCAGCAGCTTGCCCAGTGCGTCTCCGGGATTGGTCGCGGTCTCATCCGCCTCCTTGACCATTGTGTAGCCGTCCTTGCCACCGAGTTGCCACGCGAGTTCACCCCAGAGCGTGCGCACCACGGTTCCATCGTCCTTCTTTTCGGGCTGACCGGGCGAAATGCGATTTCCAACGATGACGACACGCCGGATTTTGTCCGGCGGGCTTACCTTGGCCTCGGCGAATACCGGTTCCAACCCCACCAACTCCTCTTTCCGGGTTCCGGAGAGCATGTGAAACAGCGCCAGCATTGAGTGTGTCTTGCCCCCGCCAAAGTTGGTTTGCAGCTCCACGACGGGATCACCGCCCTGACCGTTCAACCGCAATAGACCACGTACAAGCAGGTCCCTCAAGCCCGCCGTCAGGTAGGTGCGACGGAAGAATTCCACGGCATTCCGGTATTCATCGCTGCCAAGTCCCTTGTAAACCTGCCAAAGGTCCGCGGCGAACTCCGCTTGTTGATAGCGGCCCGACGCCACGTCAGGATGCGGCGTCACGATTTCGCGCCACGGTTTCAAGCCCGCCACAGGCTGGCTTTCGATGGCCGTGCTCGCCGCCTTTCGCTTCTCATGACGCGCTTGTTCGTCAAATTTCAGTCGCAGCAACTCGGTCTTGTTGCGCTCTGTCTCTTCCGCCTCTTTCGAGGCACTGACAGCAGTGAGCAGGCGGGCCATGCTGTCGAGCGCCCGGTAAGCATCATCTGTTGAGAATGGTCTTTGATGTGCCCACTTGTTGCGCACCTCACGCAATTCGCTTACCAGCGTGCGTTCGGCATGACCGAGGGTCTTCTTGAAGACCTCGTTCCACTGATTCCACATCACCACAAGGAGTGACGCGGCTTCCCATTCGGGTTCGTCGGCATTCTTCCCGAGCTTGAGCTGGGTGCCTTCCAAGCATTGCTTTGTCTCCTCAAACCAGTTCGCTTGGTAGGTATTCTTCAGCTCACGTTCCACGAAAGGCCGCAACCCTCTGTTCAGGATTTCGAGCGCTTTCCCAATCCGTTCGTGATTTGTGATGGCCATGGCTATGTCTGATTGAACTCCGTCTCCCACTCTCTGAGCCGCGACAAGATGGTGTCGAAAGTCGGGGGTTCGCCAAAGAACATTTGCTGCATCTTCCTGTAGTCTTCCTGCAACGCTCTCAATCGGTGCTCCGGAGGAGCGATGCGGAGGGTGCCTTTGGCAGCTTCGTCATACTTGGCCCACGACGATCGGAAGAACAGACTCTTGTGTTGAGCAACTCGCGCCAGCAAATCCAACTTCCCCACAGCCGACGTCGCCACGCCTCTGCGAACCATTTCGTGGAAGTCACAATAGTGCCGGGAGAATCGATCTGGCATCGCCTTCTCGACAGGACGGTGAAATTCCGCGTGCAGAATGGTCGCCTTTTCCCAAAAAGTCCTCTCTGCCGACAACACTTTCACTTCAGCATTCGGTGTTTGAAAGGCATGGGGAAACTCCTCGCCAACATACGGCGTAATCAGCTTGGTCTCGCATGGCCAATGATCGGCCCGCGCTCCCATCTCGATCTTCACTGTCTGCCGGACGTAACCGGATTTCGCTGTCGACATCACCGAAGGGTAATCAAACAGAAGCGTTTGCTGGTCCGGGTCGGTGGCATCCGAATGCAACCGCCACTGGTCGTCCTTGCGCACTTTCGCCGCAATGACTCCCTCCAGGGCCGGCTTTAACTCATTGGCAATCTTCTGCTGACAGGCCACCTTAAGCGCATCAATCCGGCGTTGCCGTTCCTTATTGCTTGCCCCGGCTTCCGGTTCGTTCGCACCGCCGAATCCGAGCCAGCCCCGGTCAATCGAAACGTCAATGTCTTCCGAGAATCGTTCGATCACCTTGAACACTTTCGACAGCGACGTGCCGCCCTTGAAAATCAAGTGATCTCCTATTTGGGGCAAACCGAACAACTGCTTCAGAGTCCAACACACCCAGAAGTCCTTTTCGACAATCGCGGGGCTCATCTGCCGTGCCGCCGCAGTTTGAACGAACGCCGCGCCGCGATCTGCTGAACTCGATTGGGCAAAGGCATCCATGGCTCAATTTACTTTCGCCAGTCTCCGCAAAATGTCTCCGATCCAGGCTGGTGCGTAGGTCAGATCTTTCTTTAGCGATTTGACGTCCGCATCGCTCAGTTTCTGTTTCAATCGCGCCAGCGTCTTGTCGTCCACGTGATCCCTGCCGATATAGCGCAACGCCTGGATGATCAACCCGCTCAACCGACCGGCTGTTGCCATGTTGCGGGGGGAAGTCTGTTTGAGGCTGATCTCCTGCCGTCCGATTTTCACCTGGCGCGCGGCTCCGTCCGTCAGGAACACGACCTTCGCCGGAACCTGATCCGAAAGCCCCAGCAAGTTCGCCGCATATGCGCCGGACGGTTGGAGTCGGGTGGCATGCTTACCCGCCAGTGCCTCGGCTACCGCATCTGGACTGGGAGCCAGCAGGCCAAAGGTCGTGTGCTGCTTCGGGTAGTCATACAGGCCTCGGGTCAACCGGCGTATAGTCCCCCCCTTTGTCAGCCGGTGCAAAGCCACTCCCACGGCTGAACGATTTCCCAAGTCCAAAAACTGGCTTGGGGAAAACACCCAACCCCTACCATTACCGTAGATGCGGCTTTTTATTTTGCTATCAATGGTTTGCACGTCTACATCCACCGATCGTCTGTAACAAAAACTGCCCTGTTTTTGTGACAATTCTCGAGTGACTCCACAAGCCTATTCTCAACAGAAACCATCGGCTGTTCTTGTGACGCCGTTTCTCCGTGGACAGGATGTCCGTCACAGCACGGCGGAACCGAGCATTCCCAGGTAGTCACCATGGCATCTTTGCCCTCAGGGCGTGGGTGGCCATGATGTCGAAGAGAGCATCCAACGAGGGATGAACTCCCCGGTAGGGATTTCCTCTTTGAAAAGGATCTCTGAATTCTCTCTGGCCGGCCCATTCCGGTCCCGCCAGGAAGGCGTCCGAACGAACGGCATTGAGTTTCCGTTTTTCGCCAGCCTCGGCCATCTCCATCGCCTTTCCCTGTGGGTTGTTCGCCCCCACATACTCGAATCTATCGCTTGGCCACTTGATGGCTTGCCTGTGCAGATCGTAGCGTTCTCTCTTGAATTCCCAGCCAACCACCACGATCCGCTCCGGCCAAGCGCCATGCGTTTGGTAGAAAAGCACCAGGCTAAAGAGGAGATTCTCAAGCGAATCGCGGGCGAATTCTTCCCGAAGTGCCTGTTCGCCAATAGTTGGGTGTCCGAACCAATCATTGTCACGGGCGACCTCCCAATAGCCTTGGGCTTCCGATCTCCGCCCCGCAATTTCTCGCGTTTGCCCACCGGAAAAAACCACTGCGGCGCCAGGACGGGCAGCGGCCGCCCTTACCGTTTCTTGAATGTGCTCGAAGTAAAGTCGGCCTTCATCTTTGTAGCCACCGAGCCAACTGCTGTCATTCAAGACAGCCGGTAAAGCTGTGTATCCAGCTTTCGGAACGGCGTGTCCAGTACCAGTCACCATGATTTTCATTCTATTGTCTTTCATACAATTGTTGTTGCTGTGAACTGGACATTACTGCGGTTGGTTCGGTCATGAACTTTTGTCAAAACTCCCCCCGAAAGCGCTAATCGAGGGAAACGGAGAACAGGATTCGTGGATTCGCGTCGCGAGTGAAACTCAAGTCGAGAGGGACTGGAGGACATTCGGGTATCGAGAACTGGACGGCCGAGATTGACCGTTCCCGTTTCAAAACTCTACGAACCAAGGGCTGTAACTTCCTGTCGGTTCGGAGCAGGTGGTTAAACGTAAGAGTCTCCAAGCCTCCCATGCCAAACGAACAAACAACGTCGGGCCGGTTGCCGTCACTCGGTGCATACACCAGGAAGCCACAGGTCGGCCCTTTAGTGTCGCATGTCTCCCAGTTCCGATTCCAGGTGGCCCCACGCTGCTCAATGACGGCCCCTCGGGTGGCGCGAAACTCCCACCGACACCATTTCGCGCCTTGCGATGGTTTCTTCGTTAGGACTGTGACGACTTCATCCGATAGGCAGATGATTTGGCGGTCGCAATTATCAAAGAACGGTCCCATGGCCTCGAACACCACATCCTCAACTTCGCTATAGCTCCTGGCCACCTTCCGCGAGCCTCTGCAATTGGCCCCTCGAGATTGTTCATCCTGCAACGGAGGGCGTGTTGTCTGGATGAGGACATCCTGTGAGGAGAGGTAGCTTGGGCCTTTGATCTTCGGGGTATCCCCCGATGACTGCTTGGTGGGGACGTTCAGAATGATACCTCCATAGCGCCAAGACGCCGGAAGCAGGCTCCGGAACTCCGCGAAAGCGGCACCGTCCCGAACCTTGTGTAGGTCATACATGTCACAGAGCGTGGATTGGCCATCCCGCTCGCGGAGTTCGCGCTCCGTTGCATGATAAGCGTTCCAGTAGTATTTCATGCTCAAACCTCGCACGGAGCATACCGCTGTTCAGTATTGTCAGAAGTCGTCTCACTCAAATCAATTCCGCCTGCGTCGGCGTTGCTGCCGCTTTCTTTTCCTCCGCCAAACGCTGCACGTCACTCCAGGAGAGAACGAGCGCGTTGTAACCGATGGCTTCCTGCGACCATTTGCGACGCTCGCAAATCGTGTAGAGACGATACGATAGGTCACGGGCGACCTCGGCCTTTGCGCCGAGTTGCTGGATCAATTCCGCTGCGCCGGACTCGCCTTGCTCCAGACGACGAATCAGGTGATGCGTGATTTCCCAGATCGTCAGACGCGAGTCCTCGGCCGGATTCCAATCCGCGTCCAACTCCTCTTTCTTCAGCAGGCGCACCTTGCCGCCTTTGGCTTCGAGGATGCCGGCGTCTTTCATGCCTTGGACGCTCGTGTTCTTGGCCGTGCAAAGCGTCTCCGCCACGCCATACGCGCCCTCGTTGAATCCGTTCTGGTCGAACCACGCCAGCGCCCAGCGCGTGTCCGCGTCGAACTCGCCTTCCTGTTCGGCCAGCACCTCGTCGAGGCACTTGTTGATTTCCGTTAACGCCGACCGCACCGACATCGTTGAGCCATCCGTCTCCAGCACCTTCGCGTAACGGGAGAACACGGCCATGCCCGGCCCGATGGCGGCCTGGGCCAGATCCACCGGCGCGATGTTCCCCTCTTGCAGATGCCGTAATGCTTCGGGCAACTCCCTTTTTAGCGCGGCCAAGAAATCGCGGCGCGAAACAACCTCGGCGGTTTTCGGTCGCGGTCGGCATACCAGTACGATGGAAGAAGCGAGTGCATTCGTTCCTAAACCAACACTTCTGTTGCCTCGCTCAGTCCGAACAGGCCAAGTCCCGAGGATGCTGAAACCAGAAGAAATGAGTCCGGCCAACATCGTTTCCCATCCTGTAGACGCGACCGCACTCGAAGTGGTCGCTGCTGCTTCCACCTCGTCATCTGTGTCGATATCAGACTCTGCTTGTTTGAAAGCATAATATACGGTCAGGGGATAGGTCGCGTTATGCGCGCTCAACATTCGAGAGAATGCCTCAAAGAGACCTTTCTCAAAGTAAGTACGAGCCGCCTCTTTCTTTCCATCGTGCCTAAATGGCGTTGCAATCAACTCTTGCTGTTTGGGCGTAAGCATCGTGGAAAACAGCGTGGGCAGAATTGAGCCAATCGACCGGCGAAGCCAAATATAAAAATAGTCGCTCAAGTCAGCATAGCCAATGTTGTCGTAGTATGGAGGATCGGTTGAAATACAAACGCCATCGACTGCAAAGGGCTGGGTAGCGTCGTGTGCATGTACTTGTCCTCTTCCTTTGGCCGGCAAACATTCAACAACGTGGGCGACCGCCTCGCTGGCCGAGTTCAAATCTCCCGCAGCATCGGCGAAAGGATTGGCTTCCGCAAAATCCCATACCATCGGCAGTGCTTGCCTTGCGAAGGTAGAACGGGTAGCTCCCGTCCCATGGCCCGAGCGCCAAGTCACGATGGTGGAGAGATCATCCGCGACAGCATTGACACAACAGGCTAAGTAGACAGCAAGCGCATCTGAATACTCGCCGTTACCTCCGGAGTCAGCGAAAACAGATTGTCGGGCTTCCGCTACTAGATCGCAGAATGTCGTGAGTGCTGTTAACTGACGCGCAGAGAACAGATGCCAATGCTTCGTCATTCCGTAAAGTTGCACCCGAAACCCCAATGCCTGCTGCGGAATGTCCGAATCGGGAATGTCGTGTGGAACAGCGCTAGCGGCAGTCTCTTCGTGTTCTTCTGTGGGAGCCAAATAGAGCCTGCCGCCTGGTCTTTCTGCTGCGATCGCCATTAACCGCGCACCGAGCCGCCCCGCCGTTCCCTCGCTGCGAATGTAGTCGAGCGGGATGGGACTACCAGTTAGCAAACAGATGCCTCCGTTTCGCGAGACTGTTCCGTTACGCGGTTCGCCATTGCCTGTGCGCACTTCAAACCGATACGTCATCGTGCTCTGGTCCACCCCAGGTTCAATCCACGCCTTCTTGCCCGCTTTCGTGGAAAGCCAGAACGAACGCACCAGTGGCACATGCGCACTTTTCGCAGCCGGGTTGGGACTGGCCACCGTGCGCGCCCACAGCCACGCAATCACCGTCGCTTCACCGCCTCCATGTTCCTTCGGCAGTTTCACCTTGGGATACAAATGGCCGATGCGTTTCTCTGCCTCGTCTCGCATCCATTGGCCGTAGTAGCGAATGTCCTCGGCCAGTCCCGCTGCGGCTTTCCACGAGCCGGACGCGCCGAGCTTCTTCTTGGCCTCCGGGTTCACTGGCGATTTGCCCGCAAACTTCGGGGGGATTTCAATAAGCGCCTTGTTGATGAGCACCGGCACGGGATTCAAATCGCTCGCGTGCGCTTCCAGTCCCAGCCGTTGCGCCTCCAGCGGAATCGAGCCACCGCCACAGAACGGGTCATAAACCGGTGGTGGCTTGCCGTTGCACGAACGCATGATCTCGGCGCGAGCGGCATCGAGCACGCGCTCGTTGTTCGAGTTCTCCCACTTCACCAGTTGGCGGATGATCTCGAACAACCGTTCCCGCTCAATCTCGGCGATGATGTCCTCCAGCTTCGGCTCTGGTCCGGGAGCAGGTGCGGAAATGCCGCCAGCCTTTGCCTTTTCCAACACCGCCGTCATTTCATCCCACAACTTCTTTCGCGCCTTGAGTTCCTTCTCCGCCGCCTTCCGCTTCGCCGAATCCTTCATCAACTCTGCAACGTATTCCGACGGGTCATCCACTAGCGACGCAAACAGCACCGCCCGGCACGCGGCCAGAGGTCGTCGCGCCCACCAGATGTGGAGGGTGGACGGATGCCCATGCCGGATGGATTTCTCCCTCGCCGCCTCCTTGTTTATGGCCTCCAGCGGCAACGCGACTTCAATGAGTTTCTTTATGTAAGTCATGGATCAAATCGTGGTGTTGATGGTCACGCCGAAGCTGTCCTCAAACTTGGCCTTGAAACGGCGTCGTAAGTCGTTAAACGCCGGATCGGGATTCCACAAATCATCCGCGTATTTGATGAACGCGGTTTCCAGTTCCTTGAGCAATTCCTGCGGGAAGCAAATTATGGTCGGACAATCTGTGCCGTCAGCATACTTGGTGACACCGGTCGGCTGAAAGTCCAAGACATTGGCAACGCCGTAGAGCGCTCCATAAAGCGGAACGTGCGCCTGATGCAAAATGCCGCACCGAAATCCCGACCAAAGCACATCCTCATAATTGAGCAGCGGTTTGCCTTTGGGATTCTTGGCGGTGACTGGTTGCTTGATTGGCACAGGAAGCGGGCCAGTGCGGTGCTTCATGTGTTCAACAAGAAAGTCTTTGAATTTTGCACCAGATGATTCGAGAGAACCCTTTTGTCCATTTGCCTTTTCAGTCGGGGACGGGTCGTTGCCGTAGTAATATTGGCTCAATGTGTCAATCAGGAGGCAGTTCAGCGCCATCACGGCAAAAGCAAAATGGCCGTTCTTGCCCAATTCCTTGGCGGGGATGATATACCAATCCTCCATCCGCCCATGAAACTCGTTGAGCACTTCCCGGAAATTATTCCAATCAACCTTGTCGTAGGGTTTCTCGCGCCGGAAGGCGCGGGCATTTTGAACGGGGATGTAGAATGGCATTGGACAGTCTTCGTCAGGGTTTTGGTTTGTTCGGTGTGCCAACGATGGTATTTGAGCCGGCAGGTTTGGTCATGTCTTGGTTCTGCACTAACGCGAGACGCTCCCACTTCGCAGGACCATGCAGACTCACCCAAAGCCCTTGCGGAAATTCCGCCCGCCCGACAATCACCATGACAAACGCCTTGAGTTGATGGCGTGATTTTTTGAAACAATCCTCCATGCTCTCAAAATCCCACGACGACGGGCTTGGTTCACGTTCGGGATGAGTGTGCCAATCGCCAGCGAAATGAAGGCCGTCTTCAAACAGCCGCTTGATTTCGACGTTTTGCTTGCGTTGGTCCGGTCTAAACCAAGCCCAGCCACGCTTGTCCGTCGCATTCGGGCCGGTGGCGCGAATCACACGGACTTCATTCTTCACGAATCGTGCGAACAGTTGTCCGCCAATTTCGGTTTTGATTTTGCCCTGCTGCCGGTATGCGTGGAAGTGCGCCATCACTTCAGGTGAGAAGCTGACGACCGAGCCGAGTTGTGCAGACTCATATCGCAATTCAAAATGTTGCTCGGGCTTTTTCACTTGCAGAGAGGACATTGGGGGTTGGCTGGCCAGGGTTGGAGGAATGTTCTCCGGTCGGACTTGCCCGGAACTACTTGTTCACGCCATTTGCCATGAAGTTGACCATGGTGCGAGTTCAGTCGAGTGGTGTCACCAACCCATGTCCACAGAGCGCTTTCCTGGGCGCGCCCACGTAAAACATCCAACGCAAGTTCCGCGATGATTGCTTTTATGGGTGCGACATCCGTGACGCCGTAGGGCTGATAGAGGTCATTGCATCCCGCCGCCTGCAAGAGCGGCTGTTGTCCCTCCGCCCATTCGGAAATTCGCGAATCGAATACGCCGAATTCATTCATGCCGCAGGCAAGGCATCCGCCTGGACGAAGCACGGCCAAGGCGTGTCCGGCAATTCCATACGCCTCAGTCCACCCGAAAATAATCGAAGGGAAGCGTGCGAATGTCCGGTTTGCCGAATTGAGGACGCAATCGGAGGTCCAGTCGCCTGTGGTTGAAATGATGAGGTCGCACTCCTGCAAGACTTTTGGCCGCTCATAAACCAAAATCTCCACCCCCAGCGACTCGACCGATACTTGCAGCCACGGCATTTGTTGATGCAGGTAGCTGGACAAGGCGGAAGCTTTAGCCGTCCCGGTTTGATTGCCGCCAAGGACGTGCCGGGCCACATTTCCCCACTTCAGAGTGTCGTTGTCTATGAGAACAAGATTTCCGACGCCGGATTTGGCCAGCATGACGGCCACATCCGCGCCTAGCGAACCGCAGCCGACCAGCGCAACCCGTTTGCCGAACAACTCAGGGTTGTAGCCGCTACCACCGCGATGCAGACACCAAGCGGCATCAACTCGTGTGACTTCGGTCAACGCCAGTTTCCCGTCGCCAAAATAGCGTGGAAGCAAAATGTGACCAGGAACATGACCGGGACGATAACCAAAATTGCGGGAGTTCTGGTGTTTCGTTGGATTGGAGCGATTCGCCGTCTTTGGTTCGGAGAGCTCGACCCCGGCAAGCACCGGCCCGGCCTTGCTGTCAAAACCTAGAATCATAGGAAGGCTGCCGGATTCGGGTGGTATCGCGGCCGCCAGCAAAGCATCAGCGTCTTTTGCCGAGTTTCGTGCCAGGGTCAAAATATCGTGCCCCGTGCTGGGATGCCGCTTCGGAGAAATAGGTTCATTCAGCCATACCAGGATTGAGGACTTAATATTACAACCTTTAGGTAGGCTACCGCCGCAATAGTGCTTCAGCCACAATTTGATTTCCTCTTCGGACTCGCCAAACAAGGTGAATCCCGTTGCAGCGTAATAAAACACACTTCGCGTCGGCAGCGATGGCTTTAGCAAGGACCAGAACTTTTTCGGACTGAAGCCCGGCAGCAAATTCCAATAACTCTGGAATTCTTGAACAAAATCCTCCTCGTTCCGCCCAGCAATCGAATCACCGATTAACTTACGAGTTTCCTCGATCAAGAAATCAACAGTTTCCGTGACGAGATTGGGCGAGTATGTTGCGGCAGCGTTGGTGAGGCAGAGCTTGCCCTTGTTATCAACATGAGGGAATCGCAGGAAAGCCGCCGGGTCGTTGAAATAGATGTCGGGTGGTCCGAACGGAAAAACATCACGAACCAGGATTGCCAATTCAAACCGCTCTCCGCTCACCTCAAGCACGGCTTTCCATCCCGCGTGAAATTTACCAAAGCGGTTAGAACCTGCGGCGTCGTTCAGCCGTTCGGCCCGATGCACGCTCGTCATGTGTTCGTCGAGCCGTCCAATGGATGACTCCCGAGCGCGCCGTAGTTGTATTCCCGCCTCAACCAAAGCGACCTCCGCCGGCTTTGTGAACAGGTTGATTGGGCTGATCCCCACCTACCACGAAGGAAGCATTGGAATCGCATTCCTCGATGTCAGTGTCAAAATAGTCCGTGTTGAACACGTCTGCCCAAGCCTTCAGTGCTTGCTTTCGAGTGCATTTCGCATCGAAAAGTATTTTGAGCTTATCAATCGCCTCTTCGAGTTTCTCCCGCAGGGATTGCATTTTGGGATCAGGGTCGTCCTTGGTCAGAATTTCTTCTTGGACAGGATTCTTGACCACGAGTAAACCGGCGAGGCGATTCTTGATCGCGGCAATGAGGTTGTAAAAACAACGGTCGTCGCGCTCGTCAAAAGCCGAATACTTTTCATCCAATAGGATGGTGAGGATGAAACCGCTGGGGAGATTCCAACTCGCGCGGCTGGTGGCGTAGCGTTTGAGCAGTCGAATCATCCGGCGCATTTGATGATCCGTGTCGTCTTGATCGGAACGTTTCGCTTCCAGTTGCTTGTCGAACCACTCATTGATGTCGGCTGGGTTAGATTCACGCCAATCAGAGGAGGCAATCTCACACTTGAATCCTGAATTCTCATCGCCCGATTCGCGATAGACTGGCACATCCACATGGTGGCCCTCGTTGTAGTAAACGCGAACGCAGTTCTTGAGGACTTCAGGTTTCTTGTTGAACCGCTTGTCCTTGAGATGATCACAAACCATCTGGCGGGCATCCAGAGCTGTCATGTCGCCACCGCGATCTCCTACGAGGTCGCTCTTGGCAAAAATAACGCCGTCATCAATGTCGTAGGTGTTGTTCGCCTCTTGGATGGTGGTCCGCATGGCGTAAGAACCCTGCTTTTGGAATCGGAGCGGTGTGGGCTGCTTCTTGTCCTTCAGGTTGCCTTTGAGCCGATCCCGGTTCGCATTTCGATTCTCGCGCAGTTTGGCGCGCGTATCTTCGGAGAGCTTTACGTAGTCGTCATGGTAGCTTCGGATGTCTTTAGCGCAGTCGTGCATGGTTCACTCCTTGTTGGGTTCTTATTTTTGTTGGGGCATGTCGTTGAAAATGTCTCGTAACAGTTGGCCATCGACGCACACGGTCGAACGACCGCCGTCGCAAAGCCTGATCGCTTCCTGACCGTCGTGACTGCCGAGCTGTGAAAGCGCACGAAGCGCTTCGGGCGAGGCAGCGTCCAAGCGCATCCAGCGCATTTGGTCTGCCGACAGGGAGGTGGAGCGCAGTCGCGTGACTGTGATGTCCCGTCCGAGTTCTCGCAACCGCTCCTGGAACAACCGAGCCATATATTCGCTCCCCGCCGCTTGTGCGTTTAGCGAGAGGGAGACGATCTTTGTTCCCGCGCGCCACTGCACGAATCCGAAATTCTCACTTCCGGGTTTGATCAACTCACCCTCTGGCGCGGCGCATGTGCTGACCGAGAGCACTTGGATCGGCCGTTTCGATGAGGCGGTGAGTTCCAAGGCCTCCAGAATGCCAACCAAGACCGGGTTGTTGGCCCAAAGGCCGCCGTCCGCATAGACAAAAGTCTGCCCGTGGGCCTTCGGATCGGCGATATCAACCAAGGGGAGAAAGATTGGGGCAGCACTGGTCGCCATGCAGACATCCACCAAGCGATAGCCCGCATCAACTGTAAAACGACTCAGGTGCGGAGTCTTGAAGACCTTCGTGGTCTGGTGCTCTGCCTTTACCGAAGGAACACATAGACCGATCTGTCTCCGTTGATACAGTTGCCCCAGCGTCTCATCCTTAAAGAAGCTTTCGAGGACGCTTCTCAAGTGAGTATTGGGATTCGCGGCCTTGGATTTGTTGCGCCACAACCAACGGAGCATCTTGAGTCCCTGAGACGTTTCCGGCATCGGGTCAGTGAAGATTTGTGCCCCTTCGACACGATACAAATCCATCACCTTTCTCAACGGCTGACCGTGGGCTAGTGCTGCCGCAAGAATTCCACCGGTGCTTGTGCCAACGATAAGGTCGAAGCCCTTGCCAATATCGAGCGTTACTCCGCCGCGACGGGTTTCAAAGTGACGAGTCAATGTGTCGAGAACGGTCGCGGTGTAAAGGCCGCGCATCCCACCGCCATCCAGAGAGAGCACTCGAAAGGGCTTGGATTGTGACTGCGTCGCGATTTGCTCTGATTTCATAGGCGGCTGATATTGATGTTAGGATTCCATCTCCTTAAGCAGGTAACGCGATGGATACAGAGCGACCTGTTTATCTGCCTGCAATTCCACCAGTTCTCCACCGGTGAAGGCCACTGCCGCCTCCACTCCGTTTTTGACGAGCAGCGCCGCAGCATTAGGCTCTGAGCGCAACAGCGACCAAATCTCCGCAGGCAATTCAATCCCGTTTGCCAAGGTTTGCTCCTGCACCCAGAAGCGCAGCGTTGGATTCCCGTCATTCGTCATCTCCACCCAATGGAATGGTCTCTCCGCCCGCTGAATCCAACGGCCATCGGCGTGGGTGTAGCACTTTTCACCTTTGTGCCACTTGAACCCGCGATTCGCGGCGTAGCGGTCCATCAAGTCCGGCTTTGAAGGTGACGATTTGCGCCGAGGCTTATCATCATCGCTTCCAACATCTTCGCCATCACCATCGTCGTCATCCTCATGCTCGACCTCGGCATCAAGGCCGGCGCCCAAGTCCTCTTCGTTGGCATCCTGATCAGCATGCTGCCCGCTCGTTTCGATGAAATCTGTGGCCTCCTTCTTTCCGCCTTCTTCACCGTCTTTGTCCGATTGTCCCTCGTCCTTTGTCTCAGCCTCCTGCTTCTCCTCAAGCTCCAACTGTTCTTCCAATTCAAACTGGTCGGCCAAATATTCTTCGACGTATCCGGCATCCCGCTCAACGCAGGCGCTGATGGCTTCAGCGATCAACCGGTCAGCGAACGGACGGGAAATTTCATCAACGAGTTCCTTGTGGAGTCTGGCCACCGAAATGCCGAACGGAACATAGAGGTTATCCTCCTGCCAAAGCACGCGTGGGGCGATTGCCACCCCAGCCGGTGTTCCATCCACGTAGGGAGTGACTTCAAGCCGACTGAACGGTTGCCAACGAGTCTGCTTGAGCCGCTTGGCCACCGCGCGCACCTCTTGTGTGTGTTGCTCATCGGCGAGTTTCACGCGGGCGAGACCTTCGCCCAGCGTCGTCAGCCAGGGCTTGGAAACCGGGCTGCCGGATTCGCGGACTTCGGTGATTTCAAAGTCCACCACATCCGCGAGATTGCTCAATCCGGCGAACGGTTGTTGTTGCCAGATCATCTCCGGGAGCATTCGAAAGTCGGCCGTAGCCTGTTTCACCGCAGGTGACAACCCCTCCCATTTTGAGAGGTTCTGCATCGTCTGGCGGTAGCCGAGTTGTCCCACCGGCTGCCAGGTTTGATCCAAGCTCAACCAGTGTTGACATTCCTCCCAAATGAGAATCGGCTCGCGGCGCAGGATGGAGCGCACACGGGAAACGGCCGCAGCTTCAATGCGCTGACCACTTGGAAGATTACGCAGCCATTCCAAAGCCCGTTCAAATGCCGGTTTCTCCGGAACGTTGAGCTTGGGCCACATGGGCAGGTTGCGATACTGGTTGTGGATCGAATCCGCCTCGTTGTCATCATCTGGGAAGATGGAGATCTCATCCGAGGTTCTCCACTCAAGCGATTCTCCGAGGATGATTGCTTTGGTTTCAAAGGCGTCAGCGGCCGTTTTCAATTCTGCCGGCGCGCATCGGGCAATGATTCGGTCCAGGGCTTCGTACAGTTTGCCGATTTCCAGAATGAACTGGGAAGGGTTGGGTATTCGCGACAGTGTTTCCAAGCGCTCGACAATCTTCTTAGTGCCAGTAGGAGTGGACCGGACACCAAGCAACTCCAGCAACGGGCGGTTGTCCGGTGTATCCAATTCCGCGGCCACAAATGGCTCGATGTCGCGCAATGCCTCTGTATCAGGTGTCCGCAACAAAAGCTCTGCTGGTATCCGTGGATTTCCGTGCGTGTCCTTCAGGCAGGGCAGAGAACGGAACAACAAGATCCAGTCTGCGGGAATGGTATCGCAGCTGATGCGCTGTCGGTATTTGCGTCCGTTCTGGTAGGGCAATGCCGAGAGCTTGTCTTTCCAATTCGAACTTGGCCCGCTCAAGATGTTGGTGAGTGTCGCAGAGTAGAGGTTCGGCTTCACTTCCAGCACCTTCCGCCAGTGCTCGCTGATCTCCCGTTCAAATGACCAATCCTCAACGTCAATGCTCCCACTGCTGTAAGGATAGCCAAACGGCCGTCCCAAGCCGTGGGCCTTAAGGTGTTGCTCGAATGAATACGTGCTCCAGAAACTCTGTTGCCTGCTGCTTATCGGCAGACTGGTGAGCAATCCGCTCTTGCCAGAGGCCATCCAGTCCTCCCAGGCCTGGCGTGTGCAACTCTTGAATTCGCCCGTGTAGTCGTCATGCACCAGATGCGACTCACCCCAATCCGCTGGCGTCAAGTCCTCGACTGCTCCAGTCGGATCATAAACGATCTGACTATTCGTCGTGCGGCGCGTCAGATCACGGGTCACGAACTGAAAATCCTCCGGCGCACTTGCCCCAAGCGCTGCCAGAATATGCGCAAAGCGAACACAGTCATCCAAATCAACCGATTGCTGGTGGAATACCTTGCGGGACGCCGCAGCGACGATCTTGTCAATCTGGGTCGCCTCGGCCAGTCCCAGTTCACGCAGCAGAACATTTGCTGTATCATCCTGCTTCTCGTTGGAATCCTTCTTCCTGGGTTTTTGTTGTGCGAGCCATTCCAACCAACCACTGTTAACGGCGTGGGCGTTGTCGGTGACAAACTTCCAGTCCTCGGCACTTAGCTGACTGCGGCCCGGCAAACGAACAACATCGGTGGCAGCAAACAACCCTGTCTCGCCGGAAACCGGAACGATCCTCAATTTCTTGGGACGATTGTCCCAATAGCGGTTGGTGTTCTCGACCACGAAGGACCACAGCGCGTGCAGTTGAGCCCAGGATGCTGGTTGTGGCGGCGATGCACGCTCCGCCTGCAAGATTTCCAGCACCGAGTCCGAAGATACACGCTCAATCCAACTGTGGCCCTTGAGAGTTGCACAATGCTCCGGGGCAACAGCGGTATGCAGAAGCCCCCTTTCATTTTTGGCGAACAACTGAACGAGTTGTTCCTCGCTCCAAATCTCGTGCAACTCTGACGGCAGGCTCACGCACGCGCCCGCCTCGGCAACTTCTCCATCTGACTTGAGCAGGATGGCTTCGCCTTCCAATCCGGAAAACATGGCTTCGCGCAGACAGTTGGTGATGCGGCCATTGGTGTCATCGGATGGCTCATCCGACGCCGGAAGCAAACCGTAGGCCCTAGCGCGCTCATCGCAATTGTGCTTCTTGTTCCCTATCCACTCGGTCAGCGCTGTCGCAGCAAGTTGACCAGCCCGCCCTAGCAGCCAACGGTTGGTTGGGGATGTGGAAGGCTCTTTGATACCGTATCTGGCTGGATCCTGGATGAATGGGGCGTTGATCGAGAAGGGCAACGCCACGTTCGCGCCTGTGGGCAGAATCACATATAGGCGCTGTTGCCCGCTGATTCCTGAAACAAGCTCAACTGTGCAAGGTGGCAACTGTTCATCAGTGATGTTGCGTTCCTTGCGAATTTCGTGCACCGCTTCTTCTGGAAACGGTTCGGGAGCGGATTGGACAACGAGGATTTCCTCAGTTTTCTCACGGTTTAGCGCGTCAAGATGCGTCAACGCCACAAGCTGGGAATTCTGCACCGGTCCGTCTCCGACCAAAGCCCTTTTGACGACCTGGCCGTTGATTTCGAGTTGTTTCAGGCTACGGAAGAAAAGGAGTGAGGCAGGGCTCTTCTGCCAGGAGCGCAGACTTTGCTCCAGCTCTCCAAACCGATGTTGGTCGGCAAAACGAACCCGAACGATGGTTGGGCCAGTTGTCGGCTGGGGAGAATCCAACCAAATCGGCAACGTGAAACGGGCCGCAGTGAATTTCACGCCGAGCGTGGGGGTGTGGACTTCCACATTGTCTCCCAGACTGAAGGTGGATTTGAATCCCACCCCTCGGAACCCAATTGTGTGCAGCGTTCGTTTGTTGGAGAAGGCAAACCGACACAAGGAGGCAAATTGTTCGCCCGTGAAGTCGCTCCCGTTGTGCTCGAAAATGAATTCGCCATTCGTGACCCGGGCGATTGCGTTCGTTGCGCCTGCGTCGTCGGCATTCTGTAGCAATTCTGATAGGACATGTGGCGGGCTCTGGACCTGCTTGAACAATTGGTGCCATGGTCCGGCCAGCTCCAAGTCAGATTCAAGCTGCATCCACCGCGCCAGGGCTTTCTGGCGGACTTTTTCAAAATAAGGAGGTGGTTCCATAAGCAGCTGTGGCGCATCACGATTTCGACGGCGAGCTTCCAGCCAACAAGTCCTTCAGTTTCAAGTTTAAGCTGGCCAGCGCGAACTCTGGCTCCTGCGAAAACGGACTCTGGAGGTAGATCGGCTCTTCCGCACGACCGCCTTCGATCAGGACAACTGCGAGGAAATATGCATCGGGGCGGTTCAATCCGGTCAAGACTTCATTCTTCGTCACGGTGATTGTATCCGCTCCTTTAGCGCGCCCTTTCACTTCGATGAATCGCAGGTTGCCGGACTGCGGATCGCGGCTTTCGATATCGTAACCGCGGTTGTCTGCACTGACATCCTTGGGCTTGAAACCGTTCTTTTCTTCAAAAGCCATGACGGCCTCCATGGCCAGCCGTTCAATCTCGCGAGTGTTGACTCCGTAAGGCGGTGGCTCCTCGCGCATCATGCCGACATCAGCAGGCTGAGTAAAGAAGCCCGCTGGAACCACCAGAGCGCCACCAATTAGGTGGGGTGGACGCGCGGCAATTTTGAGTTCGAGTTCGAGCTCTTCTGTGCGCTTCTTCAATCGTTCGGCAAGCGCGTCCGCACGTTGCTTCGCATTGAATGAATTCAGACTGGACCGAGATCTTCCTGCCGCTTCCATTGCCTTCAACTCTTCCGCCCGGTGATCCCAGTAGTTAATCTCGCGAGTTAGCCGGTCCTTAACCTGTCCCATGGTCTTGCGAACAAACGCCTCCCGGCGCTTCTTCACTTCTTGCAGATGCTCTGGCACCGTCTTCTGAATGGCGAAGCTCAGCACTTTGGTTTCCAGGTTCTCCCGCAGCCACGGCTCATCAAGCAGGGGCTGCACTTGGCGCAGTTGTTCCTCGGTTGGCGGGATGTAATCGAGGTATGGCGCGTATCCGGCAATGATGCCCGCCCCGTCACGGCGTTGTTCGACGAAGTGGATCCGACGGGAAATGACTCGTTCATTTCGGCCCGCAACATTTCGACCATCCACAATTGCCTGCTCGATGTAGAACAGAATGCGCGGCTCTGTTCCAGTATCGTGAGGGTCAATCAAGATTGAGCCTTGCCGCAGCAGGCCGCGATATTTTTCCAGAATCAAGTCCACCGTGGCATCGAGCAACGGGTGGCCTGGAGCAACCAATGCCGCCGGGGGTTTGCCTTCGAGGCGAAGAGCATTGGGTTCATTGAAGAACGTCACGCGTTCGTAAGAACGGAGAACGGGCGCCTTCAAGCCCGTCACGCGATCTCGATTTCGGATGTCGGCAGGCACGTGTCGGATTTCAAAGCGCTTCGGCTCTCGCTTCTGCAGCTGGCCACCCAAATGAGAAAAAGCCTCGGCAAAGAACGAGCCTATGTAGTGCGGTTGCAGACGCCTGGCCTGAGCCCGCTCCATCTGATGTCTGATTTCCTCAACGCGTCTGGCATCCAAACGCTCTTCCGCCAGCAAGTGATCGTGAAGGAGTTCTTCCAAACGATCACGGTCGAGCTGGCAGATGACCTTCTCGAGCTTGGCCTTTACCTCGGCGGTCTCTCCATAGCGCACGGCTTCCATCAGCAGTTCGCGCAGGGGCCGCCCTTCAAAGACTTTGCCCAGGACATCGAAGACCGCGCCGTTCAAGGCCCGACTCTGCTCAGCGATCTTCTCCAGAAGCCGGAAGTAGATTTCGCCCTCGCGCGTCTCTTTGGCGACCAGATTCCAGAGATGGCACACCTCGGTTTGACCGATGCGGTGGATGCGGCCAAAACGTTGTTCAAGACGGTTTGGATTCCAAGGCAGGTCGTAATTCACCATCAGGTGTGCCCGCTGGAGGTTGATGCCCTCGCCCGCAGCATCGGTCGCAATCAGGATGAGCACCTCAGGATCGTTTCGGAAGGCCTCCTGGATCTGGCGGCGTTTTTCACGCGGGGTCTGGCCGGAGATACAAACCACGGCATCAGGCTTGCCGATCACCTTGGTTAACTGCTCCTGAAGATAGTTGAGGGTGTCACGCTGTTCAGTGAAGATCACGAGCTTGCGGCGCATCTTCCGTGTCCCAGAAACTTCGAACATCTCCTTGTTTTCGAGAATCGTCTCGGACAACTCCTTCCATTTGGTGTCCTTGCCGGAACGACGGAGGGCCAATGCTTGGGCTTCAAGTGTGCGAAGCGTCTGAATCTCAATTTCCAGTTCGCTGATGGTCCTGGCCGCTGTGGCCTGGTCAGCGATCTCCTCCTGAAGGACCTCTGATTCATCAGCCGGCGTCTCTTCCAGATCTTCCAGCTCTTCTTCGGTCATGCCCCGCACCAACCCTGCCAGTGTCTCCTGCCCTAATGCACCACGCCGCAGAAGCCGCTCCTCGCGCAAACGAGTCTCCAGCCGTGCCCGGCGCCGACGGAGGGATTGATAAATCGCTTCGGGCGAGGACGCCAAACGCCGCTGCAAAATCGTGAGTGCGAAGCCGACCGTTCCGCGTCGCCCTTCATTGCCCAGCTTCTCAGCGCGATCAAACTCGTCGCGCACGTAATCGGTGACGGCCTTGTAAAGCGCCTCTTCTTCGCGCGAGAGCGGATACGGTACGGTGTAGGCGATGCGCTCGGGGAACAGGGGCTTGCCTTCCATCGTCGAGAGCCCTTCCTTGACCATGCGGCGCATCACGTCGGACACATCCGCAAGATGCACGCCGTCACGCAGCCGCCCCTCAAAGCGATCCCCGTCAATTAGCGAAAGGAAGAGCTGGAAGTCCTGCTCCTTGCCGTTGTGCGGTGTGGCGGTCAACAGCAGGAATTGCCGAGTGTGTTCACTCAGCAATTGGCCCAAACGAAACCGCTTGGTGTATTTCACCTCGCTGCCGAAATAGGTCGCCGACATCTTGTGCGCCTCGTCCACCACCACGAGATCCCAGTCCACCACCTTGAGTTTCTCCTGGATTTCCTCATTGCGACTGAGCTTATCGAGGCGGGCAAGGCACAGGCTGTGTTCCTGAAACCAGTTGCCGGTACGGGCGGCCTCCAACGCCTCGTTCGTCATGATCTCGAACTGGAGATTGAACTTCTCGTCCAGTTCGTCCTGCCACTGCTCAACCAGATTGCCGGGGGCCACAATCAAACATCGGGCAATGTCGCCTCGGATAATCAACTCTTTCACGAGCAGGCCAGTCATGATGGTTTTGCCAGCACCAGGATCATCCGCGAGCAGGAAGCGAAGTGGATGCTGCTGCAGCATGCGGTCGTAAACCGCCGTGATCTGATGGGGCAGCGGCCGGACCAGCGAAGTACTAACGGCGATCAGTGGATCGAAGAGAAACGCAAGCCGGAGACGTTGAGCCTCAGAAGCCAAACGGAATTGGTACCCGCCGCCATTGAAACTGAAAGGCTTCGCTTGATCCACGAGCTCAAGGGATGCCTCCTCATCCTTAAAGAGAATCCGATCAGCGACTCGCCCTTGGCTATCGACGTAAGTAACACTCGCCGCTTGATCTCCGTGGGGTTGGATATGCCGAATCGTAACGGATTCACTGGGAAGAATCCCCTTCACGACACTACCGACAACCAATTGATCGAGCTTGACCATGGCAGAATAGTAACCTATCATAGTGATCCCACAATGATGTGTTTTGACATACATATGATTACATAGTCATGTTGAGGCAATGATTGAGATAGAAAAAGGCATCTCTCTGGATCGGCTAAGGACATTTTGTCTTGTGGTCCAGACTGGGTCCATTGCGGCAGCGGCATTGAATGATCCCAACCAGCAGAGTCAGTTCAGCCGTCAAATCAAGGACTTAGAGGGTGTCTTGGGAAAGAAGCTGCTTCGCAAGGAGGGCAGAACACTCAAGCCAACCGAAGCAGGTTTTGACCTTGCAGCACTAGCCAGCTCCTTCTTTGCCGGTCTGGACGATATGAGGGGTGAGCCGACCGATCGGCCAATCGTGATCGCCGCTGGCGAAAGCATCTTGCGGTGGGTGGTTCTTCCCGCAGTTAGCCGGATGACGTCTTCCGCTTTCCACTGGAGCTTAAAGTCCATGCGGACCCTTCAAACGATGGAGGCTCTTGGGAATGGAAACGCGGATTTGGGGGTTGTTCGAGAGGATGCCGTAAATGATGGATTCGCCAGCCAGAGCGTCGGCGCCATCCATTACGTTTGGTTGTTTCCACGAAGCCTGTTGCCAGGACGAACCGCAGCCGGGGTGTTCGATGCCAAACGGCTGCCCTTCGCACTTCTGGCTGGGGACGGGAAGCTCGCGCGGCTGATTATCGAGATGTCCACGAAGCATTCACTACCTCTCGACATCCTCATGGAACTCGAAAGCTTCTCTCTTTTGGTCGAGGCGGTGAAGACACGAAAGTTAGGGGCGGTCATTCCTCGCGACGCAGTGACCGATCTGCCCAAAGATGAATTCGCAGTGATTGAGGACGAACAGTTGGCGATTCCCTCGCGCTCCCTGCTGCTTGTCGCGCACGAGAAGAGCTTCATGCTGCGACCTAGGATTCGGAATGCGTTCGATAGTTTCGTAAGTGTATTGGCAGGTCGTTCGACTTCTTAACTTCAAAGCTACGAAGCCAAGATCAGGGTCCGCCAGGGTTGAGGTCGAGTTGACGCTGATTCTACGGCCGCCCAGCGACCTGCCTACGGAGCAGGTCTGACCAGCCGTCATCTTCCAGGTTCGACACTCCAACAGACGCCGCAGGCAAGTTGATGGCGTGTGTCGATCCCATGTCCATCCTGGGACAATTGGCGACTGCAAATCACTACACTTGCCTTCCGCATACCCGTCCACCAGTGGTTCAGCTGAGGCGCTACGCACAACATGAAGGGGCGCAGAAGGTCCGAAAGATGGGCCAATGGGAAACAACAAACAAACAACCCAAACGATGAACACCAAATCTTCCGCCCCAGCGAATCCTCCAACGGACCCAGCACCAGACACGCGGGTCGAACTGGCCGCCATCCTGCAATGGATTGAGCCGCAAGCCGAACAGGTGCTGCGCGAGGCCGGCGACATGAACCCAACCCTCCATGTGATCTCAGCCCAAGGCTTGCATTTGTTCTCCCCCGGCCCCCTCAACGATAAGGCCGAGAAGAACGAGTTCGCGGGACTCGCGCGTCTCATTTGTGCTGCACATGATGCCCGAATGGTCGTGCTGGCGATGCAAACCTGGGTGGTGCAAGCACGGTCGGATGAACCGCTAGATTTGCACACCAAGCCCTCCGAGTCCCCGCACCGCAAAGAGTATCTCTACCTGATGGGTGAGGCCAGTGGTGGAATCCATGCGCATGTTTTGCTGCCCATCTTGCGGGACCAGCGGGGGCGCTTTTCGTGTCTCGGTAGCAACCGGGTGGAGTTGCATGAACCGGCGGAAGGGCGTTTTTCCAGACTCTTGCCGCAGAGCCCAGTGACCGAGGAGGTGCGGGCCTTCGCCGCGGCGATGCTGGAGCAACAGGGGGTGACATTCGTGGCCGTGCCCATCCCTGGAGACCAGAGCACCGCGTTTGCCGCCTGAGATCATGCTACCTGTGTGGTAATGCAGAGGCCTGGGGTGATCTCTCACTGGCACTGGCAAATCGCGCTTCTCCCGGCCCGGCGCTGTGTCTGGAAGTCGGGCTATCCAGAGAATGCGTTCCGTGGCGACCGCAGCTTTAAGTGCCAGAAGACTGAAGTGCCGGGGATGATCCGGAAGGATGAGGGGATCTCGCAGTGCTGGATTTACAGCGTCCATTGACCTCCGTTGTCGTCCTGCGGGCCGCGTTCCCAAAGACTGTTCTGCTACAGGCGCGATGACTTGCTGGTGCTCGACTACGTGGCGAAGGAGGCCTTTCGCTGGATCGTCTCGCAGACAGCCAAGTGAACCTCCCCGGCTGGCGGTCGAACAGGCCGCCAGCCTTTCCTCCAATTCGACCTTTGTGCCTGGATCACTTCCCTGGGTCAGGCAGCTCCGGACATGTGCCCGTGCGAAGACCGGTCGCCAGCATTTTGCAGATCCAAGTTTTGTATTGATCGCTACTCGCACCACGTAGTCGCGGTATCCAGAAATCCGGTATCTCGTTGTCCCGTAACCGGGTTACTCTCACATTTCTCTCGGACTCGAGTGCCTTGAGTAGCTCTGGAACCTCTTTTGCATTCCAAGCTCCTTCTTCCGCACAGACGATTTCCCGATAAACCGCAGTTCAACCAACCAAGAGAAAGGCAAAGCACCATGTTCAGTTCAATCAGTTCAAACCGCCGCATGTTCCAGCGCAGTGAACTCACCGACGCAGCGCTGGCTTCACAGTCCCCGAGCATCTTCGCCGAACAAGCCGTTGAGGGCGTCTCTGACCGTTACACGTTCATCCCGACCGGCCAGATCATTTCCCGGATGCGCCAGGAAGGCTGGGCGCCGGTGCAAGCCGAGGAACAACGCGTCCGCTTGCCGGGCCGGATGGGCTTCCAGAAGCATCTGGTCCGGTTTCAGCGCCGGGACACCATCGCCAAGGTGGGTGACTTCGCCACCGAGATTGCGCTGGTGAATTCCCATGAGGCAGGGAGATTCACTCGCCACTGACGGCGTGCAGAACTTGGAAACGAGTTCCACCCGCTTTGCTTCCAGTTGGGGGACGATCCACCACAACCAAAAACACCCTCCGAAAGCCTGATACTCCGTGCGACCGAGCACGAGAAGTCTGGACTGCATTCCTGCGGTCTCTTGACAAGCCAGGCTGGTCAGGTGGGCGGTCAAGGTCAAAGGGCTTCGAAGCAGTCCAGATTACAATGGGCTAGACAATCTTGCCTGATGTAGTATCCTCGTTGCATGGTACATAATGACCTTGTTGCCGAACTTCAAGCGCGAGAACAGAAACTGGAGGTTGAGCTTAGGCAAGTCCGTGCCGCCAAGGAAGCCTTGATCGGAAAGGGGAGGTCATTTCCTCGGCAAATGACAGTACGCGACGCTTTGATCAAGGTTTTGAAGGAACAAGACGGCCAGTTTCGACGCGAGCTGCCAACTTTGCTCGCTCGCCTTGGAGCGCCCTGCACCGCGAATACTCTGCAAATCACGATTTCTCGGCACCGCGACCTATTCCGCCGTGAGGGGGGCAAGGTGTGGCTTAGGTAATTCACAACATTAACAACAATGAAATCGTATTTTGCCTATTGTATCATGATACATATAGGATACATTGTTTCCATCAGAGCTCTGCGGGGCTGAGTCAGCACCGGCATTCTCTGAATCCGGCGGCAGTTGTTTGCCGCACCTCGATCCCGGAGGAAACGTCAGGAGGCGGTGAGATACCGCTATTAACGCGTATGAAAGAAATTGTTGTTGAAGTCACAGCCGGAAAAGAGGACGGGCATATGCCTGGCAGGCTCTATTGCGACGTCACCGCCACAATCACGCGCACTACTGCAGGACGCTGGGTTGTCGAACTCGTTCAGTCCTGGGGGAGTTGCCAAGGATACGATATAGAGGATGGTAACAGGAGAGTAATGGCGCGCGGTCGCACACTGCAGGAGGCTGTGGAGGAAGCCATCCGGAGAGCTAAGGCGGCCACGCTCAGTGAAAACTACGTTATACAGGCGCTGTCGTGCGCAGAAGCAGAAGCCGCAGAAGAAGAGGAGGCATTAGCAGAACAGGATAGAGTGCGAAGCACAGACCTTTCGAAGGTCCCGTTGGAACAACTGCTCGTAGAAGTCAAGGCGCGCGGTGCTACTGCGTAGCAGCGCGCTCAGACATCACGGGCGGGGCTTGGGAACGGGGGCCGTGGGGCAGTGACTTCCGCCTCACATACCCTCGCCAAGGTGATGCTTGTGGACACTCCGGATGGGAAACCAAAGCGGGTGTTGTTGGTTGAATCCGGGAACGCCAGCGCTGGACTCCCAGTGACCAGAGGCGATCAAGTTACTTAGAGAATCTGCTAAAGTTCCTACGGCGACGACCGATATAGAGGTATTCAGGGCGAAAGCCCCGAACTGATAGTCACGAGATCAGCAGTGATGTTGATGTTACACTATCCCCCAGGCTGGGCCCGCAAGGGCTCAGTTCTGGGGTCTTTGTTATGAACGAGGAGGCGCAGTCGTGTGTGGCTGCATTCGCAATCCCTAGCGACAGGTCACTGGGTCTCACTTCAATCTTGAATCGACTCGTCTCCAAACAACGGAATGTTGCGCGCCTTCGGTTCTGATGCCGGACATTTCGGACGCACTTTTCCCACTCCGCTTCTATAGCGGGGGTCCCCATGCCAGAGACCTGAAAGTCACACTCTCTGCACAGTGGGTGTCGGAAAGCCGTCCGAACTGTCCGCGACACCATCACAACCGCAATCGCCCAAATGTCCCAACCAGCTGTAAAAAAACGGTTTGCTCGGAGCTCCCAGTTCACATTATGGATAGGTCCACCATGCCTACAGAAGGCGGCCAGCCAAATTCGGGGACTACTGAGCGGTCAACTTCTCTGGGATTCCCGTCTTCATCCTCAGCGGACAGCACCGCACCTATGGAAGCCTACTACGAATACGTGAATGTGTTGGCACGGATGAACGGCATTCGCGCAACCGTCTGGGCCAACCCGACCGACAAGGGCGTGCGTTACAACACCACGTTCGAGCGGAGCTACCGCGACGGCGAGGAGTGGAAGACCACGGACAGCTACGGGCGCGATGACCTGTTGGTGCTCGCCTACGTGGCGAAGGAGGCGTTTCGCTGGATCGTCTCGCAGACGGCCAAATGAACCTCACGGGCTGGCGGTCGGACAGGCCGCCAGCCTTTTTCATGTCGCACATCCCTGCCATTTAGAATCCCGGCCTCTGGCGTGCTTCCCGCCATTTCTTGAGCTGGGTCGCCGCCGCCTTGTTTTGTTCCGGCGTGAAGGCTGGGTTTATTTCCATGCGGCGAATAATTATCGCCGCTCGCTCAACATTCCCACAATGTAGGGCATACACTTCCGCGAGTTTGACCCAGGTCTCGTAGTCGGCAGGCTGTTCGCGGAGCTTCCGTTCCAACACCTCGACAGCAGTGCCAAGTCGCCGCTCGGCCAGCAATTCATCCACATCGTGAGCAGTTGTACCAATCTCGCTTGGGACGTGGGGAGTCTCGGCGAACGATGTCTGGCTCGTCGGCAAGGTAATTCGTGGTGGAGCTTCCAGCACGATCTTCCCGGATCCGGGAGGCGGCTCGGGACGGCGCAGGCAAAACCACGAGCGACGCTTCTCCACCATCGTGGGCGGCTGGTTGCTCCATTCATCCAGTGAGCGCCGCGCAAATTCCACGAATGCGTTCGAGACAAACGGACGGTTTTCCAGCCGCTTGAGCAACTGCTCCGCCTTGTCCCGCCGCCGCCGTTCCTGCGTTAGCAACCGCATCAGGAGCAACGCCGCGGCCAGGTGCTCGGGATTCTGGCGCAGGAGTGCTTCCAGTCGCGATTCCGCTTCCTGAATTCGCCCCTGCATTCGCAGGTGATCCGCCTCCACCAGGAGTCTGGGCTTGCGGATGCGGCCCCGGTTCGGATCAAAGGCTGGCAAATCCAGTTCATAACCGATCATCGCCGCCCACGCTTTGAGTTGGTGAAACGCGTACAGCTTCTGGTCGTCGCTGAATGTATTGAAGCGTTGCAAGCGTTGGAAGAGCCGCACCGCGGTTTGGGGCTGACGCAAGTGCAGCACCGCCATCTCCATCGCCAATAACCAGAGGGGGTATGCGCGCACGTCCGCCACGAGATGCCGACGGGCCATCCGCCAAGCCTTGCGAATTTCTCCGTGTTCACACCAATGCCGCAACAAGGTGACATTCGGCAAGACCTTCTCCGGGCGCGTAGTAGCTGCAAATGGGCCTTCGGAAAACACCAAGTCGAAGAGCAGACCGCCGATGCAGTCATTGAGGGCGCGGTCCAGGAGGCGTAGCGTGCCATAGAAGGCAACCCCACCCAGCACACAGCCGGCAACCCAACCAGCCTGCGGATGGCCCGTGCTTCTGCCCAGCAACGCGCCGCCGACAAAGGCGACGAAAACCGCTGCAAAGGCTATCACCAACGACTTCCGGTGCTCGCGGAGGTCGGCATTTCGGAACAGAAACCGCGCGAACCAGACCAGCACAATCAACAGCGCCAGCCCCTGCCAGCCAATGTTGGTTTTGATCCAAGTAATCATCCCCAGGGTGTGTCCGTTCTGAATCAAGTCGCTTGGCAAGCCGCGAGTATTCCCGGCCGGACCGATGAATGCCACCACCCGGACTCGGGGCCCGACCGCCGAATCCAAGTGTCTTCAGATGACTGTCGGTTTGAATAGTTCAAGGCTTTGACTTTTCGGAATGCTCTGTCTCCTCTGGCCGGGCGCGGAGCGTGATTGCGGGGTTGTGGAATGGCAGAATCACATCGCGGGCGCGTGTCTCCGAGTCCGCGTGGATGCTCCCAATGACCTCGCCATTAAGGATCACATCCCACATCTGTGTTTCTGTCGCTCTTGATTGAGCTGGCATTTCTGACTGGTTGGGTGATTTGCCGGATGCAGTTTCTGAATCGCTCATCCTGTAGTTGATCCCCTTGGCAAAAGTTCCAGAAGTAACGGCACCAATTGCCCAACCCCATCAGGCTTGGTCAGAAAGCCAGCCGCCCCGACCTGCCGGGTCGCTTCGGCCGACTCCGTGTAGCTGGAGCAGAAGAGGATCGGCAGCCCGGCGGTCGGGGAATGCGCCTTCAACTGGCGACAGACCTCGACGCCGTCCTGGTCGGGTAAGTCTACTTCCAGCACGACCGCCGACGGCGAACATGTGCGGGCGAGGTGCAACCCTTCCGAAGCCCAGACCACGTGGGTCATCCGGAAACCAGCCCTCCGGAGCAGAAGCCGCAGGCAGAACGCAATGTGCTGATCCTGCTCGATCAGCAGAATCGTTGGCAGGCTGGTCTCCTCCTCTGAGGTTCGACCGCCCCTCTCTGCATTTCTGCCGTGGTTGGCGTCTTCCATCTGATACGTGCCACGGTGAATACGAAGCGAGTCCGCTGTTTCTTACAGGAAAAAGCAGAGGCCGTACGCGAGCAACCAGCGGCCGAAAACAGGGGTTCAAGTCGCCACAGCCAAGCGGCGCAGCTTGGGTTCAGCGTGATTGCAGGGCATCCCAACCTCCGTCAAAGGCAACTGGCCTTTTGAAAGAAGAGGAGGTTCAAGGGCCGCCTGTCTTGGTGCTGGAGACAGGGCTCCGTTTGTCATTATGGAGCACCTGCAAGGCAGAGCGGAGTAGTACGGGGGACAACTGCAACTGGCGACGATTCGCCTCATCAAGATCGACTTCGAAGCCGAGCGTTCTTTCGTTGAGCGTCCGGTTTATCAGACCGAATTCAATGACTGCGCCAACTCCCAGTCGGCGAGAGATATCGGTGACGAGGAGTACGGGGCGGTCGCGCACTGCTTCTTTATACCTGTGCCATCGCTGAAGGAAATCCTGAATGGGAATGGGTTGAGTGGTTACACAGAGCATGTGGCAATTGGTGGCGTCTTCGATTTGTTGGATGTCACGTATTTCCAGAGGGCAAGTCCCCTCCTTAAGCCCACTGGCCTCGTGGCGGACACAGGCGGCAAAGGTATCAGTGCCGACAACTCCGATGACGAGGGGACGATTTGTTCTTGGGGCGACGCTGGCAGGCCACTGGCAGAGGCCGGCGATTTTGACTATGTGCGCCGCCAAGATGCGGTCAGCCGAGTTGGGATTGGGCAAGACCTTCGCGGCTGAGGACGCTGTTACAGTCGATGACTCCTTTCCGCGCGTGGAGAAGGGCAGTGCAGACGGCGGTTTCGGAGGGGGCGGGGCAGGGAGAAGTGGGATCGACCCGGTTTGCACGGTGCTGCCAGCCACGTTTGTTAGGGTTTCGGGGTTTGATTTCTGCGGCACTGCGGTGATCTTCCCTGCCTTGTCCGGTGCTCTCGCAGGGACAACTCGAGTTGGTACGGATGATGTGCTTTCAGAAGTGTTCGGCAAGGTTGATTCGGTCTGGGCTGTGTTTAGCGCATTGAAATGGCTGGCTTTCCAAATAAATCCCCCAATGACCACCATCGCAACCAGATTACCCGCCGAGCCTAGCAAGAACCGCCAGCGCTTCCGGGAAAGCCGCGCCCCTCTCAGCGACTGACCGGATTGCAGAACCTTCAAGTCCGCTAGCATCTCGGACGCTGATTTGTATCGCTCTGCGGCCTTGTGCGCACATGCCTTCAAGGCCACTTCGTTCAATTCCAGGAGCAAGGCCTCGCCGGTGCCGGTGCCCAGCGTTGTCGGCAATTCTGGAAACTCTTGCCGGTCCTTTCCAGTTACTGCCTCGTAGATCACCTTGCCCAAACTGTAGATGTCCGCCTGGGCACTGCCTGGCCCCTCGGGCGCAATGAACCCAGCCGTTCCCACGAGCGACTGCGGATCCCCCAACTCCGCCACCAAACCCACGTCAGCCAATTTCGGCTGGCCAGCCACAAAGATGATGTTCGAAGGTTTGATGTCCCGATGCACCAGACCCTTGGTGTGCAGATACTGCAAGCCTTCCGCCAGCGCGATGCTCATGGGTAACGCCTCGCTCGCCGGCAGACGGCCCCGCTCTCGGATCTCATGCGACAGGGTTCTGGCCCGGTAATTCCCAACATCCCATTCCGCTTTGCTCGTGCCGGTATCCGTTGCTTCGGGGCGAGCGTTCACGTCGTCGGCCAGTTCCATGACGTAATAGAAATAGCCGGCCTCGTCATTGCTGCCGACCTGCAGGATGTCCACCACGCCTTCGTGTTGCCTGGAAATGGGTTCGAAGCGCCGGATGCCCGCCAACTCACGTTCATAGGGACGAGGATCGCTGAACGTATTGCGGCGAACCACCTTCACCGCGCGATACGCCCCCAGACTGTTGCGAGCAATCCACACCTCGCCATAGCTTCCTTTGGCAATGCAGCGCAAGAGGACGTGATCGGGAACACTCGGGGCGATGCCGACTACTTCGCCTGAGGGCTCACGCGGCGTCAGGTTTTGACTGCTTAGAGGTGGCAAGACCAACGGCCGAATGGTTTCGGGAACTCGCTTCCTCCGCATTAACCAAAGGGCGACGCCGAGGATTGGCAAGTTGCAGACGATCGCCAGCAAGAACGTGCGTTGATGCATTCTTTGCACATCTTTGTCATAGGTGGCCAGTGAAAGTCCCACATGAATCCAGCCCCAATCGATGCCTGAATAGCTGAAGGGCATCGAGTATCCGAAGACGCGCTTGCCGAGCTCTGCCCCTTTTGCGCCAGCCGGCAAAGTCACCACCTGGATGCGCCCTTGAGGTGAGCGGGAGTTCGGCCGCCAGGAGTTGTCGAGGTTTTCACTGCTCCATTTCGCGCGCTCGTTGATCAGTGAAAAACCGTCGTTCCGAGTGAGGACGAGGTAAACGATGGCGCGGTCGCCCTCGAACACCAGTTTGCAGTGATCCACCACCGTGCTGTAATCCTCCGTCACCAAGGAGCTGGCCGCCACCTGCTGAAGCGAGACGGCCACACCCCGCCCCTTGGACTCCAAGTTCTCCAAATAGACGAGTTTCTGTTCCGGGATTATCCACCAAAAGAGGAGACCATTTGAGAGGGCGACCACCACCACGAGCAGTGCGATCCTCAAACCAACGTTGCGCCATCCGGGTGCGGGGGAGGCCGCTCGTGTGACACTCCCTGTCTCGGGCGTTGGCGCCTGTGACTTGTCTCGTTGATTGTCTCTTACTGCCATGAACCCTTCTGGAGCTTCACCTGATCGCCGTGCTTGCCACCCCGCCCACCCATCCGATTCACCAACCGCCGCATCACCCTTCGTTTGGTTTCATAGTCCGCTTCAAAGTCCTCCGGCGAGTCTTCCCGCCATCGTTCCCGATGCCCGCACAGGAATCGCCACATCGTCTGTAGGATTCGGCACATTCTCAAATCTCTTGAATGCAGAGTTGGACCGCAGCTGGGTGGGGGGTGATTCACCATTTGGTTTTTTGCAGGCGGCGAATCTCCTTTCGCAACAATGCCGCCACACGATGCTTGGTCACATACACCAGCGCCGCACTCACGCCCAAGGTCTTGGTTACCCGCCCAACGGGCCATTCCCGTTGCACATAAAGCTGGTAAATCTGGAAGTGCCTCGGGGCGATCTGCGCCTTAACCCGCTCCAATGCCACCGCCACCAAGTTGCGTTCCCATTCTCCGTCCCAAACCTGCACCAGAATGTCAGAGCCGGCGTGATCCGGGATTCGTTCTACCAGTGCGGTCGTCCGAGTATCATCCGGCTGTGGCACCGCCTGCCTTTGCCGCCGCCGGAGTTGATCCGCCACGCGCCATTGAGTGAGGGTCAGCAACCAGCCCTTGAAGGAGCCACGCGCCGGGTCATACTTCAATTCCTCGATCTTCCGGGCCACCGCAATGACCGTTTCCTGCAGGACATCCTCCGCCTCTTCCTTGGACAGTCCGGCTTTCAGCGCCGCTCCGTATATCAGCCGCCAGTAGGCATCATAGAAATCCCGCCAGCTCTGCTGGTCGTCCCAATCCTTGAGCCGGCTCAGCAAGCTGGCGCGAGTGGGCAGGAATTCTTCTGGCCTGTCGGTCATGTGCCGCGCGAGTTTTATTGAACAATACGAAGAGGACGAGCGCTTTCTTACAGGTAATCTGCGTCTTTTTTGATGATTCCCTGAACCAATCCCTACTCCGCCAAGAGCCGGGGCTTGCACTTCCGGCAGGCAACACCCCAGCACTTGGCTCCGTCCCCAACATCAGCGCCTGACTCACGACGGGAGCCGCGCCTCCGCTGATCACTGCGGCGCACTCCATCGCGAGACAGGCGAGAATCTGCCCAACCGCGATCGCGAGCGCTCTTCTTCTTTTCCCGGTGTGGCTAGTTCTCTGCCTGAGTTGTGCATTCCACCGCGATCAATCGGGCTGTCTTCTTCGACGTCTTGCCAATCCGACTACAACCACGATGGCGACGAGAATCCCGTCTGGACGGTTTACGTTGGCAACGACGAAGAAATCCCTGTTGATTTGGTATACACCTGCCTGAGCTTCGGCGCTGCCGAACGCCCCACTCGCCGCATCGCCGAAGCCCGCCGACTAGAACGCATCACCGACGCCACCTCAATCAATTGCTCCTGACGGGTCACAATGCGACCTCTACTTTCATGGCCAATACTTGGCCCGCCAGACACATGAAAGTGATGATGACGACGTTCAGCTCCCCGGTCAGGTTTACCGATACGGCATCCCCCCAACGTCCACGCCAGGACTGAGCCGCAAAAGACTTACCCTTGTCCGTGCCGATGAGCACCACCTGCACCGTCTCGCAGGTGGGTCCCCCGCTGGCAAGCCAAACCAACACACCCGGCGTACCCGGCGACACCAGCCCCACGGCGAGCATTTCGCAGATACCGGTCCCCTCCTTGCACGGCAATCCGATCAATAACAACGGCCCTACCTTGCAGGCTCCTCCATGCATCGACATCACTTTCGGCTGGTGGGTCAGCGGCGCGCTGACAATCACACTATCCACCGGCAGGCAGGCCAGGTCAGACGCCTCAAGTTCGTTCAGCGAATCGCCCAGCACACAAAGCACGTTGGGTTTGTGTCGCTCAACGAGTTTCCCCAACCGCGCCGACCAGCCTTCTGGTCCGGAGGCGAAGGCCAACAATCGAATCTGCTGTAGTTCCATAGAGAGTCTCATCTATCTCTGAATAGCTACGGCGAGTGACATTGTGTTCCCCGAAAGTTGGAGGGCGGAGGCTGGCTAAACCACGTTGTGTCCCAAGGCGGTGTGAGATTGCGGCCAAACTGAATGGCTGTGATCGACACAGCGATTTCGGAATGGACCCTCCAACGATTGGAGGAACTGGGAGCAGAGCAACTCCATCATCTTCGCCAGTTTGCCCGGCGCCGATTGGGGCGGTTGGGCCGACGGAGCACGGAAGCCGCCGACCTGGTCCAGACAGCACTTTTGAGCGTGCTCGAGGGCGCGTGCGAGCCGGGGCGTGGGCGCAGGCCCCGTCCCGAGGATCTGGCCGATCCGGCCTCCTTCCTCAACTACCTGCGCGGTGTCGTTGCCTCGAAGGCCGAGGCACTGAGTCGGCGATGGGAGCCCGAGTGCCTGGAACTCAAGCAGGCCCTGCGCATTCCCAGTTCCGCAGACCCGCCCGATAGCCGCGCCGTCTGGAACGATATCAAACGCGAGTTCTTCCGTCGGTTGCGACAACGGTCTCCGGCACGGCTTCGATCGACCGTCGATGCCTGGGAATCGGTCTTCCTCGAATCCGATCGCATTCCCACGGTCAACGGTAATCGCAAGCACGCCCATCAGGTTCGTCTCCTCGCCCGACAGGTGTGGTGTCAGATGCGGTCGGGTCGCGTGAAAACACCGCCAAACACAAAAGCATGATTGAATCTGCATTGATCACCGCAACCGAACCGGCGGAGAAAACCTCTCCCCGGCTCGACCTCACGCCGCTCGCCCGACGGGCGGGCCTCATCCATCCCACCTCTGCCTCGGCGGGGTTGGCGGCCCGTTATGGGTTGTCTCCTACCGCCGGGTTGGTGGAAAGCTATGCCCTCTACGACCTGCTCTGGGCTGTGAACCTCACCCTCAACGGCTGTCTGCCCGCCCGGCAGCAATACACCCGCACCGGTCTGCGCTGGCTGGTCGAGTTCAGCTCGTTCGTGCAAGGCGAAGTGGAGCAGGTGCAGATGGTGGCCACGCTTGAAGCCACGCCGGAAGGGAAGACCTTGCACTTGTCCCTGCCCGAGGAAACGCCCGCTCCCAACTTGCCCCGGGTGCTGGTGGTGGATGATGACGTGAAACTGGCCCGGTTGTCAGAGACGTTCCTGCGCCGGGGCGGTTTTGACGTCACCCTGGTTCACACCGGCGGCGAAGCCCTGCTGGCGGCGCAAACGGCGAAGCCTGACTTGATCCTGCTCGACGTGGACCTGCCGGATCTGAGCGGGCTGGAGGTTTGCCGCCAGCTCAAGGGCCATCCCGAGACGGCGCGCATCCCGGTGGTGTTCTGCTCCGGTCGTTACGATGCTTTGGAGGAAGGCCTACGGCTGGGGGCGGTGGACTGTCTGGCCAAACCGCCGGATTTCCTGCACCTGGCAGAACGCTTGCATCGGCTGCTGGTGCAAGCAAACCCTGCAAGCGCGAAGGAGGAACGCCATGAATAATCGCCGGCGCCTTGCCTTGACCCTCGCACTCCTGTTAACGCTCGGGGGGGTGCTCGCATCCAACCCCGCCTCCGCGTGCATCACCATCACCTACGACACGGATTGGACCGTGTCGGTAGCCGGACAACACTTCGGATATCAGGTCATCCGCTACACCTCGCCGCTCTCGACGCCGGAAGTCGCGCGGTTCACCCGATATCACGTCCTCGTGTGTGGCTCCTTGATCCTGAACCTCGATTATCCCCCGCACAGGCGTGCTTTTATCTGCACGCTGATTCTGCTGAAGCTCTTTCTGTTGTTCGGTTGGCTGACGTGCCGAACGAGCGACGACGCTCACGATTGAACCGGCCTACGGCCAAAACAAGGAAAGCGCAAAAACCATGACAACCAACAACGACACAAAACCTGAACCCGTGACCATCAACCATGCGACGACTTCAGTCACTGCCGATTACCTGCAGAACGGATGCACCCGGGCGGAAGCCCTGCGCAACGGTCAACTCCACGACATCACGCGTGCCCCGGCCGCGCGCAATGCCTACTTCACCGTCCCGATCGCCATCACGGCTGGCCTGTGGCGGACGCTGGCAGGCGAGCGGTCGTTTGACCTGCATGACCCGACCCTGCTGCAACTCTGCCGGATCGTGGGGGCGGCCTTAGCCCGCGACCGCTTCGACCGCCGGCAACACCGGTTCTTCAGTGAGACGGGTTGGCTGAAGGTCCCGCTCGCCGGGCACCAGTTGCAGCTCAAGCTCGTTTGCCATCCCGGCGACAGCGCCGAATACGTGCTCACGCTCCTGGAAGCCTCGGAAAGCGCCGCCTTCGAGCTGTAAGCCTCTCGCCTCCCTGCCTCGCCTCAAGCCCGTTCCTTCTCCATCAGGGAACGGGCCTTCTTGTGTCTTGCTTCTCACGCCTACGGCGAAAAGAACCGGGTCACAAAACATCATGTTGATCAAACCTCCCCCACACCAAGACCAAACCCGCATCCTTTTTGAGTTTAGCCGGCCAGCCGTCGAGGCTGGCGACTTCGCCGCGTTCCTCGAACACTTCGCTCTCGATCGGTTGCCTCACGGTCCGGCCCTGCGTTCCTATTACAGCGCGTTTCATTTCACCGTCGCCGGTTACGACACCGATCCGCGTGAGCTCTACGAGATTCCCGAAGCGCGCGCGTTCTACCAGGCCTTCCGGCAGGCTTGGCCCTTCTGGTTTTTTGCCTGCGACCTGGAGAGCCCAAGTCTGCAAGCCATGACCTTTTGCTGTCTGCCCTCCCTGCAGGTGCGCCGCCGCAGTGGGGCCGCCTCCTGCCACGTCCAGTTGCAGCGCCGGGAACTGGGAGAGTTTCTCCACGACAACTTCCGTGGGCTGAACCTGCTCTTTGACCGGGCCAGGATGACGGAAGCCGAGAACCGCGAACGCTCGGCGCAGATCGTTGCCTACTACCGCCGCGACTGGAGCGAATGGGTCGGGAGCAAATCGACGCCAAACACAAGTGCGTGAAAAAAACAATCACGACTCAAACCGGGCGGGTGGAGAACGGCGCCGTGAAGACGGTCACCGAACTCCTCGCCGCGTTAACCCCCCAACAATACCAACACCTCGTCGGGTTTGCCCGGCTTCGGATGCGCGCCCGGATCCAATCCCGGGCGGTGCAGCGCTGTTTGGCCCTGATTGAACCGGAAGACCTCGTGGGCGAGGCGGTGCTCAAGCTGGAGCTGGGTGACCAAAA
The DNA here is from genome assembly GCA_964634255.1 of uncultured Verrucomicrobiota bacterium. Classification (GTDB taxonomy): domain Bacteria; phylum Verrucomicrobiota; class Verrucomicrobiia; order Limisphaerales; family MWDV01; genus MWDV01. The sequence continues at coordinate 8,131 of CAZWJC010000002.1, read as the reverse complement.
CCCGGCCCTGGGGCGGCATCTGCCCCCGGAGTATCGCACCGATCTGGAGCGCTTCCTGGCCTGCCTGCGCGGGGTGATCGAGAGCGATCTCTACAACCTGGTCCGGTTGGCGGAGCATCGGCAGGAACACGTGCCCCTCGGGGATCCGGAATTGGAACCGGGCACGGTAGAGTTGACCGCCGGTGAGAATCTCGCGGCGTTGCTCTCCCGGCGGGATGTGCATCGGGTGCTGTTCCAGAAATTGCACAAGAGCTTGGAGCGGCAACCGGCTTTGCGCAAAGAGGTGCAGGATTGGGCTGAACGGTTTCTGCACGATGATCGTATTGGAGAAGGAGAGGAGAACCGGGATCGCGTGTATCGGGTGCGGCTGCTGGCGAAGGAGTTTTTGACCGAACTGGCCGAGGAACTGGAGATTGCCCAGCCCACAGGACGCGAAATGATCTTCTGATTAAGAGTTACAGTCTCAGCTGGCGACCTGCTACCCTCCGAGAATGAAACTGCCGGACGGACTCGCATCCGTCCGGCAGCCGTCTGTGCCCATGCCAAACTCCGAGGCCCGCAACGCATCCCGCAGGGCCTTGGGCAAGGCATCCTACGCAGGTGCGGATCGCAGGTTGGGTGGCGACGCACCGCATGTGCGACCCACTTGCGCCACAATTTTCGCCTCAGTCACCCGGCCGCAAATTGCCGGTTTTGTCGTGCCGCGACCCGGCAGAACAACGATCTGCTTTGCAGACTTTCCGGGCTGCGCAGTCCGGGTTGTCCACGCATTCAGTCTGTGAATAGTATATTCCGATGCAGGTGTAGTTGCGGGTTTTTTTGAAGTTTTTTTATGCACCGTTCGTGTAGCGCCACCGAGGATCGACAGATTCTATAACGAAATAATTCAGGCGGTGCTTCAGTCGTAACATGAACCACTCCCCAAGAGACGAGGAACCTATTTCTTATCAGTGGTTTCCCGGGTGCGCGGTAATCAAGATCAGACCGAGGGAGCCTTCGGATTGATGTCCACGAGTTCCAAATGCGAGAACGACACAAGATGCCCGGCAAGCCGAGCAACCACGGCGTTGGCAATACCCCCCAGTCCTTGGGGGACCAAGACCGCCTTGGCGAGGCAGAAGTACGTGGTCAGCTTGAATGCCCACCTGCTGGAAGGTTAGCAGGCCACTTATTTGGAACTCTGAACACGCTCGGATCAGATCGACTATTGAGGAGCACAGCGCCCGTTTAGCGATTCAAGGGGCTGCGCCTACAACCGATAGACAATCAGCCTCCTACCGAGGAGCATGCAGCACAGAGAGTCAAATATGAACACGTTGCCTGACAAACACGACACACAGAAACTGGACACTCCAGCGGCACCAGTAAAACGACCGAAATCGAAAACGGTGCAGTGGGCCAGATATATGCCAGAAACCAAACCCAAACAGCTGGGCACCCTGAATGTCGATGGGCAGCCGCTGCCCGTTTGGCAGGTGGAAATCACCGATGGTCGTGTCGAAGGCAAGGATCTGGTCGAATTGGCCGATGAATTCAAGCCCTCTGTTTTTGACATCGCTACTGCTTCGCTGTGGGGCGCCACTCCGGGATACGTCACCTGGCCATGTGACGGCAACGGTCTGATGAGTTGGCCGGTTGATCTTGCCGCTGGCGGCTGGATCGCTGTTCGATCCTGCCCTTCTTCTCCTTATCGTCACCACTATGTTGTGGAGGCCAGCCCCTTCCGGGCTGTGTTGCTGCAGACTGCCAAGCGCCCGGCCAAGTGGCCTGGGTTGGTCGCAATTCAGAACGGGCTGCAAAGTGAAGGAGTCCGGTTCCGGGCGGTCGAGCCAACTCTGAGATTCGAGTTCATCGCTGGAGAGAATGGCACAGTGCTCAGCTTGGTACAGCCAGCATTTACTCGATACGGTATTCGATGTGTGAGCCGACCGCTGAACAACGGGGGATGGGAAAAGACTTACAGCAATACTCTTTCGCGGGGGCACCACGACATTAGGACGAAAGCCGAGCGGACCAGGCTGCACCGCATCTGCAGTTCTGTAGAGCACGTCTTGGACGGGGTTCTGGCAGCAAATCCGAAGTGGACGCCAAAAGCACGGAGGTTTGAAGCCTATTGCGGCAAATTCACTCCGGGAGTCGAGCAGTGGCTGCAGCAACAACTCCTTGATGCCCTTGTCCAGTCAGATGAGGCAATGCCTGCGGAATTCGTTGCCAGCACGCCAGAAGGCGAGGACGCAGCCAACCAACTTCGTTCCAAGCATGAACGGACCTTGGAACGCCGTCTGGCGACCACAAAGGCCAAGGCAGAGGCCCAGATGCAGCTGGCGCCGGTTCGACCTCCGCACGCATGGAAGATTCGCGACGATGGGATTTACATTGAGGGTCCGTGGGATGACATACTAGGACCTCGCTTTCGCGACCTTCATGCGAAGTGGTTGAGGCCCGGCTGGCGACTATCGCTCAGACATGCCCAGACCATCGCAGAATTGTTTCGTGAACTCCCGCAACTGCAAACCCGGCGCCAAGAGTTGCTAGCGCAAATAGAGGAGATGTCGGAAGGCGTGCCACTGCCCTCGGGCTACAATATCAGCTTGTGCGGCATGACCATCCACTTCAGCGGGGGCGGCAACAAGACCTTGGATGAGCAGTTGACAATCTTGCTCGGCGCGGGCAAGACATACGAGTGCGATTATACAAACTGGACGGTTCGACCGGAGCAGCTTGCCGGATTGCAGGAGGTAATTAAACAGCACCCTCCGGCTCCAAAACCACCACCCGCATCTGAGAGTTAGCTTTGCCGCCCCGCGCGGAGTAAATCTCAAATCGAGAACTGCAGGATTGCCGTCGGCGCATTCGCACCCCGGGCTGCCGAAACTAGGCAAAGCTTGGCCCAAGCCGAAGCGAAGCTCATCCACCTCCAGTCCGGGCCGCTTACCGGATGGGACGTCCCGACGAGCCGACAGTACGACGAGGGCGAAAGCTGGTCGATATCATCGAAGTGGTCGTGCCGCGAAGGCAGGATTTCGCATTCTTCGACATTATTTTGATTCTCGGCCAAATGTGATTATACTGTGTTTAGCTGGCGATTGCGGCTCCGGATCGGTTGGGCAAGTTAAGCAGAACGGTGCGGAGGTTCGGAGATTGCGGAACATTTTTGAATATTGTTCCTCGGAGATCGTCGATTGTGCGGTGCGATTTTGCTCGGCGCGTTTCGCTGAACAGATAGACATAGGAAGAGACAGGCACACATGACGGATGCCCTTGTCTGGCCTGTCAGTCTCAGACCGATGTGATTCGGAAGAGACGCGGCAAAGCAGCGGTCTTTTGGCATTGCCTGCGGTCGGAGTGCGAAAACCACTCCGGCCGCTTTGTTGTACACGCCGGCAGACGTGTACTGGCGGAGGAATTGGAGACCACCCAGCCCCGGGACGCGAGGTGATCCTGTGAAACGGGGCGACAACTTCAGTGCACTCGCAGTCCGCTGAGGTCCGCAGCATTGCCGGCCAGTAGTTCGGTTCGCAGATCGGGATGTCGGTGAACCAGTCGCAACCGGTGGTGTCGTTTCAACGGGCGCCAGCGGCTGGGATAGAGCCGGGCGTTGAGGTCCACCCGGAGTTCATTCCAGGCGGAGGGCCGCTCATCGGGCGGTTGGGATTCCTCCGCAAACTGGATTAGCAGCAGACCACTCACACACGCCACCAGCTGAATCCGCCAGGGCAGACGAATCCAGTACGTTTCGCGCAAGGACCAGAGGATGCCCGGCAACGCGAGCAACCACGGCGTGGGTAACGTCTCCAATCCCTGTGGCACCAGGTACGCCTTGGCACGAAAGAAATCCGTGGCGAGTTTTAGTGCCCGCCGGTGCGAACGCCGCTTGAGCTTCCACGCCGCCGCTACCACAGCCAGAGAGTGCAGCGGCTGAAACCCATTCTGCTCCATCAACGACTCCAGCTGTTGTGACGCCATTTGATCTCCATCTCTGCCAATGGGTGCAGCCGGCTTCGGAGTTTGGGGCTGCAACTCAAACCACGGCGCAAACCAGACTGGTTCTTGCGTCACCGTGCCATCGCTCTTCACCACATAGCCCTGGTGCGCGTGCAACCGGCCCAACCCTCCCGGGGGACACACCGGCCCCATGCGAGACTCGGACGGACGCGCGAGTTGTTTCACCACACTGTCCACCCACTGATCCGGGCGCGGGCGTGCTGGCTTCGGTTTGCGCATTCCCAGACTCACCGTCGCGAACTCATTGGCCTCCGGCTCGCGCGTCCGCAGGAACACCACCGTGTTGAAGTTCGCCAGCACCGCCCGGCACAGCCGTGGGCCCAGCCGGTCTTCGAGATTGCCCAAGCCCTGCGTGGCCGCCAGGACAAAACAGCGCTTGCTCCGCAGCGTCGCCAGTTGATCTGCATCCTCCGGTTCAACCAGCAACGGGAACTCATCCGCCACCAAACCGCAGAGCAAATGCTTCCCCATGCCCCGTGCTTGAACTGCATCGAAGAACATGCGTCGGGCCAGCCGTTGCAGAAACCGGGAAAGCTCCGGCTGGGTGAGGGCATTGCAGCTCACGACGCAGATCTTCCCCTGGGCCACTTGGGCGGGATCAAAGGCCGCCCGCAGATGTGGTTCCAAACAGCAGACGGCCAGGCAACTGCTCAAGGGCCGCAGCACATTGAGCAGGCAGCTCTGTAGATTGCTGCGGGTCCGTGGATCCAGTTGACGCCACATCTGGACGTAATCCAAGGCGCTCAGGATCTGGGGCGGGGGATCCTCGTGTTGGGCCATCTGCTTTACCCGATCCACCACGGCCGCGACCGTTGGAGGCAGGGCGGCGGAACTCTCCACAAACCAGCGGCGCATGAAGTCCAGGGCCTCAGCAAAACGCACGGGTTGCCGCCGGCAAAGCAACAGGGTCAACGCCGAGGAGACCATCGCCTCCGTGCTGGTCTGCCAGTAGAGGTTGTCACTACCCACCGGATCGGTGCCCGAGAGGAGGCGTTGGGTGAGTCGCTCAACGTCATCCAACTGCTTCAAGGAACCGAACAGCTCCAGCGCGTGTGTGCCCTCCGGGCCCAGCACCACCACGTCTTTCTCCCGGCCACAGGCACGGGCCGCCTCCCGCACGTGCTCAACTGTGCCCTCACACTTCGCATCTTGGATCAAGAGTCCAACGCCGCGCGGGATCAGTTGCTGAAGGGCGTGGGTCAGCAGGGTTGTTTTGCCCGAGCCCGTGGAACCGATCACCAATACATGCTGGACCAGTTCTTCCTCCGTGAGCGTGACGCTCTGCCCGGCGGGTTCGTAACAGGGCCAATGGATGAACTGAGCGTCGTCCATGATCACACCGGGTGGTGAGTCAGCGTGGCCGTAACGCCACATTCGCCATCCCAATAGTAGGCTTCCGCCGCCAGCTTGGAGGCATAGCCTTTGGACGCATGCCAGGAGTCCTGCGGGGTCAGGCTGGGGATGATGCGCACCACCACGCCCGCGCCAAGATCCGCGCACGGCAGGAACTTCAGGCTCTTCTTGTGGTGTAAATGGCCGACGTGCCACTCGCGCGCCACCGGCGCACTGCGCGCCCAGTCCTGGGGCCGCTCGCTCGCCATGAGCAAGGGGAGATTGGAATGCTTCTCCTCGCTCCCGTGGCTTAAACCCAGCAAACACTTGTGATGCGTGACGTACTTCCGTTGCGCGGGGCCATGATCAATCGTGACGTCGCTGGTGTTCCGGAAATAGGCCGCTAGCACCTCGCCCATGTGCAGGGCGCTCATCGTGTCGTGATTGCCGTTGACGATGGGCACTTCCACGGGAGCGATCTGTCGCAATCGTTCAATGGCCCTGGCCAGCAGCTTCCAGCCTTGGGTGAACGCTTGTTTCCACACCATTGAGGAATCCTGCGGCGTGCCAGCGGTGGTCGTGCGCCCCAGGATGTCCGTGTGATAGAAATCGTTCCCGACCGGGAACAGAATCTTGGCTGGACGAAGGCCCTGGGCCTTGGCCAGCAGGTCCTCAATCGCCGTCCAGAACATCCGCTCGGCAATGTCGGTGTTGTAGTCGCGTCCGCATTCCTCGCCCCAGCACAACTTGCCGTAGTGCAAGTCAACAATTGCGATCTCCAACATGCCATCCCCTCGCGGCGGATACTGCACCGGAATCCTGGTTGGCGCTTCCTGCTTGAAAGCTTCAAGCACCGATTGCATCAAGTCCTTGATCGTGGTTTCGACGACCTTGCGCCGCAGCCAGGCTTTGATCTGGAACAACGGCGCCGTGAGAATCTCGCCCGTGGCCGGGTTACGCGCGCCCACTTCCCATTTGTTGGCCACCCATTTTTCGACTTCCCAGACCGACGTGTCCACTTCGGCGTAGATCAGCAACTCTTCCAGCGTCTTGATCTGGGTGCCGCGGTAGCAGAGGTCCCGGGTCCCTTGCCCCATTGAATCCTGCAGCGTACTGCCCGCCTGGGGCGACTCGGGTGGTGGTGAGGCAGTTCCGGTGTCCGAAGGCGCGGGTGTTGCCGGCGATGGGTTCAATCCCGCATACGCCTGCGCACCGATCCACCGGGCAAGGTGCAGCTTCGCATGGTCCAGCGTGAGGCCCAGTTGCTGGGCGATCCGCACCGCGCCCCAGTCCGGGTTCTGGCCCTTGAGCTGTTGCACCCGCAGGTAGTCGGGATGCGTGCCGGGCCCCTGCGTCTCGCCGCGATACCGTTCGAGGAGCCGCCGCGCCGTGGGGGTCTTGATCCCCAGCTGGAGCGCCAGTTTCTTTTTTCCCATCGTCGGGTTCGCGCGCAGGATGGGCACGGTCTGCGCATATAAATCTCGGTTCGTCGTGTTCATAAAAGGAGGCATCCCTCCACTTAGGTAATGCTGGAAAGTCAGCCTTTTGTTGGATGGAAAATGCGGGAAGCAGCGTTTTTCTTTTTGAGGGGAGGAACAGCCTACGGCCAACACAGCGGGAGTGGGAAACGTCGGCAAACACAAAAGTGTCGGCACAAACCAACAACGAAAGGCAGTACATTATGAATACCTCCAATACGCAAATCACCCCGCCCCACCTCCATCGGAAGGAAGCCAAGCCTCCGATGACCACGCTCGAAACTACTGTGGCCGAGTTGTTCGACGGACCGGTTCCGGCGGACCTCGATCCCGACGCCGTCGCATTGCAGGCCCATACGGTTTTCAGGTTCCTGCCTGCTCCCCTGTCCATCGAGGTGGAAGGCGACCGTGTCACGTTGCAGTTCCCAGAGGCATCACCCCGGGATCACGATCGGGCCCGATGCCTGGCCAATGAAGCCGCCGCGCTGGCCGGCAAGGGCCGGTGTCACCGGGCCATCAAGCTTTGGAAACAGGCCCTGAAACTCGATCCGTTGCTGGTCCCTGTCTGGCGGGACATCGGGATGGTTGCCACCGAACTGCGGCGGTTCAGTGAGGCGCGACGTCATCTCACCACGGCCTTGCGGTTGCAGCGGGACGATGTGGGCTCCCTGGTCGCCCTGGCCAAATTGGTCATGACCGAGGACCAGGACCTGGCGCAGGCCGAGGCGTATGCCCGCCGCGCAGTGGAACATGCCCCCGAGGATGGCTGGGCCCTCAACGCGCTGGGAGCGGTGTTGATGGCCGGACGCGTGGAGGAAGCGGTGCCCTACCTCGAGGCCGCCATCCGGGCCGTGCCCGAAGCTCCGAACCCGTACCTGACGCTGGCGCTGATCCATGCGGAGCAGGGCCGTGCCCCGGAGGCGCTCGACCTGCTGGAACAACTTTTCCGGAAGACCCGACCGCAGGACATCCGCTCCGAGCCGGTGTATGCCGCTGCCCGCTTCCTGCTCCTAGACCTCCAGGCCCGGCGCGCCGGCAGAGGATGATTGAAACCATCGTCGACGAGGCTCCGCAACGCAATGCCTAGGCCATTGCCGCCTACGGCCAAGACACGCAACTCCGCATGACTCAATTCGAACTCAACCTGTCGCCAGAATCACCGATAGCCAGCCGGGCCATGAAGCATTGCACCCACATCCAGAACAGCATCGGAAACACGCTCACCGGGGAGACTCTCTTGGGCAAACCTGTGATCTACTCAAGCAGCCGTGTCTTGAATGAAAAGAGCGGCTTTGCCAAGAAGCACCTCTGCTCGG
>CAZWJC010000001.1:0-116669 GCA_964634255.1 uncultured Verrucomicrobiota bacterium | reverse complement strand
CATCCAGGCGGAGAGCGATTTCTATGAGCCGCTCGGCGCTCACGGGCGCTGGGTGGTCGTGGGCAGCCATGGTCGTTGCTGGATTCCGGCGCGCGTCGAGGCAGGTTGGCGACCCTACTGCAACGGCTACTGGCAACGCACGGACGCCGGCTGGTATTGGATGAGCGACGAGCCGTGGGGGTGGGCCACTTATCATTACGGGCGCTGGGATTGGCGGACGGACTTGGGCTGGTTCTGGGTGCCGCACACGCAATGGTCACCCGCCTGGGTTTGCTGGCGCGAGGGCGCTGGTTACGTCGGCTGGGCGCCATTGCGCCCCTCCATGAGTATCGGGGTTTCGCATGCCGCGGTGAATTACGAACCGGCGTTTGCGTCGCACGCGTTCGTCTTCGTGGAGCACCGGCGCATGCTCGAACCGGTGCGGCCCAAGACGGTAATCGTGAATAACACCACGATCATCAATCAGACCGTCAACATCACCAAGATTCACGAGGTGAACAAAACTGTGGTCATCGAAGGCCCGCGTCCCGAGGTCATCGAGCGCGAGAGCGGACGCAAGGTGCAGGCCGTTCCAGTTCGCGAGGTCCGGCACCGGGAAGAAACCACGGTAGCAGCTCGCGAGCGCAACCTTCCTTCTGCCCGTGGCAGCAGAACCCCTCCCACGGTCCAGCACGATCCCAAACCCGCGGTGGCGACCACGCCAGTTCAAACACCGGCACCCGCAGTCCGTGAAGTCAGAACTTCCGAGAGAGTTCCCGCGACAGTCAACTCGGCTGACGTCGTCCAGCAACCGGCACGCCCCATGGCGCGACCAACGCCGCCCCCGGCAGCGGCAGCGACGCGTTCCCAGCCGGCGCTCACGGAGCCTCGCGTGACGCCGCCCGCTCGTGAAGAGCGTAAGCCGGAAGTGGCCAACCCGAAGTCGGCTGTCACTCCACACGCCACGCCTGTGCAGACGCCCGCGCCTGCAACCACGGCTCGCGAAGTCAGGACTGCTGAGCAGACTCCTGCACCGGTCAAGCAGGCCGAAGTCATGCTTCAACCAGCGCGGCCCGCGACGCGGCCGGCACCGGTCGTCGCGCGTCCGCAACCGGCCCCGGCGCAACCTCCAGCAAATCAGCCCGCGCCTGCGGAACGGAAGCCAACTCCAGCAAGCCCGAAGCAAGTCACTCCTTCGGCGGTCACGCCTTTGACCAACGTTGCGAAGACTGTGCCGACACCCGCGACGGAGGGTTTGCGGCAACGTGAAGTCCGGCCCAGCCCGCGCCCCGCCGTTGTCACGAATCCTGCCACGGTGCGCGCGAGTGCGGATTCAACCCAGCATGATGTGAGATCGAAGGCGATCGTCGCGCCCGGAGCTGCCAATCCCAGACCGGGCGGCGAAGCCCGAACCGAGGCGACACGAGGAACACGACCTCCGGGAAAGATCGCTCCCGCGTCACCCGCCACCAACACGCCAACCGTTCCGGCGCCGGCAGCGCAGTCCAAGAGACCTGCACCCTCTCGAGGGGACACCGCGCGTTCGGCTGAACTGATCGAAACGAACCAGCCCTCGAACGACGCAACGCCCCCCAAGGCGGCGAACGAACGGGAGACCACAAGCCGAGCCGCACGGCCGACGCGCCAGCCGCGCTGAAGCGTGCGCACAGTGGCAAGCCAATTCCGCGCGTGACTTTCACCGGCCCGCGTGGAAGATTGCGCCCCGCATGAAAACACTTTTATTGAGTTGTCTGTTCGGATTGTCGGTCGCCGGCGTGGCCTTCGCCCAAGCCGAACCCGCCAAGGACGCAAAGAAAGAGGAAGCCAAACCTGCGGTGGCCAAGCCGGAAGAGACGAAAAAGCCGGACGCTGCTGCTGGTTTCGCCGATCCCGGGAAGCTGACCGCGAAAGCCCCGGAGACCTTCAAGGCGAAGTTTGAAACCACCAAGGGCAGCTTCACGGTCGAAGTCACCCGCGCCCTCGCACCCAACGGCGCCGACCGTTTCTTCAATCTCGTCCAGTCCGGGTATTTCACGGACCTGGCCTTCTTCCGGGTGATTCCGGGCTTCATGTGCCAGTTTGGAATCCACGGCGACCCGAAGGTTTCGGCTGCTTGGCGATCTGCGAAGATTTCCGACGATCCGGTCAAGGCCAGCAACGTGCGTGGCGCGGTCACGTTCGCCACCGCCGGTCCCAACACCCGCACCACCCAGTTGTTCATCAACTTCGGCGATAACGCCCGGCTCGATGGCATGGGCTTCTCGCCCTTCGGCAAAGTGAGCGAAGGCATGGACGTGGTGGATAAGATCAACGGGGAATATGGCGAAGGCGCCCCACAGGGACGTGGTCCGGCTCAGGGGCGGGTGCAGGCCGAAGGCAACGCCTACCTGAAGAAGGATTTCCCGAACCTCGATTACATCAAGTCCGCCAGCATCCTGCCCTGAACGCCACCAACCCTTCTGATTTATGCCCAACACCAGCGAAGTCGCCGTCATCCAAACCAGCGAAGGCACGATGGTCCTCGAATTCTGGCCGGACGTCGCGCCCGGCCACGTCGAGAACTTCAAGAAGCTCGCCCAGCAGGGCTTTTACGACGGGACGTGCTTTCACCGCATCATCAAGGGCTTCATGATCCAGGGCGGGGATCCGCTCACCAAGGACGAGGCGATGAAGTCGCGCTGGGGCACGGGCGGGCCGGGCTTCAACATCAAGGCAGAGTTCAATGCTAAGCCGCACGTGCGCGGCGTGCTTTCCATGGCGCGTTCGCAGGACCCGAATTCGGCGGGCAGCCAGTTCTTCATCTGCCATGCCGATGCCCGCTTCCTCGACAAGCAGTACACCGCGTTTGGCAAGCTCATCAAGGGCGATGACGTGTTGGAAAAACTCGCCACCACGCCGACCCAACCGGGCGACCGGCCGGTCAAACGGATGCACGTGGAAAGCATCAAGATCGTCGCCGCGGAAACGGTCGGCTGACCGTCTTCCCGAGCGATGACCGAGACCGTGGACCATAGCCAGCTCGCCGCGCTGCTCGTGGGGATGGGGTGTCCGGTCGGCAAATCGGCGGAGATGGCGGCCCAACTGGATCGGCGCGCCCGGCAGTTAGCGGAACAGAAGGGCCGCAGCTATGCGGACGCGCTCGCGCATTTGCTGACGCTGATGAAGCAGGGTTGGGCGGCGCAAGAACGCGGCCTATCTTAGCGCCATGATTCAACCTTGGCCCAAACTTGGCACCACGCCGCTCGGCGATTTCAAAGTCTTCAGCCTGCGCAAGGAATTGAAGCGCTCGCCCCGGACCGGCCAGCCGCACGAGTTCTTCGTGCTCGATTCCGTGGACTGGGTCAACATCATCGCGTTGACGCCCGCCAATCAGCTCGTGCTGGTGGAACAATTCCGGCACGGTTCAGAAACCGTGGAGCTCGAAGTGCCCGGGGGCATCATGGATGCATCTGATGCCTCGCCCGTCGCCACGGCGGTGCGCGAGCTGCGCGAGGAAACGGGCTACGAAGGGGAACGCGCCCGGATCCTCGGCGAGGTCTTCCCGAACGCGGCGATTCAAAGCAACCGCTGCTACACCGTCCTGATCGAGCACTGCCGGCTTACTCATCCTGTTCAGTTTGACCATGGCGAGGACATCGTCACGCGGTTGATGCCAGCGGACGCGATCCCGGAATTGATCGCCACGGGGAAGATCCGTCACTGCATCGTGGTGGCGGCATTGCACTACTTCGAGTTGTGGCGCAAAGGCCTCCTGCCAAATCGGGTCGGTTGACGCGGGTCAGCCTTTACCCCGCCGGATGGCGTCCTTCTTGTCCTCCAAGTCCGCTTGGAGCTTCTTACGCTCGTTGACGAGTTGTTGCTCCAGTTCAGCCACCTTCTCGGCCGCGCCCGCCTCCACCGCCCTGGCCATCTCGTCTCGCAGGGCGATCTCGCGTTCGGCGGTCTTCGCTTTGCAGCGGGAGTCGAGTTCGGCGATCTGCTGCTTCTGGGCAGCTGTGAGTTTCACGCTTGGCGAGCTCTTGCTCAGCCGTTCCATGGCGAGTTCGTAGGCGGTCTTCATGCGGCGGTGTTGCGGCGGCGATTCATATTCACTTTGACATGCGACGCTAGCGCAGCACTCTGGTCGGACGCAAGCATCCGCTACGCAGGATTGGCTTGCGCCAAACCATGACGACGCCGATCAAACTGATTTCAACGGACTTCGACGGGACGATTTTCGCCGAGTTCGAAAACCCGCCCATTGCGCCCGCCTTGCAGGAACTGATTGCCGACCTCCAGGCGCAGGGGGCAAGTTGGGTCATCAACACAGGCCGGGACATGTCCAGCCTCATGGAGGCGCTGGGCCGTGCGCGCGCCTCGGTGCATCCGGATTACCTCGTGTTGGTGGAACGCGAGATCTATCGCCGCGAGCACTCGAACTATGTCGGCGTGGCCGAGTGGAATGCCGCCTGTCAGCGGGCGCACACCGAGTTGTTCGCGTCCTTCGAGCCGTTCGTGCCACAGTTGCTCGAGTGGGTGAACACGCACTTCCCCGCCACAACGGTTTACGCCGATACCTACTCGCCGTTTTGCATGATCGCCAACGACAACGGCGACGCCGACGTCATCCAAGCGCACATTGACAACTTCCGCCGCATCATTCCCAACCTGGCTTTTGTCCGAAATGACGTTTACGCGCGTTTCTGTCACGCCGACTACAACAAAGGCACTGCCCTGGCCGAAATCACACGCCGACTCGGTTTGCGGCCGGATGACGTATTTGCCGCCGGGGATCATTTGAACGACCTGCCCATGCTGGACCGGCGGTATGCCCGCTTCCTTGCATCCCCGGCGAATGCGGTCATCCCGGTACAGCAACAACTGACGGCTCAGGGCGGCTACTTAAGCCGCTTGCCCCACGCTCACGGCGTTGCGGAAGGGCTGGCTTTTCATCTGGGCCGGGGCGGTTGACCTTTGGTGCCGAGTCCGACTTTCGGCAATCATGCAGCCTAATTGGCGATTCAGCCGAGAGGTTCGGCGGACGGGTTAGTCTGACAAGTGCCTGAAGCACAGGCCACTGGATGTCATGATAAGAATTTGACACGTACTAAGTAAGTGCTAGTCTACCCTCGCAGCCTTGGCCGGGTTTCACGACCGAGCCCGACTGCCGATTACAGACAACCAACACTCTTTTTCAGGCATTCGCATGAGCGACTCGGCGACCACCGTTCAAGCCCCCAGCGGCCAGCCCAAGGTCCGTAAGATCCCCGAGGCGGTCATTCGCATCGCGGGCAACTCCCAAGACGGCATCCAAGCCATCGGCGGCTTTCTCGCCCGGCTCGCGGGACGAAGCGAGCAGGAGGTCATGACCTTCATGACCATTCCCGCCACGATCTCGGGTGGCGCGTCCATCTTCCAAGTGCGTATCGGCTCCGGCGAAGTCTTGAGTTCGGGCGACGAGGCGGACGTGCTCCTGGCTTTTTACCAGCACTCCTACGAGGATCACATCGGCTCGCTGCGCAAGGGCGGCATCGTGTTGCTGGACTCCGACCACGTCGAGCCCAAGCCCGAATGGCAGAAAGACTACCGTCATGTTGGGATTCCGATCTCAACCCACACCATCGAGGCGATTGGCGGCACGGCCAAGGACAAGGGCAAGAATCTCTACGCGCTCGGGTTGGTGGCGCGGATGTTTGACCTGGATGTGTTGAAGCTGGAGAAGCTCATTGGCGAACGGTTTGGCGGCAAGGACACCAGTATTCTCAAGAACGCCCTCAGCGCTTTCCACTCAGGATATGGCTATTCGCTGGATCATGTGATGGAGACCTTCGCACTGGCCGAGAGCAAGAAGAAGGAGCGGGCGCAGGTGGTGATGAACGGGAACGAAGCGCTTGCATACGGCCTCATCACGGCGGGCGTTCGCTTCGGGGCCGCCTACCCCATCACGCCTTGGTCGGACGTCATGGAAATCCTCCGGCGCGAATTGCCGAAATACGGCGGCACGTTTGTGCAATGCGAAGATGAAATTGCCTCCATTGCGATGGCCCTGGGCGGAAGCTTCGGCGGAAGAGTTGCGGTCACCGGGTCCAGCGGTCCGGGCATCTCCCTCAAGAGCGAGGCTTTGGGCTGGGGCGTCAACGCCGAGGTCCCGCTCGTCATCGTGGACGTGCAGCGTGGCGGTCCGTCCACCGGGCTGCCCACGAACGTCGAGCAATCGGACCTGAACATCGCCTGTTTCGGCAGTCACGGCGACGCGCCGCGCGTGGTGCTGGCACCCACCGACGTGGAAGACTGCTTTTACACCGCCATCGAAGCCGTGAACATCGCGCGCCAGTACAGCGTGCCCGTGTTCATCCTGAGCGATCAAGCCATCGCCACCCGGATCGAGGCATTCACCGAGCCCGACCTGAAGAAGCTTTGGCAGGACATTTCGCCCGACCTCCGTCCGGTGGCCGATCACAAGCCGTATGACCTGAACATGCCCGATGGCATTACGCATCACGTCGCGCCTGGCACGCGGATTCTCAGCGGCAAGTATCCGGTACTGCCCGGCTTGGAACATGATGAGATGGGGCATCCCTCCGCCTCGCCGAAGCTGCACGTGGCCATGACCGCCAAGCGCCGCAAGAAGCTTCAGGCCCTCGCCAAGACGTTGCCTGCACCCAAGACCTACGGCCCGAACGAAGGCAACGTGCTGCTGGTGGGTTGGGGTTCGACGCAAGGCCCGATCCGCGAGGCCGTGGACCGCGCCCGCGCCGCCGGCGACAGCATTTCCTCCCTCCACCTCCGGCACATCAACCCGTTGCCCAACGGGCTCGAAAAGGTCTTTTCCGGCTTCCACCACGTTCTTGTCGTCGAGATGAACGACGAAGGCCTTTACGGCTACGGTCAGCTTGGCGCCATCCTGCGCGCCCGTTATTGCGATCCGCGCATTCGCGGATTGACCAAGACCGACGGTCTGACTTTCAAGGTGAAGGAAATCCTGGAACGCGTGAAAGAGAAGCTTGCCGCGTTGAAGAAAGCCGGCGAATGAACCGCTGAGTTGCCCGTCACCCTTTGCCCCATACGCCTATGACTCCTGCGACCCTCGAGACTCCTGCCCGCGTGAACGTGCCCGCGGGCGAACAGCGTCCGCCGCTCACCAAGAAGGAACTTGCCGCCGATCATCCCACGTGGTGTCCCGGCTGTGGTGACTTCTCCGTCCTGGCGCTCTATTTCAAGCTGATCGAAAAGGCGAAGATTCACCACGAGAACATCGTCAGCATTTCCGGTATCGGCTGTTCCAGCCGCTTTCCCTATTTCGTCCAAGCGCACGGCGCCCATTTCATTCACGGGCGCGCCCTGCCGTTTGCCACCGGCGTTTCGCTTTCCCGGCCGGACTTGCACGTGTTCGCCTTCAGCGGTGACGGCGACGCGTTTTCCATCGGAGGCAACCACTTTACGCACACCGCGCGCCGCAACGTCAACATGACGCTGGTGGTTATGGACAATCAGGTCTATGGCCTCACGAAGAAACAGACCTCGCCCACGTCGCCACTTGGTTTCAAGAGCAAGACGGACATGTGGGGCTCGTTCGACCATCCGATCAACCCGCTCAAGCAGGCCATCGCCGCCGGGGCCACGTTCGTCGCGCGCACGACGCACACGAACCCGAACCACGTCCTGCAGATGATGGAGGCTGCGCTCCAGCATGACGGCTTCAGCTACATCGAGTGTTTGAGTGAATGCGTGGAGTTTTACGAAGGCGCGTTCGACGCCGCCAACCCACGCAAGGGCGGCTTCTTCAATCCCGTGCCCACCGACCACGATGTGACCAATGAGCTGGCCGCCTACAAACTGGCCGACACAGCGTTCCCCGGTTATTTCGGCATCTTCTATCAGGTCAAGCGCCCGACCAAGAACGCGAAGGAAGCCGAAGTCAGTCGCTCCATGCGCGAGAAGCTGAAGGGCCTCCCGGAATGGGAAATCCTCCAGAAGACTTTCGACAAGATGAAGTAGCCCGTAGCGACCCCGCGAACCCCGGCGCCACCGCTGGGGTTTTTTGTTGGCCAAGCGCCATCGAATCGCTACAAGGTGCCGGCATCGAATCGCCCTCCGGTGTGGGTGCGGTTCTGCAGTTCAACGATTTTGACGGGTCAACCGTCTAAAGACCGATGCCAATTTACGAATTTGCCTGTCCGAAGTGCCGGAAGATTTTCAGCTTCCTCTCGAAGCGAGTGAATCCGGACCACTCGCCCACGTGCCCCAAGTGCGGCAACAAAAAGCTGTCCAAACAAGTCAGTCGCTTCGCCATGAGCAAGGGCCTGAAAGAGCCCGCCGCCAAGCCGGAAGGCGATGCCGCCGAACCGCCGATGCCCGACATGGACGATCCCCGCATCGAACGCGCCATGCAGGAGATGGAGCGGGACATGGAGCACCTAGACGAGAACAACCCAAAGCACATGGCGCACATGATGCGCAAGATGAAGGACCTCATGCCGGCCGGCACGATGCCCAAGGAACTGGACGTGGCCATCAAACGCCTGGAGGCCGGCGAAGACCCGGAGAAGATCGAGGCCGACATGGGCGACGTGCTGGGCGATTTCATGGGCGGCCCGGAGGACGAAGACGGCATGGGGGGAATGGGCGGCATGGGCGGCGGCTACTCTCACGACGCCGGGCTCTACGATTACTAGGCCACCACCTTGCCACTTCCTCGGAACGCGTTCGAAGGCGCGTTCCGAGGCCTATTTGTCTGCTTGGGTCTCTGCCTTACGGCGTCACCACGCGATACATCCGGCTCGGATAGTTCGTAGCCTTCGGGTCGGTGAACACCGTCGGGTCGGCGAGCGGCGTATTCGTGGCGATGCCGAGCCAGGTCGTCAGGTTGGTTGAAGCCAGCAACCGATAGGGCACGCCGGGCGTGACGTGTTCGACCGGGAGGTTGAGCACGTTGGCGGAGTCGAACCACGGCGTCAGGAAACGCGGCGCGCCGGCGCATTCCGTGCGGTCGAGCAACGCCACTTGGGCGGGCGTCATCGCCGCCGCGTAGAGCCGGATTCGCGCGACAAACCCGGCACTTTCCTCACTGATGGCGTTGTTGTCCTTGAAGAACCGCAGCGCGTTGGCGGTGCTGATAACGCCATTGCCAGCGGTGTCGCTGAAGGAGAACTGCGGCACACCGTTCGCATAGACGGCCACGGTGTCGGTCGCGTCGCGAGTGACGACCACCTGCACCCAGTTGCTGACGAGGACGGACCCCGCCGGACCGCTGGCGGTTGGGTAGAAGTTCAACGCGCCGTTATACACGTAAAGCCCGTTGTCCGTGGTGCCGGTCTTGAAATCGAGCACGCGTTTGAAGCCGGACACGGTGTCGAAGCGGAAAAGCATCGCGATGGTGTAGACATTCGTCGGCACCACGCCGCTGGTGGGCTGGAGCAACAGGCCGTTGCCCTGCGGAAAGCGCAGCACCGTGCGCGGACAGCCGTCCACCGAATCGCTGACATAAATGTTGCCGGCGCCGACGTTTTGCAGCGCTGGTGGCACGCCGACGGAGCTGTTGAGGTTCATCTGGAACTGGTAATCCGCACCGCTGTTGTTCGTAATGCCGAAACTTGCGGTGATGGTCTTGTGCGCATCCATCAACACTGTAAGCGGGTTGAGATTTCCCGAGGCGTCACCAGCCCAGCCGAGGAAGCTGTAGCCCGCATTTGGCGTGGCGGTGAGCTGCACATTCTGGCCGATGTTATACCAGACCTTCGGCGGCGTGGCGGTGGCGGTGCCCGCCGGATTTCGCGTCACACTCCCGCCGATGCCCGTGGCCGAGAGTCGCGGCCGGTAGCTGGCGGGGTCACACGGGACGGTCCCTTCGGCGTATTCCTCGGCGTTTTTCACGCCGTCGCCGTCGGCGTCTTGTGTTCCGTTGTAGGAGTAGATGGAGGGCCAGCAGGCGAGTTCCCACGCATCAGGCAAGCCATCCGTTTCGTAGTCGTCGGTGACCGCATTACGGCCGTCCACGGCGAGTGTGAAGTTCTGCGCCACCGCGGTGGTGTTCGAGATGAGGAGGAAGTACATGTAGCCCGGAATCCAGGGCCAGGAACTGTTGTAGAGCTGGTAGGTGCGATTGGCCGAGGTGCCGCTCCAGGTGTCGTGCCGGCCCGCCGGCGTGGGCACGCTGCCTTGCGAGAGATAAGCGTTCACCGCGTTTGAACACACGGTCGTGAGGAGGAGCCGCCGGGCGTCAGCGGGCACGTCAATGCGCAGCTTGAGCACGCCGTTCGGTGGAATGCTGGCGTTGGAGACGGAGCCGCCGTAGAACGCAAGCGTGTTGGTGTAGTTGATCGGCATCGCATTCGTGGTGCTGCTGACGCTGAACGTGGCGTCGTTCACCGCCCGGAAGCCAAGGTAGTAGGTGTGCCCCGGACGCAACGGCGGGCAGCCCAGGTTGCTCGTGCTCGGCGCGTCCATCACCGGATACGGCCCGTGGTTCTTGTTGTCATCCGCCCAGTCGCGGTAATCGGTGACATAAAGCCCGTGCCCGGGCGGCGTGGTGTCACGGACGTACATCAGCACGTCACCGAGGTTCTGGGCGAAGGTGACGTTCCAAGTCGTCGGGCAATTTGTCGGCAGCTTGACCTGGTAATAACGCCAGTCCCCGCCGGCGAGGGTTTGGTTGATGAGATTGACGCCGTCGTACGCGAGCGGCGTGATGATGCCCGTGTAACAGCGCAGCCGGTAACGGACGTTGGAATTGCCGGCGGCGTGGACCGCCAGATACCACGTGCCGGGCGGAAGCTGCAACTCGTAGCGCCCATCGAGCGGCACCCAGTTGCCGTACTCGCTGCCGACGTTGTCGGTGAGATAACGGTCATAGCAGGCGCCGCTGCTGCCGTTGTCGCCGGTGACATAATGCGTGAGCGTCGGGAAATTGTCCGCGCGGATGTAGAGATTGGGATTCCCGCTGATCGCGTCGAGGCGGGTGCGAACAATGCCAAGATTGTTCGACGGAATCGTGATGGCGTAGTAGTGCATCCGGCCTTGTTCCAAGTCCACGCCCTGATCGAGCGGCAACGCAACGCCGTTGGTATCCACCCCCGTGTCGCCAAACAGCGGGCCGGCCGCGGCCAGACCGGGCGTGGTAACGGACCCGCCGACCTGCGGCATCGCCCACGCCGGGCGCTCCGTCAACAGGCCACTGCTCCGGATCGTGAAGGTGGACGCGCCCTGGCCCTGCACCTCGACATACCAGGTTCCGGCGGTGAGATACGGCGGCACGATGGTTGCCTGGCTGGTTGCGTACGGCGTGTTTCCGTAGGAGGCGCTGGTCGGCAAGATGTCCTTGCGCACACGCACGCGCGGATTGCCCGAAGCGTTGTCCACGTCCAGCTTCCAACCCAACACCGGCTGGCCTTTGAACAGCGCAGGCACGGTAACGCGGAAGTACTGCACCTGCTGGTCTGCCAGTGAAAGTGACGCCACGTTGGTCACGCTCGGGGTGCTAAGCGAGGCATCGAAGGCCAGATTGATTGCGGGCATGTGCCGGACTCGCAGCAGATAGCTGGCGTCCGTGGCCGAATCAGCCTGCACGGCGAGCGAGTACGTGCCCGAAGCGAGGTTTGGCAGTGTGATGATCCGATCGCTGTTCCAAGTATAACTCTGGCCGCCGTTCCGGCCGTAAGAATAGTAGGGTGTGGGCGAACCGGAGCCGGCCCGCAGCGTCATGCGCAATGTCCCCACCGCATTGTCGAGTCGCAGCTCGACCGCGGCGGTGCCGGCAGGAACGTTGAAGTCGTAAAGCTTGATTTCGCCGGCCTCCAAATTGTTGCTGTGGGTCAAATCCGCCCCGCCCACGCTCCCGAGCGCCAGCGTGGCCAGCGGACCGAAACTCGTCAGCACGGCGGAACAGGTGTTCGACCCGATGCGGTTGCCCGCGGGGTTCTGGCCTTCGCTGGCGACGGCAACGTAGTAAGTGCCGCCCGGGATGTTGGTCTGACCCGATTCGGGCAGCAAGAGGTAATGCTCGTTGCCTGCCTTCTGCAGTGCGCGTCCGCCATTGAGCGTCGCGGGCGAAGAACCGGCAGCCGCGACGTTTACGACGTTGCTGCGCTGAAGCATGAGCATGGATTCGCCGACGGAGGAGGCGAGCCGCAGCTTCCAATTCGACTGGTTGGGCGGCACTTCGAGCCGGTAGTAAGCGACCTCGCGCGCGGTGAGTCCGTTGTTGGTGATACTGCCGACGAAAGGCGCCGTGCCCATCGGGATGGCATAGCCTGCTCCAATACCCCGGCTGAAAAGCTGGTATGTCATTGACGCCGCGGTGCCGCCGTTGAACACCCCGACAATGTAACTACCCGGCGCGAGCGGGTTACCCATTCCCACTTCGAGCACTCGGCCGTAGGAGATCCCGCCGTCGTTATTGTAGTAATAGCTTGTCCAATCATAACCGGCACTGAGTTGATAGCCGGCGGGCCAGGTGGAGTCCGCGTAGTAATACCAGTAGCCGCCGCCGGCGGTGTGCGTGCTCAGACCGTCCGGCAATTCGTCCCGGCGAATCGCCAGACGTGGGTCGCCGCTGGTGACGTTGGTCAAACGGAGATCCCAGCCCAGGGCATCGGGAGGAACGGTCACCGTGAAATAGCGCCACGTGCCGACGGCCTGACTGCTGACGCTTTGAACACCATTGTTGAAGGCCAGGGGTGTCAGGCCCATGGCGTGCAGTCGGATGGTGTAGGAGGCGTTCGTATAGACGCCGTTGAGGCTGCGCGCCTGCACGGCCAGGGTGTAGTTGGTCACCGTTGGCGAGACCAGGTTGATCAACGCGTCGTCGTTCCAAGTCGCGGAGACGCCGTCGCTCTGCCCGTAGCTATCCGCACCACGGATCAGCCGCCGGCCCCGGCTCAGGCTCATGAACGGGTTACCCACGCGGTTCTCGAGCCGCACTTCGAGATTCAAGGTTCCGGGCGGAACGCTGAATTGGTAGAACTTGATATCGGCGCCTTCCAGCGAATCGGCCTGCGTGATGTCTGTGAGGCCGGAGGCGTCCACAGTACCGAGTTGATTGGTTGCGACCGGCCCGAGACTCTGGAGCGTAAAACTGCAAGTGTCCGAACCAATGCGCGAGCCGCCGGGGTTTTGCCCTTCGCTTACAACGGCGATGTAGTATGTGCCGTTGGTCACCGCCACCTCGGTGGAACGCGGGTAAAGCAAGTGCAGGTCAACTCCGCCTTTCTGCAAAGCCCTGCCGCCATTCACCGTAGCGGGCGACGAACTGCCTGCGGCTACGTTGGGCAGGTAATCCTTCTGCAGCATGAGCATGGCTTCGCCGACGGTGGGTTCGAGCCGCAGCTTCCACGTGTCCTGCCCCGCCGGCACCTGGACGCGGTAGTACGCCGCCTCGCGGGCGGGCAGGCCGTTGGTGGCAACGGTGCCGAGGAAAGGCAGGTCGAGGACGCGGATCGAGAGGTTGGTGCCGATGCCGCGGCTGAGCAGCGAATAACTCATCACGCCTCCATCGAAGCTGTAGCTGCTGTTGATGACACCGATGATGTAGTTGCCCGGTTGGAGCGGATTGCCCATGCCGACTTGAAGGACCTTGCCATAGCTGTACGCGCCATCGTGATTGTAGTTCCAGCCGGTCCAGTCGTAACTCGCTCCCACCTGATTGCTGCTCGGCCAGGTGGTGTCGGCGTAGTAATACCAATAGCTGCCGTTATACGCGTGGGTGCCCAGATCGGTGGGGGCTAGCTCACGGCAGACGGCCAGCCGCGGATCACCCACCACATTGGTGAGGCGCAAGTCCCAGCCCAGTGCCCCTTCCGGCACGGTCAGCCGGAAGTAACGCCACGTGCCGTTTGTGTGGTTGACGACATTGGCGAGCCCGCCGTCAAACGCCACCGGGACGGTCGTCAGGGCGTGAACCCGCAGGACGTAGGAGGCATCGGCATAGGTGCCGCCGAAGGAATCCGCCTGAACGGCGAGGGTGTAGTTCGTGGCGACCGGCGTGGCGATGCGAATGATCTCGGAGTCGGACCAGGTGGCGGCCTGGCCGAAGTTGACGCCGTAACTCGTAGGCGCGGATGGAAACCGGCCATCGGCGCGCATCGTCATGCGTGGGTTGGCGACGCGGTTCTCCAAGTGCACCTCGATTGCCAGCGCGCCTGGTGGCACGGTGAACTGATGGAAGTTGACGGCGCCGCCTTCCAAGCTGCCCGCCTGCACGAGGTC
The DNA here is from genome assembly GCA_964634255.1 of uncultured Verrucomicrobiota bacterium. Taxonomy (GTDB): domain Bacteria; phylum Verrucomicrobiota; class Verrucomicrobiia; order Limisphaerales; family MWDV01; genus MWDV01. Next base: position 102,509 of record CAZWJC010000001.1, on the reverse strand, counting down.
GGCAGCTCCGGACACATCGAGCGTGCCCATCTGGTTGGTCGTTGCCACACCGAAGCTGGTGAGCGTGAAGCCGCAAGTATTCGAGCCATAGCGGTTGCCCCCCGGGTTTTGCCCTTCGCTGATCACGGCCAGGTAATACGTGCCGCCCACCACGTTGGTTTGACCTGACATCGGCAGCAGCAGGTACTCCTCATCGCCGAGTTTCTGGAGGGCGCGGCCTCCATTCAGGGTGGTCGGGGCGTACCCGCCACAGACCACGTTCGGCAACGCGCCGCGCTGCAGGGCCAGCATCGCTTCGTTGCTCACACTGAGGCGAAGCTTCCAGCTCGGGGCATTGCTCGGCACGTTGATGCTGTAATAGGCCACTTCGCGTGCTGGAAGCGCGTTGCTTGATCCGCTTCCACCGGTGTAATCCAGCGTGTTGACCGGGATGGCGAAGTCGGCACCGATGCCGCGGCTGAGGAGCGTGTAGCTCAACGGCGTGGTCTGCCCATCCGGCGCCCGGATGCCGACGTAATACGTGCCCGGCGACAGCGGATTGCCCATGCCCATTTGAAGCAACTTGCCGTAGATGTTCGAACCCGAAGCATTGTAGTAGTACCCCGCCCAGTCGTAACCCGCGCCCCAACTGTAGCCGCTCGGCCACGTAGTGTCCGCGTAAGCATACCAGTAACTGCCCTCGTAGCTGTGGTTGCCCAGATCGTAGGGCGGACGGTCACGGCAAATCACGAGGCGCGGATCGCCGCTCGTCACGTTGATCAACCGCAAATCCCAGCCCAGCGCGTTCGTCGGTACATCCATGATGAAATACTGCCACTTGCCGGGAGGTTGGTTCACCACCGCGGAGGACGAACCGCTCCCCGGATCGAACGCCAGCGGAGTGCCGGTGAGCTCTTGTCCCGTCAGCACGAAGTTGCCCAGCGGCGTCGCCGGCTGGTAGATGCCGATGTACCAAACGTCCGCCTGGTGGCCCGGCCGTTGCAGAAAGCCCAGTGTCCCGGAGTAATCCACGTAACCGGCCGTGCTTTGGGCGGTGCAATTCGCTGTGCAGTTCCGGTAGTTCCATCGACCGGGCACCGCGTTACGCCGCAAGGCGATCTCCGTATTCGCGAAGTGACTCGAGAGCGCCAGGTCCCAGCCGTAGGTTCCCAACTGCTGGGCCGTGTCGGTCACGCGATAGAAGCGCCAGCCCGCGCGCGTGGGCGCATCGTTGGTGATGGCGAAAACGTAGTTCACGTCCGTAATCACGGGCATGCCGTTGGTCGCGGTGCACGTGTAGGGCGTGGTGCCGTAGATCGTGACGTAGAAGGTGCCGTCGCTCAGGCCGGGCGAAGAAGTCGGGGAACCGGGAGGCGCGGGAACCAACGTCACGCTATCGCCGGTGCCGCCGGCGAGGTCCGAGAACGCGTCATTCTTAAACTCGTTCGGCACGTTGTCCCGGCGCACAGCCAAGTTCGCATCGCCGCTGGTGGGGGTGAGGTTGATCTGCCAGGCGATTTGCTCCACCGGCACCTGCACCCGAAACGTCGTGTAGCCGAACCCGGTCGTGGTGAAGTTCGTTTGCGAGCCGAACACCCAGTCCGTGATCGGCTGCTGGCGTGAATCCAGGTTGATGCTCGTTCCGGGCGCGCCCGCCACACTCATCAAGTAGGAATTGCCCGTCACGATGTAAGGCGGCACCAGCAGCAGTTGACCGGCGCCGATCCAGTCGTGGTAACCCCCACCCGGCGAACCGATGGGAAGCGGAGCCTTCGTCTGGTGAACGAGCAGTTGGTTCCCTGCTCCGTTCAACCAAAGCCGCCAGGCCAGCGTCCCGGCCGAAATCGTCGTGCGGAAGAACCGCATACCTTCCGGGCCGACCGTGGCGGTTGCGCCGCTGCTGCCGTCTGACGCCAGATTCGGCAGCCCTTGCACGTAGGCCTCACCCGTCAGCAACGTCCATTGCGCGCCGGGCGTGGCATGCACGGTGATGTACCAGTCCTGCCCCGCGCTGAATTGATTCCCCTGCGCCAGCACCACGCCATCTGAGCCAACCCGAGTGGAGGAATACGTGGCGGAATTGGTTTGCGCGGGCGCTCCTTGCTTGAGGTAAACGTCCGCCTCGCCGCCCAACACGCGGAGCGCCGTGCGCCACGCGCTGCTCGCCGTGGAGGCGGTCGTTACGCGGAAATAGTAATCACCGCCACTGAGGCTCTGGTTCGTGAACACCTGCGTCCCGGCGTCCACCGTGCCCGGGTCCCAGGTCAACTGGTTCAACCAACCGAGTTCTGCGGAAAGGGTGTAGGCAACGTTCGTCGCTGGGCCTGTCGGCAGGCTGATGCCAATGAAGTAAGTGCCGGCGGTGGCCGCCGTTTGATCCAAAATGACCGTGTCCACAGGTTGGTTGAGACTGCGCCAAGTGGAGGATGAGCTGGTAGTGGGCAAAGCCCCCCGCCGCACGTGAATGTCAGCGTTCGCCCCCGCGGAGGTGCTCAACACCAGCCGCCAGCCCGGCAGGTTGGTGGACACGTCCACCTGGAAGTAATGCCAGGCCGCCTGACCGGCCGCGTTCGTGAGCGTGCCGGTCGTAGAAAACACCAGCGGCTTGAGCACAGGAAATTGTGCCGAGCGCGTGTCCGTCCGGTTGGTGGTAAGCGTGACCTGAAATGCATGCGTTGCCGAGCCCACCGGTGTCTTCACGCGCAGGCCGTAGTTCGTGGCTACGAACTCCGTCGCCTCAAGGATGACCTGGTTCGTCGTCCCGTCCAGCCGCGAGATGAAATCAAAGTCCGTGTCCGTGGGTGTGCGGCCCTTGGCCAGCAGGAGGTGCGAGTAGATGGTGGCCGTGTTGGACACGACCAGCGCCAGATTGGTGGTACTTGCGTTCAGCGTAAAAGCAAAGTTGGTGGCGGTATTTGGGGCGTTCGTGCCGATAAACGGCTGGGCGTTCAGGATGGTAATACTGGTCGCCAGAATGGCAGCAGCGCTCAAAACGAGGAACTTGGTTGTCTTCATGATAACGAAAAGCGAATCAACGAATATTCGAATCTACTGTTCGCGGACAAAAGAGCAACTGCGGCGATTGCGGAGCGGCATCCGTGTTACTCCCAAGGGCTGCCGCCTCTGGGGGCGCGACCGGCGAATGCAAATTGACGCGACCTATCCGGCTGGCCACAGTGAGGCGTGGCCCATATCCACGAAAAGATCGATTTCACGTCAGCCATCTTCGTCGTCGAGGACGGCAAAGTGCTGCTCATTCACCACCGCAACCTGGACAAGTGGCTGCCGCTGGGAGGGCACATCGAACTGGATGAAGACCCCGAGCAAGCCGCGCTCCGCGAGGCGAAAGAGGAGAGCGGCCTGGATGTGGAGCTCTTGGGGGAACGCCCACCCACGACCGAACCCGGCACACGCGCCCTGATCGCGCCCCGCTTCCTCGACATCCATCGCATCAATGCCACACACGAACACATTGGCCTGATCTACTGGGCGCGGCCTACGGGGGGGAGCGTCACGCTTGCTCCCACTGAGCACCATGATATCCGGTGGTGCAGCAGCGAAGACTTGGATCAGCTCCAGCCGCCGATGTCCAACGCCGTGAAATGGTACTGCCGCCAGGCCATCGCCGAGATCTCCGGCCAGGGTCGCAAGGCAACCGGTTGAATTGCCAGCCGCCCTCGGCAATACTTGGCGTTCCGGATTCCGCGTTTGATATGCGCCAGCTCAAGAACGGCTATTTCATCGTCGAAGGGCTCAACTCCTTCTCGACGACGTTCTACTTTTACTACTTCTATTTCTTCACCCACCAGCAGTTCGGCGTCGGCAACAAGGCCAACCTCCTGCTCGCGGCGTTGAATGGCCTGGTTTACGCCGGCCTGTCCTGGGTGGGCGGGCACTTCGCGCAACGGTTCGGGGCGTTCACCGCCCTCAAGCTTGGGTTCGCCACCATGATCGCCGCGCTGCTCGCCGGGACCCAGGTGGATTCACTGGTTGGCCACGTGTTGGTCATGGTCGGCACGACGGCTGGCACGTGTTTCACCTGGCCCTCGTTGGAGACTCTCGTGAGTGAGGGCGAAACCCGTGCGGGCCTTCAGCGGATGATTGGCCGCTACAACGTCGTCTGGGCCGCGACCGGCGCTCTGGCGTATTTCATGGGGGGCGCCGTGCTGGAACGCCTCGGTCCCACCAGCTTTCTGCTGGTCCCTGCCGCGATTCTCCTCGGCCAGTTAGTGCTCATTGTCTGGCTGGAGCGCGTGGCGAAAACGCGCCCACATCTCTCCGGGCCTGGGGCTGCCGATGCGGACGGTGCCGCGCCGGAAATACCACACCCCCCGGCGGAGACGAAGATGTTCCTACGCATGGCCTGGCTCTCGAATCCGTTCGCCTACATTGCCATCAACACGCTGGTGGCGGTGATGCCGGGCGTGGCGGCCCGGCTCGGCTTGTCCACTACGCTGGCAGGCGTGTTTTGTTCGGTGTGGTGTTTCGCGCGGATGGGGGCGTTCTTCGGGTTCTGGCACTGGCCCGGCTGGCACTACCGGTTCCGGTGGCTGCTGGTGGCGTTCATCACCCTTATCGCCTCGTTCGCCATCATCCTGCTCGTGCCCAACCTGGTGGTACTGATCGCAGCTCAAATCGTGTTCGGCGGCGCCATCGGCCTCATCTATTACTCGTCGCTGTTCTACTCTATGGATGCAGGGGATTCGAAGGGTGAGCATGGGGGCATCCACGAGGCGGCGATCGGCCTGGGCAATCTCGCCGGCCCGGCGTTGGGCGCGGCCTCGCTGCATTTCCTGCCACAACAGGCCAACAGTAGCGCGCTGGCCGTGAGCGCCCTGTTGGTTTGTGGCCTGTGCGGGTTGGTCGTCATCCGGTGGCGAACCAGGGTGTAAGGCGGGTTGGGCTGTCGCCCGGGATTCCTTGACCCGCCGCCGATTGTTGATAGGGTTCGCGGTCGCGCCGGCCAAACGTCGCCGGTGCAAGCCATATACATGAAGCAATACATCGTTCCCGTACTGGCCTGCGGCCTTCTCGCGAGCACCGCCTTCGGTCAGGAAAAACCTGAACTCACCACTCCGAAGCAGCGCGTCAGCTACAGCATCGGCGCCAACATCGGCAGCAATTTCAAACGCCAGTCAATGGAGATTGACGTCAAGACCCTGGCCGCCGGCATCACCGACGCCCTCGCCGGCAAGACCGCGCTCACCGAGGCGGAGATGCGCGAGGTGCTCAACACCTTTCAGCAGGAGATGCAGACCAAGATGATGGCCAAAGAAAAGGTGGACGGCGAAGCCAATATTAAGAAGGGGGAGGAATTCCTCGCCGCCAACGCCAAGAAGGAAGGTGTGAAGACGACCGCCAGCGGGCTGCAATACAAGGTCATCAAGTCCGGCAGCGGCGCGACGCCGAAGGCTACCGACAGCGTCAAGGTGCACTACCACGGCACACTCACTGACGGCAAAGTGTTCGACAGTTCTGTCGAGCGCGGCGAGCCCGTGAGCTTCCCGGTCAACGGCGTGATCCCCGGCTGGACCGAGGCGCTTCAGCTGATGAAGGAAGGCGACAAGTGGCAGTTGGTCATCCCGTCCAAGCTCGCCTATGGCGAACGCGGCGCGGGCGGCGACATCGGCCCGAACAGCGTGCTGGTGTTCGACGTGGAATTGCTCGCCGTCGAGAAGGAAAAGGCCCAATAACGGTCTCTCAACTCCCAACTTCACCACGCCGTCAGAAACCTGCGGCGTGGTTTTTGTCTGCCGGGAGAACGGTCGCTGGCCTTCAAGCGCTCGCCGTCGTTTGGGTCTTCAGCGCTTCTTCGTAACACTTCAGCGCGTCCTCGTGGCGCTCGAGCCGGTTGTAGAGCCCGCCCTTGTGGAGGTAGGCCAGCGTGAACCGGCGATCCGCTTCGATGGCCCGGTCGTAACAGGCAATGGCTTCATCCGGCTTCCGCACCTGCTCCAGCGCATCACCCTTCTTCACCAAGGCTTCGGCGTGCTGCGGATCCAGGTTTAGGACGCGGTCAAAACACGTCAGCGCCTCCTCAACCCGACCGAGATCGAGCAGGGATTGACCCTTGGCCATCAGCAGATCCAGCGGCGGCGCCTCCGGGGCGGGAATGGAAACTTCAGCAGGGTCCGTGGGCGTGCTGGCGCTGGGAGCGGCTGTCGCCGACGGCGTCAGCACCGTCGCGAGCGGACGCGCACCGTGCTCCAATTCGCGCACCCGCTGTTCGAGCCGCTCCACGATCCCCAACAGGCGGGCGTTCGCGGCGTCACCGGTGTTCAGCGGAGCAAGCGGGCCTGCACCCTGGCCAAGCGCTGCCAGTTGCGGACAAATCCCGGCGAAGGCCGGAGCGGGGGGCGAGAGGGTGGTCGCCGCAAGGCGGTTCACCGCCCGCCATTGCATAAAATTCGTGAGGAGCATGACGAGCAAACCCACGCCCGCAAACACGCCGGCGAATACAAGGATGAGCCGTTGCGAATCCTGGAACGCGTCCAGTTCGCGCGCCCGTTCGCCAACCAGAGCATGTTCGAGCAGCCGCAGCCGTGTTTGGAGGAGTTCCGCATTCCGCTCAGAGGACGTCTCCGCTTCCTGGCGGTTTCGCTCGAGCGTGGCTTGCGTCGTGAGCAACTGCTCCTGGAGACGCAGGCACGCGTTTTGAAGGTCGGATAGAGAAGCCTCGGCCGCGGGTAGGCGCGGCGCGTTGGTGGTCTCAGCCCGCAACGGCGCAAGTACGCCGGATAGGAGCAGGACAGCGAGCGCGCAGCGGGCGAACTTCAGTCCTGAGCCGGCGTTTCGCATGGGCAGGCGCGCGGGAAAACTCCAGTTACGCGGGCGGCGGCGACTCTGCAGGCGGCGCCGGCTCGCTGGGTTGCGGTTCGACCGGGGGCGCCGGACGCGGCGCCGGCGGCCTCTGGTGCGGGTGGGGGTGATGACGGTCGTGACGCCCCTGTTGATGCTGCGGATGCCGTTGTTGCATCTGTTCGCGCGCCCGCTGCAGTTGACTCAAAGCACGGCGAAGGGATTCGATCTCGCGCTCGTCATCCTTCTTTTGTACGTCGGCGATTTCAAGCAGCTCGACGATCTCCTCCATGTCTGCCAGCGCCTCACGCAACTCGACGATGATCTCGTTGGCATGAGCAATGGCGGCCACGATGGGTTCGCTGCGCGGTGCGGGCCGCGGCGGAGGTGGTGGTGGTGTAAAAACTCTGGGCGCGGGCGGAGGAGGGGGGGGCGCAGATTCCGACTTCTCGGGCGCGGCTTCAACTTCTGGCGAAACTGGGGCTTGCGCCATGGCAGCGGCGGATTCGACCGGCACCGCTTCCGTTGCGCGCGCCTCTACCACGGGTTCTGCGGGCGGTAGCGTCTCCACTGGCGGTTGCGCGGCAGCGGCAGTCATCTCCGCGGGCGCCGCCTCGGATTCGGCAGCCGCCGCAGGACGGCGACTCCGCCCGCCGCCGCCGCCTCGCCGACCGCGTCCTCCACGGCGACTGCGCCGGCGTGCGGCATCAGCGTTTCCGGCTTGCCGGGCTGGGGCTTCAGGTTTGCTCTTTTCGCTGTCTGGCATCGGGAACATCAAGCCCTGTTACGAAGTGAAAAAGCAATCGCAAACTGCGCTGGCCACTCCCGGGAACACGTCGTAAGGAACGTTCCAAACCGGCGTGCGCGCCGCGACTGCAACTCAGTGATACTCCTGCAGCGTCTGCACCGCGTAACCCCGTTTCTGAAGGGCGGCAATGCCCAGGAGAGCCGCCTTCGCGCTACTCAGCGTGGTCATGGTCGGCACGCCGGAATACACCGCCGTGGTGCGGATCTTGGTTTGGTCGGCCCGCGGGGTGGGGCCGGCGGGAGTGTTAATGACGAGCTGCAGCTCGCGGTTCTTGATCAAGTCGAGCGCGTTGGGGCGGCCTTCGTTGAGCTTGAAAATCTTCTGCACCTTCAAGCCGACGGCTTCGAGCACCTGCGCCGTGCGCCCCGTGGAAACGATTTCAAAGCCAAGATCGGCGAATCGCTTGGCGATGGCCGGAATCTGCGGCTTGTCCCGGTCGCTGACGCTGATGAAGACCTTGCCTTTGAGCGGCAACGGCGCGCCGGCGGCCATCTGTGACTTCGCGTAGGCGATGCCCAGGTTGGCATCAAGCCCCATCACTTCGCCGGTGCTGCGCATCTCGGGCGAGAGCAGAATGTCCTGGCCGTGAAAGCGGTTGAAGGGAAACACGGATTCCTTCACGGCCCAGTACTTCGGCCAGATTTCTTCGGTGAAGCCCAGTTCCTTGAGCGTCTTGCCAGCCATGACCTTCGCGGCGAGCTTTGCCAGCGGCACGCCAATGGCCTTGCTCACGAACGGCACGGTGCGCGACGCGCGCGGGTTGACTTCCAGCACATACACCACGTCGTCCTTCACGGCGTATTGCACGTTCATCAGACCGATGACCTTCAGCTCGCGCGCCATCGCGTGGGTGTATTCGCGGATGGTCTGGATGGTGTGGTAGGAAAGCGTGTGTGGCGGCAGCACCATGGCAGCGTCGCCGGAGTGAACGCCCGCGAACTCGATGTGCTCCAGCAATCCGCCGATGACGATCGCACCCTGGTCCGGATCGTCGAACTGGCCCACATCGGCGATGCAATCCACGTCCACCTCGGTGGCGTCCTCGAGGAACTTGTCCACGAGCACCGGGCGCTCAGGCGATGCCTCGACGGCGAAACGCATGTAATGCTGGAGCTCCGCGTCGGAGAAGACGATCTGCATCGCGCGCCCGCCGAGGACGAAACTCGGGCGGACGAGGATCGGGTAGGTCAGTTTCTTCGCGGCTTCGAGCGCTTCCTGCTCGTTGGTGGCGATACCGTTTGGCGGCTGCGGGATGTTCAGCTTGTTCAGCATCGCCGCGAAGAGCTTGCGGTCCTCGGCGATCTCGATCTCCTGCGGCGACGTGCCGATGATGTTGACGCCGTTCTTTTGTAGGCCCAGGGCGAGGTTCAGCGGCGTCTGGCCGCCGAACTGCGCGATCGCGCCCCAGCACTTCTCCCGCTCGTAAATGTGCAGCACGTCTTCCAGCGTCAGCGGCTCGAAGTATAGCTTGTCGCTGGTGTCGTAGTCGGTCGAGACCGTCTCCGGGTTCGAGTTGACCATGATCGTCTCGAAGCCGTCCTCCTTCAGCGCGAACGCGGCATGGACGCAGCAGTAGTCAAACTCGATGCCCTGCCCGATGCGGTTCGGGCCGCCGCCGAGGATCATGACCTTCTTGCGGTCGCTGGGCTTCACCTCGTCGTCGCCGCGGTCGTAAGTGGAGTAGTAGTAGGGCGTGTAAGCCTCGAACTCAGCGGCGCAGGTGTCCACGAGCCGGTAACTGGGAACAAGGCCGAGTTGCTTGCGGGCGGCACGGGTTTCGTCCTCGGTCTGGCCGGTCAAATGAGCGATCTGCCGGTCGGAGAATCCGAGCGACTTGGCTTTAGCGAACAGTTCAGCGTTCAAGGTCTGCAAATCGCCGCGCAGGTTGCCAACGGGGGGGCCGGGTGTCGAGCGATTTTGGCCGTTGGTCGAGGCCGCTGTTGGACCAGGATGCTGCCTTGAAACGAACAGCGAAGGCGCGAAGCAGAACGTGAAGCCGCCGGGCCGAAAGTCTTGCCCGCGACTTCGCGTCTTCCCGTCTTCGCTGTTCAACTGCGGTTTCTGGCCGTCGTCTCTTACTGCACGCCCACGCGGTAGAAGTAAGGCCCGCCGTTGGTGGCCGTGGTGTCGGTGAACGTCGTCGTGCCGGCTTTGCCGAGAATGTTCGTGGCCAAGGTCAGCATCGCGGGCGCATCGGCCAGGTTCGTGCCGCGCTCCAGGAAGTAGCTTCGGGCGGCCACGCTCTGCCAGGTGACGGCCATGCCGGTTGGAGCATTCGTGGGAGACACCAAAGCCAGCCGGGACAAGGCGTTCGTGGGCGACGTATCCGCCCGCCATTCCTGCCAGTTGTTGTGGCCGTCCAAATCCGGATCCACGAAATCCGCGGAGCCGTCCGTGGGCAAGCCATACTTCTGTGCCCAGGCATAGGAGAGCGTGCTGGCCGGCGACTGAAACTCATACGCCCCCATGTCCACCGTGCCGCCGACGATCCGGGGCAAGCCGTCCAAGTCCGTGGGGCCAGTAGCCAACGCATTATTGCCGCCGTTGATGCAGGGGGAGTTGGATTGCAGTCGCAGATCGCTCCAGTCATGTGTGGCCACAAACAACGGGGCATTGGTGATATTGCCAACGCCCCAGTAAGCCATTGGCGTCGTACAGCAAAAGTCAAGCATGCTGCCGTAATAGTTGCCCCACGGTCCAGTGCCGTTGTAGTACACAACACAGTTGATGAGCGTGCCAGAGCGGTCCCCGCCGCCACGGTGGGCCGAATTCCCTGCGAGTGTGCAGTGGTTCAGCGTGCAAACATAGGCCCCGCCGCCGCTGGAAGCCGAGTTGCTCGTCAGCACACAGCTTTTCAGAGTGGCATAGTAGGCCCCGCCGCCATCGGTGGCCAAATTCCCTGTGAGTGTGCAGTCGTCCAGCGTGCAGGAAGATGCCCCGCCGCCGCCATCGGTGGCCAAATTCCCTGTGAGTGTGCAGTCGTTCAGCGTGCAGGAAGATGCCCCGCCGCCGTAGACGGCCGAGTTGTCCGTCAACGTGCAGTGGTTCAGCGTGCCGGAAGATGCCCCACCGCCATCGCAGGATGAATTCCCTGTAAGTGTGCAGTCGTCCAGCGTGCAAGAATAGGCTCCGCCGCCGCTGCTGAAAGCCGAGTTGCTCGTCAGCACGCAGCTCTTCAGCGTGGCATAGTAGGCCCCGCCGCCGTACTGGGAAGCCGAGTTGCCCGTCAGCACGCAGTTGCTCACCACCGCGCTCGGCGATTCGCACCACACCCCGCCGCCGGATTCGCCCCGCACGAAATCATCGGTGGCTGGCGTCGCCCCGTTAGTCAGCGTGAACCCCGAGAGTATCGCCCCGTTCGCCATATACACACACCGTACTGCCAGCGGTTCATTGTTCGTGATCGGCACCCGGCAGCCCACAATGCGGGTCACCCCCGGTCCGTTCACACTCCGCACCGTCAAGGGCTTGGTCACCGCCACGCGGTTGCTCTTCCCATACACCGCCCGGCCACCGGTGGCATAAACCCCGTTGGTCACCACAATTTCGCCGCCTGCAACCGCCCCATCTACCGCTTCCTGAATGTTCGTCGCCGCCGTGGCCCACGAGCTATAGGGCGGCACGGGCGAGACACTCTCCATCGCCACATAATGGACCGGCTGTCTCAACACCCGCACCACCATCGTGCCCGTCACGCCATCCGGATGCGTCTCGTTGAAGGCGCGCAACGTCACCACGTACTCTCCCGGGGTAGCCCACGAGTGCGCGACGCAGGGCTGGTTGCTCACGGTCGCTCCGTCGCCAAAGTCCCACCGGGAAGCGCTCACCCGGCCATCAATCATGGCTCGGAAATCCACGCTCAAGCCCACAGCCACATTGGTGTAGGCAGCCGCGATGGTGACGCTCAACGCGCCGGTTACCGACCCGCTCCAGAACTCGTCGCAGCCAATGCTGGGCAGGTTGGCCCACGGCTCGCCGTCAATATCCAGGCCGGTGGTATAAGCCGCACTGCCCGTTCCGCGACAGGGCGAAGCGGCACTTAGGTGCGAAAGACTCGCCAGGAGTGGGGCGTTCGTGATATTGCCCGTGCCCGCGAAAGGCAGCGGCGTGGCGCAGCAATAGTCCAATGTGCAGGAAGACTCGAAGTTCCCGCCGTCTGGCGCAGTGTTGTAATAGAGGATGCAGTTGTTGAGCTTGCCGGAATATGCGCCGCCGCCGGACCAGGCAGCCGAGTTGCCCGTCAGTGTGCAGTTATTGAGCGTGCCGGAACTTGCGCCGCCGCCGGACAGGGAAACCGAGTTGGCCGTCAGCATGCAGTTGTTCAGCGTGCCGGAATATGCGCCGCCGCCGGACCAGGCAGCCGAGTTGCCCGTCAGTGTGCAGTTATTGAGCGTGCCGGAACTTGCGCCGCCGCCGTGCCAGGCAGCTGAGTTGCCGGTCAGTGTGCAATTGTTGAGCATGCCGGAATATGCGCCGCCGCCGTAATAGGCAGCGGAGTTACCTGTCAGTGTGCAATTGTTCAGCATGCCGGAAAATGCGCCGCCGCCGGACCAGGCAGCCGAGTTACCTGTCAATGTGCAATTGTTCAGCATGCCGGAATATGCGCCGCCTCCGCCGGAGGAGGCCGAGTTGCCGGTCAGCACACAGTTGGTCACAACCGCGCTTACCGATTCACACAACACTCCTCCGCCACATTTCTGCTCGTAATGTTCCCAAGAGAACTGCGTCGCGCCATTGGTCAGCGTGAACCCCGACAGCACCGCGCCGCTGGCCAAGGATACACACCGGATCGCCTCCACGCCATTGGTTGTGCCGGGCACTTGGTAGCCTTGGATAACGGTGAACTCTGGCCCGTTGACGCTACGGAGGGTCAACGGCTTCGTGATCGCCACCCGGTTGGTCATCGTTGCATACACCGCCCGCCCCCCGGCGGCGTAAATCCCATTGGTCACCAACACCAATGCTCCCGGCACGGCAACATCAAGTGCATCCTGAATGTTCGTTGCCGCCATGGCCCACGAGCTATAGGGTGGCACGGGATTGCTGCTACCCACCGCCACGTAATGCTCCGGCGGGGCCACCACCCGCACCAGCACCGTGGCCGCCACGCCGGCCGGGTACGTCTCGTTGAAGGCGCGCAATTCCACTCTGTAATCCCCCGGAACCAACCACGAATGCGAGACGCAAGGTTGGTTGCTCACCGTCACTCCGTCGGCAAAACCCCACTGCGAGGCACTTACCCGCCCGTCAATCAAGGCTGAGAAATCCACGTTGAAACCTGCGGCCACATTCGTGTAGGCCGCCCCAATGGCCACGCTCACCGCGCCGGTTGCCGACTCGCTCCAGAACTCGTCGCAGCCCATGCTGGGCGGGCTGGCCCAAGGCTCGCCGTCCAGGTCCTGACCACTGGCGTACACGGCGCTCCCAGCCCCCCGACAGGGCGAGTTGCTGCTCAGATGGGAGAGACTGGCGAGGAGCGGCTCGGCGCTGATATTACCCGTGCCCGTGGAAGGCAGCGGCAGCGTGCAGCAATAATTCAATGTGCAGGAGTCGAAGTTTCTGCCGTTGGGCGCAGTGTTGTAATAGAGGATGCAATTGTTCAGCGTGCTGAAACGCGCGCCGCCGCCCCCGTACTGGGAAGCCGAGTTGCCCGTCAGCGTGCAATGGTTCAGCGTGCCGGAGTATGCGCCGCCGCCGCCGTAGTAGGCCGAGTTGCCTGCCAGCGTGCAGTTGTTGAGCATGCCGCAATATGCGCCGCCGCCGTTCCCGGAAGCCGAGTTGCTCGTCAGCACACAGCTTTTCAGAGTGGCATAGTAGGCCCCGCCGCCGTCGTAGGCCGAGTTGCCTGTCAGTGTGCAATGGTTCAGCGTGCCTTCTCGTGCGCCGCCGCCGTTCCCGGAAGCCGAGTTGCCCATCAGCGTGCAATTGTTCAGTGTGCCATAGCAGGCGCCGCCGCCGGAGTAAGCCGAGTTGGCCGTCAGTGTGCAGTCGTTCAGCGTGGCAGAGGACGCCCCGCCGCCGGAGTGGGCGAAGTTGCCCGTCAAGGTACAGTTGTTCAGCGTGCCAGAAAACGCCCCGCCGCCGCTGTTGTAGGCCGAATTGCCGGTCAGCACACAATCGGTCACAACCACATTCGGTGATTCGCACCAGACACCACCGCCCGAGTGCTGCTTTTCGTCGACCCCGGAGGTTTGCGTCGCGCCGTTGGTGAGCGTGAAACCTGACAGCACCGCGCCTTTGGTCAAATACGCGCACCGGATCGCCGCCGCACCGTTGGTCGTGCCCGGCACTTGGCAACCGCAGATGATCGTCACGTCCGGCCCGTTCACGCTGCGCAGGGTCAACGGCTTGGTCACTGCTACACGGTTGCTCATCCCAGACACCACCTGCCCGCCGGTGGTATAAACGCCGTTGGTGACTACGATCTCGTCTCCCGTGGTCGCTGCGTCCACGGCGTCCTGAATCAACTTTGCGGCGGTGGCCCAGTTGGTGTAGGGCGGCGTGGGGGTGGCGCTGTTTACGTTTACGTAACGCGTCGTAGCTGCGGAAGCAGTGAGGAGTGACGCGCCAAACAATGCGGCGGTCAGTTGGCAGCGGAGGTTGTGCATGGTTCCTTTTCCGAGTTGCCCAAGACGGACGCCCTTGTAGCAGTCTGGCAGGTCGCCAGCAAGCGGAACGTTCAGACGTGCAAAATCGCCGAGTGGGGGGCTCCCGGCGCCCTTCGGGCCTTTCATGGCAGGAAAATGGGGGCAAGAAGATCAGGAAGGCGATGCGGACGCCACACCTGTGACTGCATCTTCTTCCCGACAATTCTCCTGTCAGCCGTCTGCGGATCGGTTTGCCGTCCCGTCTTCAGCCCGTCTTCCGAGCAGGACCGCCTGAAGGCGGAGCTCCAAACCGGCCGGACAGGCTCTCAGGCCTTCGGCAGCACCCACGGAGCGCGGTAGGGCTTGTCCGCCCACTTGGCCAGCTCGGTGTCGCCCACGATCTGCTCGTTCGCCGGATCCCATTTGATCTTCTTCTCCGTGCGGATCGCGATGTTGCCGAGGTGACAGACCGTGGCGGAGCGATGCCCGACAGAGGCGCTGCAGATCGGCTGCTTGCGGCTCTTGATGCACTCCAGCCAGTCTTGGTGATGTCCTGTGCTCGCGTAGAGCCGCACGTCGCTGGCCTTGATGGGCTCTTCGAAGATCGCATCCGGCCAGGCGCGCACCACGCCGCGGTTCGTGTAGAGCAGGCCTTTTTCGCCTTCGAAGATGCAGCCGGTGAACGCGTCCTTGCCGTCCAGAATCTCGTGGGCTTGTTCCACTTTGGTCGGCAGCAACTCCGACGCAAGCGAGCGCGGGCTGCGGCATTCCACCACGACTCCGTTGGCATACTTGTAGGTGAGGTTGAATGCCTCTGGGGTTTCGAAGAGTTTGTCTGCGTTGAACTGACCCTTGCCCTCAATCTCCACCGGGCCGCTCTCGTCCATGCCGAGCGCCCACTGGGCGATGTCGAGATGGTGCGCGCCCCAGTTCGTCATCTGGCCGCCGGAGTAATCCCAGAAGAACCGGAAGAGATAGTGAACGCGGTATTTGTTGTAGGGCCGCCACGGCGCCGGGCCGAGCCAGAAGTCGTAATCCAGTTCCGGCGGCGGCGCGCTGTCCGGCACTCGCAGCGGCTTGGCGCGCTCGGCGTAGTTGACACCGGTGAGCCCCACCAGCACGCGCTTGATCTTCCCGAGGCGACCGTTGCGGACGTATTCCGCGGCCTTCAGGAACTTGGGGTCGGAACGCTGCTGGCTGCCGGTCTGCACCACGCGCTTGGTGCGGGCGGCAACCTTCACCAGCGCCTGGCCCTCGGCGATGGTCAGCGTGAGCGGTTTCTCGCAATACACGTCCTTGCCCGCCTCGCAGGCGTGGATCGCCGGCAAGGTGTGCCAATGATCCGGCGTGCTCACGCATACGGCGTCAATGGACTTGTCTTCGAGCAGCTTCCGGTAGTCGCTGTAGGCGGCGCAAGTGCCGCCGTTCGCCTTCTCAACCGCGGCCTTCGCCGTGGCCAGATGCGTCTTGTCCACGTCGCAGACCGCCACCGTCGCCGCAATCTTCTTCAGCGCGTTCATGTTGCTCGTGCCCTGCCCGCCCATACCGATGAAGCCAACGCGGATCAGGTCCGATGGATTCTGACCGGTGGCGGCGCGGGTGCGATTGAGAAAGAGGTTGGGGAGGGCAAGTCCTGCGCCCACGCCCAGCGAAGTCTTGCCGGCGGCGCGCAGAAACTCGCGACGGGACAGCGTGCGATGTTTCGGCATGCCAGCTTTATGCGAATTCCGCAGTGCGGTGTCAACGCCCGCGGCTGGCCGCATGATTATTCGCTTCACAACCGGCGGAATGTTTTGACAGGGCCGGCGGGCGTCCGAACAATTTGCCGATGCTTTTCGGTAAAAGTTCCCGATTTGTTCAAGTGTGTGTAGCGCTCTGTAGCCTGGCTCCGGCTGGGGCGCGCGCGGCAAGTGAGGCCTTTGATCCCCCGGCGCTGTATCTGACGTGGCAACGCGATCCGACCACCACCATGACCCTCCTCTGGCATACGGTGGATGAGGCCAAGACCGAGCTTTACTATCAACCGGTTGGCTGCACAAACGCGTGGAAGCCCGCTTCCGGCACAGAACATCCGCTGCCCGGCAGCGTCCGCACCGTGCATGCGGTCGAAATCACGGGACTCGCGCCGAAGACCGACTACGAGTTCTGCTTCTGGCCGGGCGAACGCGCGTTCAAGTTCCGCACCCTGCCCAAAGACCTGCGCCAACCGGTGCGGTTCATCAACGGCGGCGACATTTACCACGAGCGCAAATGGATGGACGCCATGAATGAACTGGCGGGCAAGTTGGACCCGGCGTTCGTCGTCATCGGCGGCGACCTCGCGTACGCCTACGGCGGCACCAACAAGGTCGAAAAGATGGAGCGTTGGGATGCGTACTTCGAGTCGTGGAAACAAAAGGCCGTCACTCCGGATGGGCGGCTCGTGCCGCTGATCGTGACGATCGGCAACCACGAGGTGCTCGGGTCGTGGAATCAGCCGCCCGAGCGCGCCCCGGCATACTACGCCTTGTTCCCCATGCCCGGCCCGCAGGGCTACAACGTCCTCGACTTCGGCCATTACCTGAGTCTGTTCCTGCTCGATTCGGCCCACACGCACCCCATCGATGGCGCGCAAACCGCGTGGTTGAAACACTCGCTGTCCCAGCGGCGGCGCGTGCCACACCTCTTCCCGGTTTATCATGTGCCCGCGTGGCCCTCCTACCGGTCCGACGAGAAGGGTGAGAGCGCCAAGCTCAATCAGCTTGTACGTGAAAACTGGTGTCCGCTCTTCGAGAAATACGGGGTGAAAGTGGCCTTCGAGCACCACGACCACACCTTCAAGCGCACACAGCCGATCCGTCGCGGCAAGGTGGACCCCAAAGGCGTGACCTACCTCGGCGACGGTGCGTGGGGAGTGAACCTGCGCAAGCCCGACTTGGAGAAACCGCGCTGGTACATCGCCAAAGCCGCCATGATGCGCCACTTCTATCTGGTTACCCTCTATCCGGAGGGCCGCCATGTCCTCGCGGTGAACGAGAACGGGCAGATCTTCGACGAGATCTACCAGGAGGCAGACTAACCATACGGTTGGCGGCGAACGCGAGAGGCCGGGAGAGCAAACTGCCCCGCAGGATGACCTGCGGGGCTGCGAGCAGAAGCTCCGGCTCAGAGGTACAGCTCGGTTACGTCGAACTTGGCCTCGTATTTCCCGAGAATCTTGAGGCTGACTTGCGCGCCATCACTGTTGCGCGCAGCGTCCACTTCGAGCGGCGACTCCTGTTTGGTTTCGATCTCCTTGAGCGGGCTCTTGAGCAACGGGTTCTTGTCCTTGCCGAACACCACCAAATCGAGCTTGCCGGCGCTGTTCCGTTGCACGCCCAAGGCGCACTGGGACACCTTCACTTCGTCACCGTCATCGGTCTTGACGTTGGCCAAACGCAGTTTCTCCGCAGGCACGGCTTCTCCGTCCTTCTGGAGCGTGAGCCGGAGCAACCACAGTTGCCCGATGGCCATGACCTTGTCATCCGCTTTGGCGACGGCTTCCGCCGTGAGCTTGGCTTCCGGCAGCACCATGCCGCCGAAGTCGCCATCGCGCATGGCAACGGGCTGCGTGAGGTCCACGCTGGTGGGAATGGGCGTGCCTTTGAGCTGGGCCGCGTCGGCGCTGACGAGCTTGGCGTATTTGAGGGCTTCCTCACGGGGCAAGCGCTCCTGGGCGCTGGCGATCTGGAAGGCGGAGAGAACTGCGACGATGATGAGACTGCGTTTCATGGTTTGATTTGATGGTTGTTATCGTTACGGAACTGGTAACGCCCCAGACCGAACTTTGGTTACAGCATGACGTCGCTCAATTTCTGCGGCGGCACAGCAAGTAAGCTTCACCCAGAAGAACCAGCGGCTTCACACTCTCCAGCGACCTGTAAAGCAAGGATGAGGTCGCTGCTCGCTACTGAATCGGCACTTTTTCGGGAATGACCTTAAAGAAGCGGCCCAAGTCGCGGTCCGTTTTGGCGACGGCCGGTTTGGCCACGATCCAATCGTTGAGCTGGGCAATCTGCAGGGTGTTTCCCTCCCGCCAACGCCAGGTTTCCACATGGCCGTCGGCGAAGCTGAGCGTCCCGCCATCATTGTGGCGCGTCGCCGGAAAACTAATCCAGGTCCAGAGCGAGGAGCCGAACATTGTGAGGGCGTCCGGGGCGTTGATGCCGAAGGCGCTTTGCTGGATGCTCTTCTCGTGTTCCTCAATGAAAACGGCGGCTTGGCTCGGTCCCGGCCGTTGTATCTGGCTCAAGCGATGCCAGCAGATTTCATAACCGGGATCCCCCGGCTGGTTCCGGAAGTTCATGTACATGCTCATCGAAACGCTGCGATTGCGGGGGATGACACCTTGGTCGCGCACGGTAGACTTGTCGGCCGGGCACCGGTAAATGCCGAGAGACTGGTTGTAACGGTAGAGCACGCCTTTTTGGAGATAGTCGGAAGTGGTATCGGTCCAGGCGTTACCCTGCAACCAGGAATACGGGTCGGTCGCCCAAGCCTCGCGATTGCCGATGTCGTTCTCGTTCAGCGCGGTGTTGGCGGGCAGTTGGTCCGCGCAATCCTCCGTGTACATCTGCCAGCAGAACTGCAATTGCTTGAGATTGCCGGCGCAGGCGGCCGCCTGCGCCTTGGCTTTGGCCTTGCCCAGCACCGGCAGGAGCAAACCTGCCAGGATGGCGATGATCGCAATCACCACCAGTAGTTCGATCAAGGTAAAGCCGACGCCGCGCGCGGGTCGGAAATCGCCGCGGCCTGTGCTTCGCGTGTTCACAGCAAGACTGACGATACGCCGCGAAGAATGTTCAACAAGTTTCATGCTGCCATTCACAACGCGCGGGAGGGTAAACCGGTTACATCCTTGAGCCGCTCGGCGTTGGAAAAGCCACCATGCTCAACCAACACATCCGGCCATGTCAGATTCCACGGATGTCCAGATTGCGGCAGAAGCGCGCTTGCATGCTTCGTCTCATCCGGCCGGCTCGGTCTCCCTTGGGTTCGCTGTTTCAGTTTCTTGACGCTAAGCGTCTTCAAATCCAGCGCATACACCTTGCCACGCTCGCTTACGAGGATCAGGCGCTCCCCATCCAGTCGCATCTGCTTGACGAATACCCATTGCACGTCGTGCTCAAAGAACGGGCAGATGCACTTCCGAAAGACGGTCTTTTTCCAAAGCCGTTCGCCAGTGGTGACATCCCAGGCCACCACATATGCAACCGTTCCTTTGTCGTTCGGAACCGTGTAGCGGACGCCTCCGTGAACTACCGGCTCAATTACTGGAGCAGGAGTCCGCTTGGCCAGCGCAGTCAATGGGAGCATGAGCACGCCGAGCCAAACGAACCTGGCCATTCTTTGTGCAGCGGTCATCGTGGTCGAACAGCCTACGGCTTCTCGTCCTTGGGCGACTTGACCTTCAACACATCCAGCGTCAGCTCGCCAGGCTTGGGCTTCATGGCCTCGAACGCGGTGCGTTGTTCCGGCGTCAGTTCCGCTTCCACCTCGGCCACCAGCCGCCAGATCACGTTCGTGCTGCGCGCAATGGTATCGCTCCGGATGCCCTGCAGCTCGCGCACCGCTTTGTCTAAGTGTGCCTGTATCTTGGTGCCTTGCTCCGGACTGGGGTGGACCGTCTGCTCGAAGACTTGCGCCACGTGCACGTTCCAGCTCTCGAGATCATTGCGCTTCTCTATTTGCTGCCGCGCGGAACGATGCCCCACCAACCAACCCGCCGCCGCGCTTACGATGACGATGGCCGCGAGGCACAGGATGATTTTCCAATGTCTGAGGATGCTCATAGCCGCCAAGCCAGTTGCGCCACGGTATTCTCAACGCCCGGGTCCAAGGGACGCGCATCGCGCAGGTGCGGGAATTCGAGGGCTGCGCACACTGCGAGGCCGGCCAACGCGCAGGCCAGCCAGCCCAAGGCCAACCGCCGCCAGATCGATTCCAGCGCCGGCGCCGCAGGCGAAAGCCCCGCCGCCACGACGCGCGTCGCAAAACCAAAAGGTGCGGCCTCGTCGCGCGGAGACGCCTCACGCGCCCGTGCCACACAGCCCTGCCACTTTGAGTCGAAGTTATTCATAACATTCCTGAGCTTTCAGAGCTTTGGCCCGCTTCCGCAATTTGTGCCGAGCACGAAAAGCCCGCACCTTGACGAGCGCGCCACTCCAGCCGGTGAGTTGTGCAATCTCTTTCACAGACCGCTGCTCCAGATCGAGGAGGATGAGCACCAGCCGATCGTCGGGCGGCAGTTGCGCGAGCAACTTCTCCAGCGTCTCGCGGGCAGACGCAGCCGCGGTGTCCGGGGGTGCGGCGGTGTCGGCCAGCATGAATTCCAACCACGCGGCTTCCTCTACCGAGAGATCGCCCCACCGCCATTCCGGTCGCCGCCGCTCGGCCCGCAGCGCATCGAGACAGGTGCGCACCGCCAACCGCGAGACCCAATGCTCGAATGGGATGCCCGTGCGATCTACGTATTGATCCAGCCGCGAGAACAGCTTCACGAAGACCTCCTGGGCCAGGTCTTCCTCCTGCGTCCGGCGCGGCAGATGGCTGCGCACGATGCGGATGACGAGCGGATAAAGCCGCTCGACCAGCGCACGCGCTGCGTCTTCGTCCTGCTCCCGCACCCGGGTGAGGAGCCGGGTCAGGTCGCTTTCTTCGGTCCGCATGAAACATCGTTTGCCAAAACTCGCCACACTGGTAACGCCGGGCATCGCCTTGCGGTTACAGCCGCCATCTTCGCGGGGAATCACGCTCCGGCGGTAGACTTGGCCGACAGATCACCGAGGCGATTCAAGCGGCGTGCCGCCCAGTTGTGGCGGGTAGAAGTAACCCATCGTCTGCATTGCCACATCCGTGCGGTAGAGCCGGTCCTGCATCAGGCAGACGCGACGGCTTGTGGCCGCCACGGTGGTTGAGTAAATGCGGATTTCGCCGTCGAGCGCGGTTATGATCTCTTCACGCCAGTCGCCAATGCAATCCGCGATAGCCACGATGCGCCCCTCAATCTCACCGACCTTCTCCCGCGGCCATTTGTAGATCGTCTTGCCGACGATGAAAACCTTCGTCGGCCCGTCCAGCCAGAAGATGGCTTTCGGCGACAGTTCGCCGAGACTCTGATTCGAAAGCCGTTCGCCTTTGGCGCTGTAAAGCCAGTAGTTCGTGCCGCCCTTGGCCTCACCCGCGTAGCACTCCATGCCCGGATGCGACGGGTCAACGTCGCCCACCATCCCCTGGCTGTGGACGTGAACCGTGATCTCCGGGTTGCCCCAAATCAGCTTGCCGGTCTTCGCCTCGACCAGGCAGACGGTGTTGCTCTGCCGTCCGGGCTCGATACCGCAGAAGATTTCCAACCCGGGCCGGCTCGGGTCAACGTCGGCGACGTAGCAGGCGTCGGGATGGCCCACGCGTCGGTTCCAGAGCGGCTTCCCGTCGTCATCCAACGCCGCCGAGCCGATGATCAACTCATCCCGCCCGTCTTCGTCCACATCCGCAGCGTGCATGCCGTGCATGCCCTGCCCACGATAGTTCTGGTATTCCCCGCTCGCCTCCCACGACCACTCCAGTGCCAGTGTCGGATCGTAGGCCTGCACCTTGATGATCTTGTAGGTGCCCCGCTCGACGATGAGATGTGGACGCTGGCCGTCGAGATAGGCAACGCCGAGCAGATTGCGCGAATAGTAGTTGTAGTCGTCGAACCCTTCGCGGCTCGGCCAAGGCAGACGCTTCTTCACCTGACCGGTCAAACCATCGAGCATGACGAGATATTCTGGACCGCTCTTCACGTGGCCGGTGGGCTCGCGCGGATCGCCTTCGCCCGCCTTGCAGAAGACCTCCGCCTTGCCGTCGCCATCGAGGTCATAGACGACGATGGGCGAATACCAGATGCCCTCCTCAATGGCCCATCCCATGTCGTAACGCCACAGGAACGTGCCGTCGTGGCGGTAGGCTTCAAGCTTGTAGGTGTCCTCGCTCTTCTTCCAATAACCGGGTTGCTGGTAGGGATCGGTGTTGAAGTCCGGTTGCTTGACGAGGTAATCGAGCTGCCCGTCGCCGTCAAAATCCGCGAGGCCGACCTTTTGGGCGCGGTAATTGCCTTGGAGCTTGACGCGAAGGAAATCGGTCTCGGCGGCTTGCACGGGCGGCGTCACGCGCCGCGAGCCTTCGGACGCAACGGGCTCAAGCCGATAGAACCGGCGCTTGTCCCCGGCGGATGTGTCCACATGGTTGCAGGAATCCGCGACGGGCTTCTGCGTCAAGGTCTGCCAAGGGCCATCCGCTGACTCGGATCGAGCGACGTGGAACGCGACTCCCTTCGGGTCGGATGCGAGCAATCGCCAGCCGACATAAACACTGCCGTCCTTTCGCGGCAACGCCACCACGCCGCGGTCGAGGTTCTCGCTGGCGCACAGCAGCGGCGCGGAGGTGGAAAGCAGCGTGGCGGCAAAGATGAAGCCCAGAATGCGGGTAGCCGTTTGCATGGGTCGCATTGTTTCTGAGCCGATTGGCAGAAGCAAGCGCCTCCACGAGCTTTGCTCAGCACCTGAGGGGAACCAGGCTGTCGGCGCCGAGGTCTCCACAGCCGACGGCGCCAGTTGTTTTCCGATGCACTCGTGTCGGCTCAGTGCCCCAACCCAATTCTGGAGAGGAAGGGAAAATTGCGCGCCACGCCATAGGCGATGACGATGGCCACCCCGGCCCAGATCCAAGCTGTCGGCAATGTGAGCCGGGCGGCAGGGTCTCGGCGTTTGCGCATGAGCCAGACCCCCACCCAAGTGCCCGCCGCCGGCAGCGCCCCGACAAACAACGGGTTCAGCCGGAATGCCTCCACCACGTGACCATGGAGCAGGGCGTGCAACGCGCGCAAGCCGCCGCAGCCGGGGCATTGCAGGCCGGTCACCCGATAAAGCTGGCAGCGCGGGTAAAAGCCATTCACCGCTGGGTCGAAGAGATAGAGCACCGCGGCGCCGCCCAAGAGCGCCAAGCCGACGAGTATTCCAATTACCCGCAGCGCCTTGAATCGGTTGGGCGACGCCGGCCGGCCGGCGTCAGCGTCAACCAGCGGCGACGGACCTGGGTCGCGGTCATTCATCACCGAGTGCACGATGGGAAGACGGGAAACACGCGCCAAGGTGGACGGTCACAGATTGTGGAGTATCTCCACCAACGGCACCAGCAAACCCACGCCCACCCCGACGAGCATGCTGAGGAGTGAGAGCACGAGCCCCACGACGGCCAGCGACCGTCCCTCCTCCAGCTCCGGCGCGCGACTGATCTGCGCCAGTGCAATCAAGGCGAACACCACGCCCAAGAGGCTGCTCACGTAACCGCAACAGCAAAGACAGCCGCAAAACGACAGCAGGCCCATGATCAGGCTGGCGACCGCCCAATTGTTTGTTCGACGCACCACCCCCGGCCCGACGGGCGCGATGGGAACGTACGCTGCAACCGGCGGCCGGGACGCGTTGGCCGCGCCCCATGCCAGGGCGAACTCCGGCAATGAACCCAGCACCTGCCACTCCGCGGCCCCTTCAGCGCGCACGCGCGACTGCGCGTTGGCGCGGCTCTCGGCGATCCATTGCAGAAGTGTCTCCCGGGTCACCGGGCCATATTCACGTCCGTCTGCACCAATGATTCGATACATAAACCGAGTTCCAAATTGTTTGTCTCGCCCCTCGGCGGCTACGGTGCCCAACGCAGCTCATCGCGTCGTGCGCTCGTCACCATTTCGACATGACCGTCGGCGAAACACACGGCGATGTGGTTCTGATGCCGGGACGGCCCAGTCAATAGCTCCGGTCCGGCGCTCCGATTCCAGCCCGCGGGTGATTCGATAAACAGCACGGTCCGCGCGGCGTTCTCGATCCGGTTCAATTCTGTGCCGCTCATGAGCAGGTTGAAGGCATAATGGCAGCGTTCGGCCCGGTTACCTGCCGGGCAGCGGAGCACGTCGGACGATCCCAGTTTTTTCTGGAGCAAGTCGCACCACTTGCCGGCATCAGGCAAACGTCCCTCGTGGTCGTTTGCGTAGATGATGGCCGCCAGCCCAAGCTGCCTGACGTTGTTCATACACTGGACGGACTGGGCTTCTGCCTTCGCCTTGGCTAGCGCCGGCAGCGTGATGCCCGCCACGACGGGGATGGAGAAGAGGAGCATGAACGCGGACACGGCGATGCCGGCGATGGCAAGGCCCTGTCCGCCGAGTTGGCCCTGACTGCGGTTGATCTTGCGCAGGGACACGATGCCCAAAATCAAGCCCGCCAGCGCCGTGAGGCCGCACATCCCCAAAACACCGAGCACCAGCGACGCGACGGCCATCCCGCTGGTCTTGGGCACGCCGACCGGCGAGGTTAGCGGTGCTGCGCCACGCGCAACCAGCGTGTCTGCGAACTCGGGTAGCGCGCCCAACTCCTGCCATTCGGCTGCGCCTTCCACCAAGACACGTGTCCGGGCGTCCGCCCGCCCGGCCAGAATCCACTCGCGCAACTGGTCTGCCGAAACCGGGCCATACTCCCGCTGGTCACCGCCGATGATTCGATACATGTTCTCGCCTCGCTGGATTTGCCGACGCCACAGCGCCGGGTGTCGCGGCTATGGCTAGCCCCGCCGTCCGGTTTGTGCAAGCGCGGAAATCAAGGTCCGTAATCTCCGCTTGGACGAATTCATTTTCCCCGCAGCGTGTTTCCCGTTTTAATGCCTGCCAACAAATGCCCATGAGCACAACCAGTCACACTCAAAAGCCCCGCCATTTCGCCAGCGATAACTACTCCGGCATCTGCCCCGAAGCCTGGGCCGCCATGGCCGAGGCCAACGCCCGCCACGAGGTTAGCTACGGCGACGATTCCTGGACGCAGAAGGTCTCCGATCTCCTCCGCGAAGTGTTCGAGAAGGACTGCGAGGTGTTCTTTGTTTTCAACGGTACATCTGCCAATTCGCTTTCACTGGCCACACTCTGCCAATCGTACCATAGCGTCCTATGCCACGAACTCGCGCACGTGGAGACGGCGGAGTGCGGCGCGCCAGAGTTCTTTGCGAATGGCAGCAAGATCCTCCTGCTGCCCGGCGCAAACGGCAAAGTGACGCCGGCGGAAATCGAGAAAGCGGCGCACCGACGCAACGACATTCACTATCCAAAGCCTCGCGCACTCAGCCTCACGCAAGCAACGGAGGTGGGCACGGTGTATTCCGTGGCAGAGCTGCACGCGATCACCGCCGCCGCCCGCGGCTGTGGCCTGCGCGTGCACATGGATGGTGCGCGCTTTGCCAACGCCGTCGCCGCGCTGAACGTTCCGCCCAAGGAAATAACCTGGAAGGCCGGCGTGGACGTGCTGTGCTTCGGGGGCACGAAGAATGGACTGGCAGTGGGCGAGGCGGTGGTGTTCTTCGACCGTGAACTGGCACGCGAGTTCGACTATCGCTGCAAGCAGGGCGGCCAACTTGCGTCCAAGATGCGGTTTCTCTCCGCCCCCTGGCTGGGGATGTTGAAGGACGGCGCCTGGCTGCGGCACGCCCGCCATTCCAATGCGATGGCCCAGCGTCTTGAATCCGGTCTGCTCAATCTCCCGGGCGTCCAGATTAGCTATCCGGTCGAGAGCAACGCGGTGTTCGTCACGATGCCGGCAGCGGCAGAGAAACAGATGCACGAGCGCGGCTGGAGATTCTACACGGGCGTCATCACCGGCAACGAATCGCGGCTCATGTGCAGTTGGGACACCACGCCGGAGGACGTGGACAGTTTTGTGGCGGATTTGCGAGAGCTGACGGAAACACCCGCTATTCAACGCTCAACACCCAACCTCCAATGACCGTCGCCGGGCATCCTTTGGACCTTGGATGTTCGATGTTGGTTGTTGGATGTTAGATACGCTTCGCCAGCCGCTCGGTCAATCGGTGCAACGCCGGGGAGTGGTCGTTCGGATCCAACTGCACGTCCAGCAGGGCGAAGCAGCTTCGGTCCGCCTGCGCCGCCCGCAACGCCGCGTCCAATTCGTCCTCGGTCTGGACCACGAAACTCCGGCCCGCGTCCAGAAACTCCGGCAGGCGATGGTAGCGCCACGTCGCGACGTCGTTGTACGGTCCGTCCTGCATGGGGCGCTCGGTGCCGAAGCCAGCGTTGTTAAACACGACGACGATGGGGTTCAGCCCGTTACGCGCAGCGGTGGACAGTTCCATCCCCGTCATTTGGAACGCGCCGTCGCCCACGAGAACGAGCGGCCGGAAGCGCGGATTGGCCAGTTGTGCGCCGATGGCCGCGGGCACGGCAAAACCCATCGAGGTGTAATAGGCCGAGCCGAAAAACTCCGTGCGCCGGTGGATGTACAGGTCCGATGCTCCAAATAGGGCATCGCCCGCCTCGGCCACTACTGCCGTGTCATCATCCAGAAACGCATTCAGGCATTGGAACAGGCGCTGGACCGTGACCGTGCGACCAGGCACGGCTCTGAATACCGCAGCGTGCGGTGGATGCGGGATGCGACCGAGCCGCCGCCGGCGCAGCTTCGCCCGCAGCAGCCCGCGTACGAAATCCTTGAAGCGCACATCCTCGTAGCTGTGATACCGCACCGAGAATTTTTCGCTCGTGGCGGAAATCGAGCGGCCCGGATCGAGCCGCGCCGTGAACACGCCGAGGTTGGTATCCGTCATGAACGCGCCGAGCATCAGCAGGCAGTCGCTTGCTTCCACGTAGCGGCGCACGTCATCGCGCCCCATGGCGCCCTCATAGACACCGAGGTAGAATGGGTAGTGCTCGCCGATCACCGACTTGCCCAGGATCGTCGCAGCCACGGGAATGTTCGTCCGCTGGGCCAGCTTGAGCAGTTCGCTTTGCAGACCGAACCGGTGGACTTCGACGTCCGCCAAGATCACAGGTTGCTTCGCGGCGTTGAGCATCTCGACGGCCTCGGCCAGCGCGGCGCGGAGAACTTTGGGATTGCTGGTTTCGTGCAGCGCCGGCGGGTTGTGGTGCGCAAGACCCGGCACTGAAACCATGTCGCGCGGCAGTTCGATGTACACCGGTCGCTTGTAGCGCAGCGCCGCGTGCAGCACGCGGTCAATCTCCTGAAACGCCGTTTGCGGATCGCTCAGCACCGTCGAGGCGATGGTCAGTTGCTCGAAGACCTTCTTCTGGGTGTCGAATTCGCGGACCTTGTGGTGCAGGAGCGGGTTCTTCTCGCGCTCCTTCATGCCCGGCGCGCCACTGATGACCACCACCGGCGATTTCTCCGCAAAGGCTTCCGCCGTGGAGTTCGCCACCTTCAGCCCGCCGACGCAATACGTGACGCACACCGCGCCGAGGCCTTTGACGCGCGCGTAAGCGTCCGCGGCGAAACCCGCGCCCTGCTCATCGCAAGTGTTGACGACCTGGAGCGGCCCTTTGGCGAGCTGGTCGTAGAAGCCGAGCACGTAATCCCCCGGGATACCAAAGACGTGGCGGACACCGTGGGCGTGAAGTTGCTGGATCAAGTAGTTGCCGATGGTCAATGAAGTCTTCATGTTCCGCGCGAGGGGACAGTAGCACCCGCGATCAAGACGGTCAAAACCATGCAGCTGGTTAAAGAGTCGAGTGTCGAGCGGTGTCGGAATTGCTCTAAACTTCTTGACGACTCCACGTCTCTCAGCTATACGGTTGGCCTGAAAGGAGAGAGGAACAGCATGAAAAAACTACTCGTGGGATACTTCGCATTTGTGGCTGCAATACCTTGCATCGCGGACGGCTTGGATTCTTGGTCGCGGACCAGATTATTCTATTCCGACATTTTGAACACATGTGTTTACGGAGAAGGCAAGTTCGTCGCGGTGGAAGATTTTTACGTGTGCGTATCCACGAATGGGGCGGATTGGGAGCGCTGATCAAGTCCTGCATGCTACACTCTCGGAGCCGCATATGGGCAGGGGACGTATGTCTTAGCCGGTCAAAGTGGCATTGCTCTAGCGAGCCCAAACCTGATCAACTGGTCCAAGCAGCGGGTCACGTCGTCCAACGACGTGGGTTGGTGTGGTGCCGCGTATCTGAACGGGCGTTTTGTGCTGGTCGGTAACGGGGCAACGGTGGCAACGGCTACGAATATCGATTTCTCATGCGACCCGAGTGGGACGCAAAACTGCAGTTGGGCTGTCAGTTCCCTGGGTGTTTCGACCAATCGAGATGATGATCTGGGTGGGGCGGCGTTTGGAAACGGCGTCTATGTGGCGGCGGGAGGGAGAATCGCCCTGACCTCCGCCGATGCTGCGGTTTGGACGAAACACGGCCCCATCACGACGAATTATTTGTACGATGTCGCCTTTGGCAATGGCGTGTTCGTCGCCGTTGGCCGTGCAATTCTAACCTCAACCGACGGAGTGTCGTGGACCGACTGGCATGCCGGAGATGGATCGGTCTTCTATCGAGTCACCTTCGGTAACGGAGTTTTTGTCGCCGTGGGGTGGGGCGGCATCATCTCGACTTCGACGGATGGAGTGGTTTGGCGGGTGCGGCGAGGAACCCAAGATGTTGGCCTTTATGGTATCGCACACGGACGCGGCAGATTCGTGGCCGTTGGAGGTGGCTATTCAGACGCCTGCATTCTGGAATCCGGTCCGATCTTCTCGCTGGACCTTTGCCTGACGAATGATGGCTGTCGCCTCCAACTCACTGGGGAGCCGGGACACGCTTACAGGATTCAGGCAACCACCAACTCCCTCGAATCCGGTTGGTTTGACCTCTTCAGTTTTACGAACGTCACCGAAACGATGGAGTTGTTGGACATTACCGACCCAGCACCACCGCAGCGCTACTACCGCGCTCTTTCACCATAGGTCCATGCGGCTTGCTGGTATGCCAGCGAACCGCCGTAGTCTTCGCTTGACGCGACGAAACCAGTGCTTGGGAAGTTGGTCGTAGAAGTCGAGCACGTAATCGCCCGGGATACCAAAGACGTGGCGCACCCCGTGCGCGTGGAGTTGCTGGATCAGATACTGGCCAATCGTGAGCGATGTTTTCATATGCCCTCGAACCGACGGTATCACCCACGCGGAAACGGGTCAAAGCCTTGTGGGGGCGCGGGCGGACCGGAGGTGTTGCTCAAAAGGAATTTGCCACTACAGAGGTTGGAGCCACTGGAGCGGGAACGCTCCCCCATCCAAAGTGCCAAGCGACTCCTGCGGTGGTGGACGTCGTCCAAAGCCCGGTTCGAGGTTGGCGCGCCGCGCCCAGGGACCGGTCGCGCTCCAAAGAACCACCCGCTCTGGTCGCAACGCGGCCTGCGGCCAATTCGCCAGCCGTCGCAAGCCGCGACCGCACCCACTACTCACGGCGTCAAAATCACAGCTCCATCCTTTACTTCCACTTTGGAGAGCTTGTGCAGGAACGCGATTGCGTCCGGGTTCTTGTCCAGGTCCTTGAGGACGTTTTCCCTTTGCACCTTCTGCTGAAGCCAGCCCGGCACGGGCTTGCCATTCGCCTTCAAGTCCAGCACCTGAGCGGTGAGCCAGCCGTCTTCGAATGCCAGGTGCAGACGGGCCGTGCCGTTGACGAACCGCCCCTGCAGTGCCTTCTGCTTCGCCTTATCCAACGGGACGGAGAATTCTCCCATGATCTGGTCGTTGGTAATCGTGAGGTGCAACCGCCCTTTGAGGTCCGGGACCGTGGCGATGACGGTGTTCAAATCGTCCGCGGATAACCGGAACGGCGCGTTAGCCCGGTCTTCCAAGACGGCCTGCCAGAACACACCCCACCGGGCGTTGAGGTCCTGGGCGACCGCTGCCGCATTGGCCCTCTGCGGCAGGGGTGCGGGCTGGGTGGCGGTATAGTTGTTGACCAACGAGTGCCAGTAACTGGCGAGCGCCACAGCGCCCACAATCGCCAGTACCACCAAACCGCCCAAACCCACCAGCGCGTAACGCCACCAGCGGCGTTGCTTATGCCCCGGTAATGCATGGCGCGGCGCAGACGAGACAGGCGGGGGCTCGTTCGTCGAGTTCATCATGCAGGATTACGCCACAGATGAGGGCATTGTTACAGGAAAACCGCTGTTGCTTGAGCTTGGCCGCAACGGAGTCCGCTCAGTCTTGCTGCCGGAAGCCGGCGGCCCGCACATTTACGATTGTCTCGGCCCGGTTTTCCGCCAAGCTGCGCCGATGGCAAGCATCAACCGCCAGCGCGCCGCTGCTGCCGTAGCAATTGCGGTTCTGATTGCGCCTGCGAGCGCCGAGACGCTGAAACGCATCGAAGGGCGCGAATTTGGACAAATGCCCGACAGCACGCCGGTGATGCAGATCACGCTGCGCAACGGCCACGGCATGATGGCCCGCGTCATCAGCTACGGTGCGATTCTCACGGAACTGCAAGTGCCGGATCGGCAGGGCGCGCTGACGAACGTGGTGTTGGGTGCGGATTCGCTGGACCGCTACCTCAAGGGCTTTAATGCCCCCGCCGCCGTCATCGGACGCGTGGCAAACCGGATCGCCAAAGCGCGGTTCACGTTGGACGGGGTCGAATACAAGCTCGCGACCAACAATGGGCCAAATCACATTCATGGCGGACGCGTGGGGTTCGCCAAGGTCGTTTGGCAAGCCAAGGCGTTGCCGGCCAGCGAGCGTGAAGCAGGAGTGCAGTTCACCTACGTCAGCCGTCACGGCGAAGAAGGCTATCCGGGCACGCTCACGGCCAAGGTGACTTATACCCTCACCGACGCGGACGAGTTGCGGCTGGATTACGAAGCGACCACCGACAAGGCCACGCCGGTCAACCTCACCAGCCACGCCTACTTCAACCTGGCCGGCTTCGGCGACGTGCTGAATCACGAGTTGTGGCTCAATGCGGATCGGTACACGCCGGCGGACGACCAGTTGATTCCCACCGGCGAGATCGCCAGCGTCAAAGGCACGCCGTTGGATTTCACCACGACCACCGGCATCGGCGCGCGTATCGAGCAGCTCAAGCCCCGGCCCAACGGTTACGATCACAACTACGTCATCAGCGGCGGGGGGAATTCTTTGATCCTAGCCGCAAGGGTGACCGAACCGAAGAGTGGGCGCGTCATGGAACTCCGGACCACCGAACCTGGTTTGCAGCTTTACACGGGCAACCATCTCCAGCACGGCGCGCTGTGTTTGGAAACCCAGCACTATCCCGACTCGGTCAACCAGCCGCAATTTCCCTCCACGATCCTCCGGCCCGGAAAGACATTCCGGAGCACCACGGTCTTTGCGTTCTCGGCAAAGTGAGCGGGCAGCCGTACGGGGGGCGTACTATCTCGTCGTGGGGATATTGGACAGCCTCGACCTGCTGGTAAACCTGTTGGGCTGAACGTAGACTACTGGGAGACGCTCGAAGCTCCAACCCGCCACGCAGCAAACCGGCTCGATCTCGGTCAGAATCTTCCGTTAGCCACTCGTTCGGCCACGACTACTTCGTGGTCTGTTGCGGGGTGATGGCGAAGGACACCTTCTGGATGCCTTCGCGCCGGACGAGGTCCAGCACCCGGATGACGGAGCCGTGCGTCGCATCCTTGTCGCCGCTGATATACACGGGGACATTGGTGTTCGCGCGGAACTTGTTGGACAGATAGGTATGAAGCTCCAGAGCGGTGACCTGCTTCTTCTCGATGAAGATGTCACCGACCTTATCGACAGCCACGTTGACGATGTCCGGCTTAAAGTCGCGGGTGGCGGCGGTCGCCGTCGGCAGGTCCATCTTGATGGACTGCATGCGGATCATGGTCAAACTGGCCATCATGAACGACGCCAGTAGGAAGAACATGATGTCAATCAGCGGAATGATCTCGATGCGGGCCTTCTTGTGAGGCAGGGGAGAGCCGATTTTCATGGCGCGGTTACAGGATGCGAGATCGGTTCGTCACACAGGGGCGGCGGTCAGGCCGACTTGCCTTCGTCCTCGCGACGGAACTCCATGGTGTCAAACCCCTTCTTCTTGGCGGCGGTGACCATGACGTCCAGGTTGGTGGCGGCGGACTCCAATTCGAACTGCAACCGGGCAAGTCGGCCGGTGAAGTAGTTGAACGGAATCAGGGCGACGATGGCGATGGCCAAACCGCACATGGTGGCGATGAGCGCTTCACCGATGCCGCCGGTCACTTTTTCCACCGCTAGTTCCACGTCACCGATGGAGAGGAATGTGCGGAAGATGCCAGTCACCGTGCCTAGCAATCCGAGCAGCGGGGCCAGCGTGACCAAGGTGTCCATGGCCGTGAGGAAACGGCCGGCCTTCTGCAATTCAACGCCGGCAGCGACTTGGAGCGCCCCCTGGAGGGAGGAATGATGGTGATTCATCCCGTGCCAGATCATGCGAATCACCGGATCGGTCGAGTCCTTGGAGAACTCCGCCGCCGCGCGAAAATCGCCGCTCTCAATGGCGCCGAATATCTTCTCGAGATCGGCGGGTTTCCGCCGCATCCCCTCGCGCGTCCACCAGAAGACCCGCTCGCCGACGACGGCGCAGGCAACCAAGCCCGTGATGAGAATTGGCCACATGATCGGGCCACCCTTTTCGAAGTACTCCACAAGGATGTTGGCTAGTAACATAAATCTGTATTTTGTCGTTGCTCACCACGAAACCACTCTTGGCCACCAAATGCCGTTTCGAGTTTCCAACTGTGATCACCGTACCCTAGCGGCGACAGACGCTTTTTGTCTACGAATAACTGTATCACTGACCCTCGTCACCTAAGCTGCCAGATGAATGGCAGTATGAGGCTTCTCGTCTCTCCGGGTGGATTGCGCAATCGGAAATACTTCTGCACGTGCTCGACAGCAGCATCATCAAGCAATTTGTATCCTGACTTTTCCTGAATCGAGGCAGATTGGACCGCGCCAGTAGCATCGACAACGACGAGCACACTGCATTTACCCTCGTAACGATTCCGCTGAGCCACCGCCGGATAAGCCGGCGCACTCTTTCCGCCAATCCAATCCTCCACACTGGCAACATATCTTTTTGGCTGGTCGTTAGATGACTGCCTTGTCGTTTGTGGCGGCGGAGCTGAGGCAAACCGAGCAGGGGCGAGGATTACTGGGCCCGACACCGGAACTGCAAACTTCACGGCGCTGGCATCCGCGGCCACTACCGTAGCTACCACGGGCGCATCGAGCGATGGTTCGGTTGTCTCCTCCGGTTGTTCTTGAGGTTGATCTTGAGATTGGGGCGGCGGTTGGTCAGGCGGCGTGAAGACTACCGGCACAATGTCCACCACCTCGGGAAGCGGGCGAACGTAGGGTTGCGGCATTTTCAGACCAATCAAACCGATCAACAGAAAGAGCAGGCAGATGGAGTTGGTGTAAGCCAGTTTGCGGTTGGAATCCCGCGTGGCGGCCGGCAGGCACAGCCGAGCCAGATCCGAGGTCAGCGCGTACTGACTGGAGGCTGGGACTGAGGCTGTGTTTTGCATGACGAATCCTACAAGGCGCGCAAAGAACGGTTTACTCCCCCCACGGAGGGGAGTGGAGGTGCGATCCGCCGCCCAACTCCGGACAGCGGTGAACTGCGCTTTTCAGACTATCAGCACCAGCATTCATTTGCCTGGTTTCAACTCAAACACGTGACCGAAACACAGCCCACGACCAGCATTGACCTAGCACGCGGGCAGGCGGAGAGTCTAGCCGGCTGGGCTTTGACCGCAACTGCTTTTCGCACTTTGGGCCACTTTTCCGTAGAAAAAGCCTTGCATCACAGAGAGTGACCCGCTAGAACCACCCCAAGATTCCGTGGAAACCTAGTTCAAAAACATACCTATGAAACGTACATTGCAGAAACTCACAGGGGCTGGAGGCGTGACGTGTATCGCGGGCGCCCTGCTGACCCTGACCATGCACGCCCGGGCACAAGATGCCGATGCGCCGGAAACGATGAAACCAGTTGTCGTCACCGGCTCTCTGATCCCCACCGCTGAAACGGTTACTGCCACGCCGGTGGAAACGATCGACACGACGGTGATCGAAAAGATCGGCTCGCAGGATGTCTTGGAAACCTTGAAGAAACTGAGCCCTTCGTTCACCGGCAACGGCAACGTCGGCCAATCGCAAAACAACGGCGGTGGCGGTGAGTCGTATGTGGCGATTCGTAACTTGCCCACGCTGGTCTTGTTGGACGGGCGGCGGTTGGCCAATTCGGCGTTCAGCAGCGGCACGGCCGTGGACTTGAACACCATCCCGCTGGCGATGATTGACCGCATCGAGGTGCTGAAGGACGGCTCTTCGGTGCTCTACGGTTCCGAGGCCATCGGCGGTGTGGTCAACATCATCACCAAGAAGAACTGGTCTGGCGTTGAGGTGGGTGGGCGCTACGGTTTTGCCACGGGCGACGGGAATGTTTCCGAAGTTCGCGCGTATGCCGTGGGTGGACTCACAACGGAAAAGAGCTCCTTCGTGGGCGGTGTGCAGTACTACCAGAGTGATCCGCTCATGTCCGCCGATCGCGACGTGGCCTCGTACGGGATTGCCGATCTCCTGAACAAAGGCGTGTTCCCGGGTACCTATGTCAGCCCGACCTATCCGGGACGCGTGGACAACTACATTCTTGCCGGGTCGCCGTTTGCGGTGGGCGCTCCGGGATACAATCCGGCGATCACAAGGCCGCCGGTGGATCCGGGCGTGACGTACAACACCATGGCTGATTATCTGGCCGCGCATCCGGGCGTTTACATCCCGATTTCCTCCACGCCTGCGGGCCAAGCGCTGGATGCGGCATATGGGGCGATCGGCAGCTCCGGGGCCGCCGCGGGTTGGCCGTTGATTAATACGACGTTGCTGGGGACGCACTCGATCCAGTCGCAAGACCGGCGGCAGGCGTTCGCAAATTTCAATCATGAGTTGTTTGGCAAGCAGATGGAAATCTTCGGCAATTTCCTCTATGCAAACACAATTAGCGAAGGCGCACTGGCGCCGTCGCCTATGTCCAGCCTGTCCATCGGCGGCGTGCAGATCGCCGCAGATTCTCCGATCAATCCATTCCAGAAGGCGTTGGGGCTAAACGCCGCCGGCTCGCCGCGCGTTCGCACCCGCTTCATCGAGGTGGGCAACCGATACTACG
Source organism: uncultured Verrucomicrobiota bacterium (assembly GCA_964634255.1). Taxonomy (GTDB): domain Bacteria; phylum Verrucomicrobiota; class Verrucomicrobiia; order Limisphaerales; family MWDV01; genus MWDV01. Next base: position 67,297 of record CAZWJC010000001.1, on the reverse strand, counting down.
AGAACCAAAGCGATACTTATCACTTCGTCGCCGGCCTGAAGGGGGCGTTCGAATCAGAGGGCGATTACAAGTACGAGTTGGCTTACAACTACAACCGCAACGATCAAGTGCAGACTGTGAAGAACTATGTCAACGCCGCGGCGTTGGAACTGGCAACCACGGCAAATCCGGATCCCGGCTTGGCCGCCTTGGGCTACAGTGCCCTCAGCGACCCGCTCGGTGCGGTGCCGCTCTTCAATCCGTTTGCGCTCCCGGGAGGAAATGACCCCCGAACGATCGAGATGCTGCGCGCCTCGCAAATCCAGACTGGACTTTCGGAGTTGTGGGGTTTGGATGGAAATGTCACCGGCGCTCCGTTCTCACTGCCGGCCGGGAAAGTGCAATTCGCCGTGGGCGGCTCGATGCTTCGCGAAACCCTCGGAGTTGACTATGATGGTCTCTCGATCTTAGGAAAACTCGTCGGCGGCAACACATCCTACCCGACGCCAACCAGCCACCGCGACTCTTGGGCTGCTTTCATCGAAACCCGCATCCCGATCACTTCTGAGGAAAAGAATTTCGCTGGCCTCAGGAGCTTTGAAATCACCGCTGCTGGCCGGTACGAATCCTTCGACCCGGGCGGTGACGAAGCGGTGCCGAAAGTCGGCGTGCGTTGGCAGCCGTTTGACAAACAGTTGACGCTACGCGGCAGTTATTCGCAGAGCTTCCTCGCTCCGAATATCTGGCAGCTCTACGGTGCGCCCGTAGTGAGCTATGATACGATCAACGCCGGTGGCGTCGGCCAGGTGCAGATGAACTGGATTTCCAACCCCGAGTTGGAACCGGCCGATGCCGAGAACTACGGCTTTGGTTTTGTTTACTCTCCCAAGTTTGTCAACGGCCTGACGCTCAGCGTGGACTACTATCACATCAAGACTGAGAACGACGTGTATCGCATCGGGGCACAGGCGGTCGCAGACAGCCTCAACGCCTTGGGCTCCGCTTCCCCGTTTGCCCCCTCGTTCCGGTTTGATGATGGATCGCGTTTGACGACCACGGCCCCGAATCAAGTCACGGTCGCCAACTGGGGCACGGGCGGACGGCCCTACCGGAACGGTGCGCAGCAGGAAACCGACGGTTTGGATCTCCGCGCGGATTACGAAATCCCGACCGAGAAGTACGGCCGCTTCAATCTTTACGCGGCGGCCAACGTGTTGTTTAGCTACGAGTACTCCGACCCGCTGATTGGCGGTCCGTATGAGTTCGCCGGCGAGTTCACGGACAACGGTCCGGCGGGCGGCGCCCAAGGGACACTGCCTGACTTCGTGATCAACACGGGGCTGTCGTGGGATTACCAGGGTTTCACCTACACGATCAACGCCCGCTACATCCCCGAAGTGGATGACCTGGGTGACATGACCGAAAGCGGTGGCTCACCGGTAAATAACTACACGCTGGATGGCGGGAAGTGGACTATCGATAGCTACTACACGATCGACATGCAGCTCGCCTATGAATTCGGCAAGGGCAAGGCTGCCAAGGCATGGTATGACGGCACCCGGATCGCCGTGGGCTGCAACAATATCACCGACAACATTGCCCCACTGATGGCCTCCTCCAGCGAGGACAACACAGACAAGAGCACGTACGACATCATGGGCCGGTTCATCTACTTCGAACTGTCGAAGAAGTTCTAAACCGGAATCTGTTTGCAGGGCCGGGCGACCTACGTCGCCCGGCCTTTTTCGTTTGAGGGGGGCGGGTGACAACGGAAACAGCGATGAACTTTCGACTTGAAATCAGCCGGATTGCGCGCACAGTTGGCTCAACTTCAGCACATATGCCTATGAAAAGAACCTTCGCATTCCTTGGCGCCCTCGCGCTGGCAGGTGGGGTGGCCGTCGCCGCGCCGGATAAGCAGGCGACTGCGTCGAAAACAGCCGCGGACAACAAGACTTGCTCGTGCTCGAAATCCAAGACGAACAAGCAGAAGCTCGAAACACGAACGGGCTCTCAAACCGGGCGCACCGTGGATCTCAGCGGCCGCATTACTGATGGTCCTTACCAGTTGGTGGTGATCAACGAAGAGACTATCCGGCGTTCTGGCGCCTCGACGCTATCGCAGGTGCTCAATCGCCAAGGGGTGCGGCGCTAAGCGCTGCATTACCACACCAGACAGACTGGGAAACGGGTGAGTCACCCGGCCTGTGGGGTGTATTTCGAATCTGTGACCCAGCCATCCCGGGGTGGCTGGGTTTTCATTTTCTTGCCACAGAACTCCGCGATCTCGGGCGTCAGAGCCGCTTGGCACGCGACCGCCTCCACGCGCTCGTCTTGCGCAGCGAATACTGATTCTGTTTCTCTCTCCCCTGCCTGCTTTGGCCAGATGTGAAAGCCCCCGTGGGCGAACACCTTGATGTCCCAGGCACCCCAAATCCCTTTACCCTCACGAAAGCCGCGATACGACACGTCGTGGCTGCCGGGATAGCTCTTCGTCCACCAACACTCCTTGGTCGTCACGTCATAGCGTCCACAGATCGTGAAGCGCCCAACATCATCGTTGCCATTGCCCGATATCCGCCCGTTCCCGAAGGTCAGGTGCAAATCCATGCGATGCCGGTCGCCGGGCTGGTAGTTGTAGAAGCCCGTCCACGGGCCGGAGGGGAACACGTCGTCGCTCACGGCAGACGGGTAAACGCTCTGGTTAACGGTGTCAAAATAGATTTTGCCGAGGCGCGCGGCGGTGGGCGCTCGCCCCTCGACTGCCCAAGGAGGCTTGGGCCGAGTGACCATCTTCAGTTGACTCAATCTCCCCCGCCATGAAGACACGGGTGATTCCATCAGTCTCCCGCAGGCCTTATAGCGCGCCGCACACCAAGCGGTCGTGCTTGCGACAGGTGTGCCAGGAGTCTCGCAACGGCAAGTTCGGCCAGCCACCGAATCTGCCAAAGCGGGATTCACCCTCAATCGCTAACCACCACACGCTCGACCTGTCGACCATTGATTTCCCCCCGACCGGTACAGACGCTCATACCACAGACGGAGGGTCTTTCGGCTTCTGCGCCACTACGATGAGCCGTTGTGCCTGCAGGCCGTATTCTTTGCCGTCGAGGCTGCCGAACAAATGCACATCCACAAAACCCGTCCGCTCCAGAAGATCGCGCAGTTCCTGCCCAGAATAGACCGTGTGCTCAAAGCGATAGGTTCGGGCTTTCCCGTTGCGGATGAACAGCCATTCGTTGCGGACGCGGCTCCACCCGTCACAGATCTCATGGCGAATCACGGACCGGGTGCCATCCGGCAGCACCTCGGAAGTCGTTGGTTGGGCAATGCGCGCGAGTATTTCCTTACCCATGACGTCCACGAGGCATCGCCCACCCGGACGGAGATTGCGGAATACATTTCCGAGAACTCGGAGGTCCTCTTGTTTGTCGCCGAAGTACCCCAGCGAAGTCAACATGCTGATCACGAGGTCATAGGCCTGGGGCCTGAGAAAGTCACGCATGTCGGCTTGAACCCATTCGATGTTGACGCGGGCGAGGCGGGCCTTTGCGCGGGCGTCTCGCAAGTAGAACCGGGTGCGATCCACTCCCGTAACCGCGAAACCCCGTCTGGCTAACGGAACGGCAAAGCGACCTCCACCACAGCAGAGGTCAAGCACCGCTTTGCCTCGCGGTTTGGTCAACCGCAACAACTTGTCAACCTGCTCGGCCGCGTCGGCGAAAGCTCGCTCCGAAAGGAGAAACGGCGCGAGGTCACGCCAGAACCGGTCGTCGTCGAACCATTCTCTTCGGCGTTGGCGTTGCACGGTCTGTTGTTCTTCCTTGAGTGTCATATCATTGTTGTGCTCTCGCCCCATTGTTCAGAGCCCACGGTTAGGTGCTGACGAGGACGCCTTGGTGTTTTGTGCGTTATCCTCTGACTCGCTCACTTTTCCCTACGCCACCACTTGAAGCACCACTGCATCCACCCAGCCCTGCGGCGAACCCGGTTCGACGGTTGTTCTTGCGGTGGGACCGGATTAGTGGCACTCGCCGCTTCCTGATTATGTGGGCCGGGCAGAACCGAGGCGACTGTCGTCGGCTTCTCGGAGTCGATTCCCGCACCACCATCAAGAACAACCTTGGCATGCAGCGCATTCGCCCCCTTACCGGTCTCAGCCCGGCTCCGGAGAAACCGCACATAGGCGTGGACCGCAGTGATGCTGTCCACCGTTTCCGAATCTCGTCGCTGCGATCGCGGTTCTTGCCCCGAGCCAGTGTCGGTTATGGCAACCGGTGATGGACGCTGTGGCACATCGAGCTCCAGTCGTGCCTTTATCGCACCAATTTGCAGAACCTGCCCTGGTTGCATCTGTGCTTGTTGCCTGCGGAGACAGCGACCGTTCAGCAGAGTTCCATTGCACGAGCCAAGATCACGCACGATCACTTCGTCCCGCCAGACCAGAATCTCGCAGTGGGTGCGAGAGACCCGGGCATCCCGGATTACCAAGTTGTTGGCTTCGCTCCGACCGACTCGGGTCGTTTCCAGCACAAACTCGAAGGACCGCTCGGCAAAGGGTGTTTCTGTAAAGACCAGGCGAGGCATTGTCGTCGTTGGTTGCGGTTCAGGGCGCTCACCATACAGCGGAAGTGGCAGATGGTGGAGCGTTGGACGGGATGACCGTAGGAGGCACAGTCGAAGACGGCGCACGCTCCTGATCGAACAAAATGGCTTGGCTGACTAGCGCGGTGCGCAGTTCATTGAACGAAGCGTCCGTAACCGGTTCGTATCCGGTGATGGAATAGCCGTGGAGTTTCCCGAGCAGTCCCGTGTACCGACTCGCGTTCAATTTCAGAAATCCCTGGCGACAGCCTTCGATCACGTTACGCTCTAATCCCGCCCGAGCGACAATGACGTTCGGGGGAATGGTGAACGTAACCAGTTCCACCAGCACGGTCTTACGCCCCTTGAACATATTATTCCGGAAATGGCGCAACGGCGCTTCACCGACGTCATACTGGCCGGCCAGCACGCGTTTGATGACTTCGAAGTGCGAGAACCGCTCGTCGGCAGGCTGCTCATCGTCGTTGCGATTTGTTGAATCCGATGAAGCAGGCTCGGACAGGTTCAAGTTTTCGAAGGAAGCCACATTCGCAGGTGTTACCCCGGCCTGGATCAGGCACACTTTGGCCTGGAAACTCATCATGGAGTTCGTGTGAGCAAAGGCAATTCGTTTGCCGACCACCTGGCTCAAGTTGCTAATGCCCGCGTCCGCCCGTGCGAAAATCACTCCCTGCTGAATTGCATTCTGCTGCACGATCGGCTCGACATCGTGGGAGAGAGCATCAGCACGGAGGTAATTGAGCGCGCTGAAACGCTGGAAATCCACCTCACCCCGGGCCACAGCCATAAACGCCCGATTACTGTTACGATACAATCTCAGATCCATACGGATCGGCCGTTGGAGGTGGGCTTGAAGCCGTTCTTCAATGACCCGCAAAACCGGGGCGTAGCTCTCAGCGCGACCAAACGGGTCACCTCCGATATTCAACGCGAAGGTCAATCGCTGGGCTTCGGGGACGAATTCCTGTTGCTGGAGGCGAGCGATGGCTGCCAGGTACTCCGACTCAATCTCCACATGCGATTTCGTGGAATCACTCCAAAGGCTCTCAATGCTTCGGGTGAACCGCTTTGTCTCGACGTAACGAAACTGCTCCAACCCCTTTTGCTTCTCCGCCACGTTGACCAGCAGCAATGCGGCACTGGTGAGACCGAGGCCAAGGCTGGCAATGAGCCCGGCGACGACTCGGTTGCGCCGCACCCAGCGGCCAGACCTGACCGCCCATCCAGCCGGACGGGCCTTGATGGGCTCGCCTCGCAGCCACCGCTCTAAGTCTTCCGCCAACGCCAACGCCGAGCCGTAGCGTTTCTCCGGCTGTTTATCGAGACACTTCAGGCTGATGGTCTCCAAGTCCAAAGCCACCCCGGGTTGCTGCGTTCGAGGTTTGCGCGGTTCCTGCTCCACCACGAGTTTCAGCGTCTCGAGCGGCGTGTGAGCCTTGAACGGAGGTTGACCTGTCAGCAATTCATAGAGCACGGCGCCGAGGCTGTAGATGTCTGAGGCCGGCGTCACCGGCCTCCCCAGCGCCTGTTCCGGGGACATGTAGCTTGGCGTGCCTTGAGCGGTTCCAGAGACGGTCGCTGGAGCGGTGGAGGCTTCACCCGGTCCGGTTTCCAGAATCTTCGCCAATCCAAAGTCCGTCAGGTGCGGCTGCCCGTCTGAATCCACCAGAATGTTGCCCGGCTTCAGATCCCGGTGCAGGACCCCCTTCTGGTGCGCGTGATGCACCGCACGGGCAACAAGCGCCATGAGTTCAGCCACGGCGCGTTGCCGGGCCTGAAGCTGGCCTTTCTTTGGCTCACCATCTCGGACTGACACTCCCATTTCACCCCGCCCTAATTTCACACGCAGGCTTTCGCCTTCGATCAACTGCATGCTCAAAAACGGCTGCTCGGCGTGTTCCCCCACGTCAAAGATCCGAACGATGTTCGGATGGTCGAGCTTGGCCGCCGCCTCGGCCTCAATCATAAAGCGCCTGCGCGCGGTGGGTGAGTCGAGCAACGCATCCAGGATCATCTTGACGGCGACCGGCCGCCGCAGGCTCACCTGGGTAGCGCGGTACACGACTCCCATCCCTCCGCGCCCGATTTGCTCCCCAAACTCATAGTCCCCAAAACGACGACTGCCCACCCCCACCACGTCTCCAAACTCGTGTCCCTCGCCTGTTTCTGTCTCTGATCCAGCCGCCAACAAACACTCGGGGCACAGTCCGAGGCGTACGCCCGGCGGCACTTCTTTCCCACAGTGTTGACAATTGCTCATCGTATCCTCGCCTACGCAGACAGTTACTCGTCCGGCTCCCAGAAAATGTCCACCGGCGGCATGATCTCCATTCCCGCGTACGCCCCTTTCATGGTAACCGCCCTGTCACCCCGCACAGGTGTTACGTGGCCATCGGCAAAGGCCATCACGCCACATTTGCCGTGCCGCACTCCCGCGTACCGGTTGGCACTGGCGCCCGGTTGGCCAAGGTAGTCATTCGCTTGTTCCGAAACCACCTTTCGCTCCCCATCCAAAAGATTGTCGAGAAACAAGACCGTTTGGGAATCATGATTGATTCGACTGAGTTTTATCGTCGGAGCTCGACCTGGTTCGATCAACCGTGAGTTCATCGCAATGGAGAAGATCACCGTCTGGTATGTGGAATCCCATACGTCCTTGGGTAAGGGGGCACTCGGACAGTGGAAAAAGCTGTTCCGTTTGTAGAACAACATCTGCTTTTCTGCATCTTCCTTCGAAGCGTAATACGAAGCAGGCGGCCGCCGGATGTCATTCGAATCCGAAAGGGCATTGTACCAAACAGCCGCCGCGCTTGAATCCTGCACTTGCGCCCAGTTATTCCGGTACACTTCACCATTCGAGTGGTAGCCTTCGCGTGGAATCCATCCATCGTGATCGTCTGTATAGGAGAGAAAGGCCTTGGCCCACTGGCTCTGCCGGCTCACACACTCAATACGCCGCGCCGACGATTTCGCCCTTATCAGGGCCGGGAGAAGAAGCCCAGCCAGAATCGCGAGGATGGTGATCACGACGAGCAACTCGATCAAGGTAAAGCCCGTTCTGCCGCCCTGATCGGCATGCGGCCATCCTTGGCCCCCCAAGCCTCCGCACCAACGTACTGCCCATGAGTGAAGCCAGGGTCGCTGGCCTCCACAGCATGGAAGTCGCCGCATTGGAAGAGTCAGTCTCAAGGCAGCTCCTCCAAACAATAGAACCGCCGCGCTGAGTCTCCGGCATTGGTGTCTGTTGTGGTTTGAACTGCCGCAGTCGCGGTGAAGACGCCAAGCTCTTTCCACGTCGCTTCAGCTAAGTCTGCCTTGTACCTTATACGGTAACGTCGGGCCTCCACCGCACGCCATTTCAGCAGGACCGATACGCCTTCTCGCCGGATGTCGAGGAAGTGCGGGAGGGGATTCGCCGTGTATCCCGGAGAACCTATATCTCCGCAACCTTCTGACCGAAAAGCGCCAAACATGCCCGTCTCACTATCGCAGCCATAGCCACAACCCGGTTCCCGGAAATAAATGCTTCGCCCAGCTAACGCCCCTGCGTACGATACGCTGTCAATCACGTCACCATTTTCCTCGGCCGCCGCATTCCAAAGGTATAGCTCTCCGCCCGTGCCCTTGAGTCCGAATCCGGCAAACGGAATGACCTTAGGCCCGCGGGGCAAGTTGTCCGTCCCCCACCAGGCTTCAAAGCCGTCAGGCGTCATGCGCTCCACGAAGATGACGGATTCTCCGGGCAGGATGGACCCCGTGTTTGTCAATCGCACTGCGTGTTCAATATCGAACTGATCCAAAATCCGGTAACCGTTGAGATCGACAGCCTTTGTCCCCAGATTAGTCACCTCGAACCAGTCATGTGCTGGTGGACAATCGGGCAACGCGGAGGCAAAGAGTTCCGTGATCCTGAGGGTCGGTTTAGGGGTGACCGTCAACCGGGCGTAGGCATTGGTGATGCCAAGCGCGTTCTCGATAACCACGCAGAATTCGGCGCCCGACATGGTGGTTTGACAGTTCTCCATCCGCAGGACATGCTCAATCGCGCCCTCGATGGGGATGCCGTTGGAGAACCACTGATAGTTGGGCATTGGGAAGGCACAGACGGTGACGGCGAATCGCGCGACCTGCCCAGCATACAACTCGAGATCGGCGGGCGGCAGTAACAGCGTGGGCGCGCATGGGCTGGCGTTTACTGTCAGGACAGCAATTGAACTGCGGAGCGCCCCCAGGCTGCTGCTCAGCTCAACTTGGTATTTCCCTTCGTTGTCAGGCGTTGCATTCGTGATTGTCAGCGTTGCGGTGGTGGCATCGGCAAGCGGCGTATCCTTGAAATACCACTGATACTTCGGTCGCGGGAGTCCGGCAGCTCGCACGCTGAAAGTGGCCTCCGTACCTGCACAGACTTCCTGACTTGTGGGTTGCTGCAAAATCCCCAAAGGAATCGAACCGCAATGGAAGCCCGGCGAGCCAAGATCTGGGGCCGGGGCATCCGGCGGCACAATCGCGGCGCAGAATGCGCCACACTGGCCGCTCACGCTGCGGACACCAAACTCACCCGTGACCGAGTCACAGGTGAAACTCACCCCCGGCAGCGCCTCACCAAACGCCACCGCATCCACCAGCTGCCTGGTCCGGTTGTACAGTTGGAGCTTGTCTCCCACACTGCTTAGCCCCGGAGATGGTCCGTACATACGTAGTTGCAGTTGTGCCGGAAGTAATGCTCCCCACCATTCCCTAAACTGAGCGACGTTGGTAGTAACCGCAGTACGGATGAAGACAGCCGACTCTCCTGCGCGCAGCAGAGAATTCGTATCGCCGGCCTGAATAAGTCGCACCTCGGGCGTCGTCTTGTCATCCGTGAAATAGTAGCCAGTCAGGTCAATGTCGTTCGTTCCAAAGTTCGACAGCTCCCAAAAGTCAGAGCCCACGGGGCTGTTCCCGGCTTCAGAAGACATCACCTCCGTGATCGCGAGTTGACCGGACACAAGCCGGACGTTCAGGTCGATGAGCAAAATCAGTATCGTCCAGCGCCTAATCCGCCTGCCAGCGGTGCTTGCCATCTGACTCCCACACCGCGCGCTGCGACTGCATCGCCCAGGGCGATAACTGGTTCGCTGGCACGCCCGCGATAATATCGGTCGCCATCCGTTCATAGTCACTCCGTCTAATCACCATTTCTGTCCGTCACCGCGTACCACGGAAAAAAACGGGAAACGGGACAAGAAATCCTCACCGCCGTAACCATCCACATCTCAGCGGAGCATGCGTATTCGCTCTTGCTGGCACAGCAGCGCGATCCTCATCCACGCCCAACTACGGACCTCAGGTAGCGCAATTCCTCTTCAATTTCGCCCCGGCTGCCAACCGTCTGGCTCACCGTGTCGCGTAGGATCTCACGATACCTCTGGCGTAAACGTTGAGCAGCCTTTCGGACGGCAGCTTCGGTCATCCCCAGGCGTTCCGCAGCGACGGCATGTGAGTCCACCGCCCCCCTCTCAACAAGCGTACCGCACAGATGCGAGAAGAGCGCCGCTCGTCCTTGCTCCCGGTATTCTCCCTCAAGTCGCGCCAGTGCGTGGTCCGTCAAAGCTAACGCCCAACGCCGCTCAAAAAGTCGCTCCGCTGTGTCGTGGTCCAGAGGCTCGAGTTGATAACGGCGTTCGGCATCTTCGCTCTCAAAGGGAATGATTTGCAGACCGCCGCCGCGCTTCTGCGCTTGGGCGCGGTCGAATTCATCAGCCAGGAAGTTATTGAGCGACGTGATGAGAAATGAGCGGAACTTCCCCTTCTCGGGGGCGAGCTTGCACCACCTTTCCCCGCGCAGGAGGTGGGCAAAGAAACCTTGGGTCGAGTCTTGGGCATCATGCACGCCGTAGCCGCGACGTCGGATGTAGGCGTAAAGTGGATACCAATAGAGGCTGCAAAGATGCTCCAATGCTGCCGACGCCTCTACATCTGGGCGTTGGCCTGCTGCCAGCACCACACTCCAGTGAGTCGTAGCAAAGACGGCTGCGGTGGAATTCATGGCGTTTTCCCTAAAGAGCTCGCTGGGGAGCGTGCGACTTGGAAGGCAGGAGTCAAGTCCGTTTTGGAGCAGCCTGGAGGTCACGCGCCCGCGCAGGCCATGACCTGAAGCTGTTCTCTGATGTAACCAGTAACGTGGTTGGGCCAGCAACCTCATGAACGCGCTCGTGGATGCACTGACAGGCCGCGCGTAAAGGTGTTCGCCGTGAGTTGAACTTCAAGCGCCATCAAGCAACTTGTCCGTCGAGTAATTCGGAAACACAAGGGCGACTCAGACCCACTCCACTTCAACACTCTTGTGGCAGCCGCGCAGGACCTCGACGATTTGTTCGATGAGGTTATGCCGGATCGAGATGTTCCGTGGCAGGAGGGGGTTGTGGTAGAACGGGTTCATTTGTTCCCCGGCGAGGAAGAAGATGGAGTCAGCACGGAGCAGTTCACGAGCGAGCAACGCCGCGCCGTTGCGGTCGTAGCTGACCCGCGTCAGCAAACCCTGGCTCTCTTTCAGCAGGCGCAGCGTCTTGGCCAGCGTGAGAATCCCCTCGGTCATCAGGTCAATGTCCGGGAGCGAGCCGATCGGCGGCACGTCTTCGCGCAGTGTCGTCAGATCGAGGTCCACGACTTCGCCAAGGTGTTCGGCGACCATGTTACCCGTGGTGCCGCCGCAAACGACCTTGCGGCCTTCGAAACTCAGCAGGCGGTCCACGCACTGCGCGTCGCGGGCCCTGTCCACGGGCGGACCGGTGAAAACCATGAGCCGGTTTGGGCTGCGAGCGAGAATGCCCACGCACGTGGCGTCGTCGCCCGGCTGGCCGCCGTAAAGCGCGCCGGTCTTGTCCATGAGCTTGCGGACCACTGCCTCGGCGGAGGAAGGGCGACCTTTGGCAACTTGCTCGAGGAACGCGCCAATCTGCTCCCAACCCCAACCGAAATTCATGCTCACCCCCATGCCGGCATACATGACGCCGTCGCTGATGACGGCGAGGAAATCACCCCGCTCCAGCACGCCTTCGGACAGTTTCAGGTCGCGGCCAAGGATCGTCTCCACACGCGGCTCGATGCGGAGCAGCCGTCCGGCGCGCACGAGAAACGGCGGCGGGCAATCGAAGTTGATCACGCGAAACGCGCCGGTGGAGTTCTCGATTTCCACGACAACGAATGCCGCATAAGCGATCTGCCGCACCTTGCACGTGGGCAGCGTGCCGACGACGGTTTCCAGCACGTCCTTTAGGGCCACACCTTCGCAGAGCATCGTGACGAGAATCTCCGTTGTGAGGCGCGCGAGGATGTTCGCCTTCACGCCGCTGCCCAAACCGTCCGACACGACCACGAGCGTCTTATCAGACGTGCGGACGACCTTGACCTGATCGCCGCACAATTCCTCGCCGTGGTGGTTGAGGCTGCGCTCGTGGGTGTCGTAGTAGATCACGGCTGGGGTTTCTCGCGGCCGAGCATGTCGAGGAGGCGGAGCAGGCTCACCTTGGTTTCCGCCGTGGTTTCGCCCAGCAGACCGGCGATTTCTTGCGCCACGCGCATCTGTTTGTCCACGACCTGGCGCACTTCGGCGATGGCTTCCTGCTTGAGCCGGTGCAGTTCCTGTTCGTGCCGCCACTCGGTTGTCTGGTCCACGAAGATTCCGGCCACGATCCGCTCGTCGGGGATGGGAAAGATGACCTTGCGCACGTAAAGGTCGTAGCGCGGATACTCGCGTTCGACACCGACGATCTTGCGCCGCTCGGTCAGGGCCAACCGGAACTCCTCCACGTCGCCCAGAATGGTTTCCGCGCTCTGCCCGACGAGCGCATCGGCATCTGCCCTGAAAATGCGACACAGGGCCGGGTTGACGAGGATGATCTTCATCTGCTCGTCGAGCACCATCAGACCGTTGGGATCGAATTCCCAAAGGCGCTTCCAAAGGGTCGTGGTGGCTTCCATGTCAGGGGACTTTCAGTTGGGGCAGAATCTCGCGGACGAAGAGGGCTTCGAGCGTGTGTTCGTCGAGCCCGGTGAAGATGCGGCTGGCGAATTTCAGCGAGCGGCCTTGCTGGCAGGTTTCCAGGCAAAACGCGCCTTTCACTTCCAGCCGGTCCTTCACTCCATGCTCTTCGATCAGCTTCTCCAATACGGGCAGTAGTCGGTAGCCGCCCAATTGGTGGCACGCCGAGCCCATGCAGAGAAAGATGATCTGCCGCTCGTTCACGGCCGGGAGAATAACCGCGGGCCCACGACGATGGAATCCAGAAAGCGCCAAGGATGGACGAATCGGACACCGAGAACACTCCGCGGCCCGCATCCGACCGGCTGCGCCGCCAGCCCGTTCGTTAGGCTGGGGAGCGCACCTCGGTGCGCGTCGGCACGGGCGGCGATTCCAGATCGCGAATGGCCTTGGAGAGCGTCGCGAGGTGTTTCTCCAAGCTGAAGTTCTCCACGAAATAGGAGCGCAAATGCTCGGGGGCAGGCTGCGTGGCCATTTCGACCAAGGCGTGGGCGACATCACTCGGCGATTGCGGCGGCACCAGGCCCGCCAAGTCCTGGGGCATCAACTCGGGAATCGAACGCCACCGGCTTACGATGACCGGCAACCCATAGGCCATCGCCTCCAAGATCACGAGCGGGAAGTTCTCCGCGTAGTAGTAGGTCGGAAAGCAGAAGACGTCGCTCTGGGCAAACGCCCGGTTCTTTTCGGCGCCGGCCACGAACCCCGCATAACTGACGCAGCTCTGCGGTCGGGTTTCACCCGAGGGGCCGGGAGCGGACAACGGTTGGAGATCCTCTCGGGCAATGCGCCGCTCGAACTCGGTTTGCTCCTGCGGGTCGAGAAACGCTCCCGCCACCGTCAGGTGGATCCGCAAGGGCGAACCGGCGGCGGCGAGGCGTGCGTTGGCTAACGCCACGCCGTCCAGGGCGTCGAAGACGCCTTTCTCCCGCGTGCAATGGGCGAGGAACAGCGCCCGGAAACACTCGGGATCGCCCCCGGCACGCTCGCGCTCTTCCGGCGACAGGCGCTCGCCCGCCAGCAGTTTGCGGCGCGCGGCCGCCCGGGCACGTTGCCGCGGCAGGAGGCTCTGTTCGAAGTCCGGACACGGATCCGGAATGCCATTTCCGATGACGCGAACCTTCCGCGCCATGAGTTTCTCCGCGTCGCCAAGGTTGAAGCGGGAGAGCACCACGCTCAGGTCCACCTCGCGCATCAGCCGGTAGGTCAGCACGCGGGAGTTCATCTGGCGCTCGGTTTCCAGCCATTTGGCCAGACCGGCGGCGTGCCAGTGCAGGATGAACCGTTTAAAGAACGGACGGCACAAGGCCATCACCATCCAATCGCGGTAAAGGGCGGAGCGTTTGCCCGGCGCCGGCACGTAGTAAAAGTTCTCCACCCCGTAACGAAAGCGGATATAGATGGCTTGCAGGCAATACCCACAGAGCAGGAGCAGCTTGCCCGCGCGCAAGTCGCCGATGTCCTCCATCTCCTTGGAGAGACGGGCGTTCACGTGGTAGCACTCGATGCCGTAGGGGGAAGTCTTGCCCGCGGCCCAGCGACGGCAATCGCCTCCGAAACCCTCCAAGAACAGCTTCACCATGTAGCTTTGGCCATGGTGCGGCGGCGGCGTGTGTGCGAACACCAGCAACTTCATACAGCGTGGCACGGCGGCGGTGGCGACAGCGCGACCGACCGTCGAGGGTGCTTCCACCGTAGCCAAGTCCATCCCCGCAGGGAAGTGATTTCCCGCAGGACCCGGCCGGTCTCACGCGCGGCGAGTTTTCATCAACGAGCCGCTGGTCGCGCCCTGCCTACTGCGGAGAACTGAGGCACGACGCGGTCCCCCGCAAAAGAGCTTGGTTTCGGCGGTCGGAATCCCTACGGTGAGCCGCGCTGATCCGTGGATTAACCATGATTACACCTGTGCCTAAGAACGAGAAACAGCGACTCAAGGTCCTCTGGCAATACGACGTGCTCGATACCGTCCCGGAGGAAGTGTTCGACGATCTCACCGAGCTGGCCGCCCGGATTTGCGGCGCGCCCATCGCCCTCATCTCGCTGGTGGACGAAAACCGGCAATGGTTCAAGGCCCGGGTGGGGGTGCGCCAGACCGAAACTGCCCGGGACATCTCCTTCTGCGCCCACGCCATCTTGCAGGAAGACCTCTTTATCATTCCTGACGCGACGCTCGATCCGCGGTTTGCCAAAAGTCCACTGGTCACCTCCGATCCGAAGATCCGGTTTTACGCCGGCGCGCCGCTGGTGACACCGGACGGCTACGCGCTCGGGACGTTGTGTGTGATTGACCGGATGCCGCGCCAGTTGACTCCCGACCAATGCCAGGCGTTGCGGGTGCTGGCCCGGCACGTCGTCACCCAGCTCGAACTTCGCCGACACGCGCGCGAACTCGCCACCGCCCGGCGGTCCGGTGCGCAGTTGAATCGCGAACTCGAGCGGGTGCAGGTGCAACTCGCCGCCGCTCGCGGGCAATTGCAGCAAGTCAAAGCCCGGAAGCCGGCTCCGCCTGCTCGCAAGTCGCTCAAGCAGGCCAAGCCGCGGTGATCGCGCCAATTACGAGTGCCGGTTCGGACATGGACGCCTAATCGTTCGAGGCAGCATGCAACGCACTCTTGCCATATTCGCTGCGCTGGTATTAACGGGGTGCCGGGATGTGGTCACGACTCATTTCGCAACTTTGGAGGAGGCGAAGTCGCGACGGGCGTTTGATCGAGGGTGGCTGCCACCAATGTTGCCAGCATCAGCTCGGGCTATCGAGGAACGCAACGACCTGGACGCAAACACCGGCACAGGTTCATTCGAGTATGATCTCACTGAGAGAGCTGCTTACATGACAAACTTGTTCCACGCAGGAGCGTTGTCACAGGCTGAGCAGGATCTGGAAATCCTGACCGTAACTACCAACGGGTCATGTTGGGAGATTCGGTTGCCACGGGGCTCAGGTTCGGCGCGGTGGAGTACGCACCGTCTATGACCAAGTCATAGCGACGCGTCGGATTACAGAATCGCTTGACCGCTCGACTTGATTCACGTTCGTGAGTTCTTAAACGTCTCCAAACAGCAGTCACCGACAGAATAAACAATTGCCGCGCTTTCGCCGACTATGTTAGATCGCTTCTTTCGTCTCGCGGAAAACGGCACCACCGTGCGCACTGAGGCACTGGCGGGAGTCACCACTTTCCTGACGATGGCCTACATCATCGTGGTTCAGCCCGCGGTGCTTTCCGGGAAGATGTTCGGCCGGGAAACGGGCATGGATTTCGGCGCGGTGATGGCCGCAACGTGCCTTTCGGCCGCGCTGGCCACCGTCCTGATGGCGCTGCTCGCGCGCTATCCCATCGCCCAGGCGCCCGGCATGGGGGAGAACTTCTTCTTTGTCTTCTCCGCCGTACCGGCGGCCGCAGCCGCGGGTTTCACAAATCCCTGGCAGGTGGCGCTGGGAGCGGTCTTCATCTCGGGCCTGCTATTCCTGATCTTGTCTCTCGTGGGCGTGCGCGAATTGGTTTTCAATGCGGTCAGCCCAAGCCTCAAACATGGCATCGCCGGCGGCATCGGGCTGTTCATTGCCTTCATCGGCCTGCAGAACGCGGGACTCATCTTGAAAGACCCAGGCACGGCGGTGAAGCTCAACCCGCACTTCGCCTCGCCGGACCTGCTGATTTTCTTTTTCGGCCTGATGACGACCGCGGTCCTACACGCGCGCCGGGTGCGCGGCTCGATCCTGTGGGGCATGGTTGCGGCCACGCTGGCCGCAGTGGTTTTCAAAGCAGCCGTGCTGAACCTGCCGGAGGCCTTCACCCAGTCGCCGCTCATCGCCGAATCCAAGCTGGCCACGCAGTTTCAATTTGCCTCCGCGCTGGTTGCCGCGCCGCCGTCGCTCGCCCCGACGTTCCTGCAAATGGACCTCGCCGGCGCCGTTTCGCCGAAGATGCTCCCCTTCATCTTTGTGTTCCTATTCATGCTGATGTTCGATGCCATCGGCACACTCATCGGCGTGTGCGAGCAGGCTGGGTTCATGCGCGACAACCGCCTGCCGCGTGCCCGGCAAGCGATGGTGTCGGACGCGGTCGGCACGGTGGCGGGCGCGGCCATGGGGACGAGCACGGTGACGAGCTTCATCGAGAGCGCCGCCGGCGTGGAACAAGGCGGGCGCACAGGGTTGACCGGATTGGTGGTGGCGTTGTTGTTCCTGCTTGCGTTGTTCTTCGGGCCGGTGATTGCGATGGTCGGCAGCTACCCACCCATCACCGCCCCGGCGTTGGTGATCGTCGGCGCGCTGATGATGCAAAACGTCGCCCGGATCGAATGGAACGACGCGACCGAAGCAGTGCCCGCCTTCCTGGTGTTGATCGGCATCCCCCTGTCATTCTCCATCGCCGACGGGCTGGCGCTGGGGTTCATCGCGTATCCGCTGATCAAGCTGCTGGCCGGCCGGGGGCGTGGCGTGGGCTGGCTCACCTATCTGCTGGCGGTCGTGTTGCTGGCATATTTCGTTTTCGTTCGCAGCCGCATGGGTTAGGTTCACGCCTACCAACCATGCGCAACGTCCAGCAGAAGCTCAGCATCGCCCGCGGGGAGAAGCCGGCGGAATTACTGCTCAAGAACGCCCGCCTCGTCAACGTCCTGAGTGGCGAAATCCACCCCGCGAATATCGCCGTGGACGATGGCCGCGTCGTCGGCTTCGGCGATTACGAGGCGAAGAAGGTCGTGGACCTGGCCGGAGCGCACCTCGCGCCGAGTTTGATTGACGGGCACTTCCACATCGAAAGCTCGATGCTTACCGCGGCTGAGTTTGTGCGTGCGGTCGTGCCGCACGGCACGGGCGTGGCCGTGATTGACCCGCACGAATACGCCAACGTGCTGGGCCTGGACGGCATCCGCTATGTGCTGGAATCGAGCAAGCACCTGCCCGTGGATTTCTTCATCATGCTGCCAAGCTGCGTTCCGGCCACGCCGCTGGAAACCGCGGGCGCGCGCATCACGCCGGACGATTTGCGCCTGATGATTGCCGACGAACGCATCGCAGGCATCGCCGAGCTGATGAACTATCCCGGCGTCTATCTCGGCCACGAAACCGAGCTGGCGAAGATCAAGGCGGGCAAAGGGAAGGCGATTGACGGCCACGCGCCGGGTTTGCGCGGCAAGAACTTGAATGCCTACGTGCTCGCCGGCGTGCGCTCGGATCACGAATCCACCGAGCTTGACGAAGCCGCGGAGAAGCTTCGGCTCGGCATGCACATCCTCCTGCGCGAAGGCAGCACGGAGCGAAATCTCGCCGCGCTCCTCCCGCTGATCAACCCGCACAACGCGGCCAACTGCTCTTTCGCCACAGACGACAAGCTGGCCAGCGACCTCGTCAAGGAGGGCCACATTGACCACGCCGTGCGCAAGGCGGTCGAGCGCGGCTTGCCGCTGATTTCCGCCCTGCAAATGGCCACCATCAACACGGCACGCCATTACTGCCTCCGCAACTATGGCGCGATCGCCCCGCGCAATTGGGCGGACTTCATCGTGTTCGACGATCCGAAGGCGTTTCGCATCCGCCAGACCTGGAAGAAGGGTCTTCTGGTGGCGGAGAACGGCATGCACCTGGCGCCGCCGCCGCCGCCCGTGCCGTTACCCCGCAGCACCATGAACCTCCGCTACCGGCCCACCGATCTGGAAGTTGCGGCCCGCACGACCGGCCAGATTCGTGTGATCGAGATTGTGCCCGAGCAGATCATTACGAAACAGGCGCTCGTCTCGCCGAAAACGACCGGCGGCAAGGTGGTGACGGATGTGGAGCGCGACATACTGAAGCTGGTGGTCGTTGAGCGCCATCGCGCCACCGGGAACGTGGGCGTGGGTTTCGTGCGCGGTTTCAACCTCAAGAAGGGCGCGCTCGGCTCGACGGTGGCGCACGACGCGCACAATGTGGTCGTGGTCGGCGTGGACGATGCGGACATCATCTGCGCCATCGAAGCACTCGACCAATTGCAGGGCGGACAGGTGGTGGTGCGGGAGGGGCGGGTGGTGGCGGAACTGGGTTTGCCCATCGCGGGCTTGGTTTCTGACCGGCCGCTGGAGGAAGTTATCAGCCGCATGGAAGGATTGAACACGGCGGCGCAGGCGTTGGGCTGCGACCTGGCCGCGCCATTCATGACACTCTCCTTCCTGAGCCTGTCGCCGATCCCGGAATTGAAGCTGACGGACCAGGGATTGATTGACGCCGTGAACCTGCGGCGGACAAGCCTCTTTGTCTGACCGAAGACCTGCTGCCGGATTATTTCCCCATCCGGGTATTGATGAAGTACATCGCGGCAGCCAGCGCGGCCGAGGCCAGCAGGCCCACGATGATCGCGGCAATGCCAAAGCGCCGTTGCTTGCGGTGATATGCCCGTCCGCCCATTCCCGGCAGAAGGTAAAACCGCTGGTGCTCCCGCTTCTGCTTGGACCTCAAAAAGGGTAACATGCGATCGGGCCGCGGGGGCGTCCCCGGCTGCGGCCCGACAGCAGAGTAAGCGGCGGCGACTCCCGCAGGCAAGCTTCGGTTGACTCCAGCCCGCAACTGTTCCGAATATGCGCGAGGCATGCCATGCGCCATGGAGCGTCGCGAGAAGGCTCGCCACCTCAATTCCATTCCTATCCCGCGACCGGGAAGGGCGGATGGGGAACGACCGCAAGCAGACGCCGAAGAGCGGATTGGCTGAAGCGGCGCGCAAGGAAGCAAGGCCCAGGGACTCCGCTGGTTCCGAAGTGCGCGCCAGCGTCGTGGAGTGCGCCGGTCCTCCGGCGCTTTAAGGTGAGGCGGCGAAGGTGCGCGATTCAGTGACCACGCGCGCCAGGCCGAAAGCGGCAGGGGGCTGCCGCACTCCGAGACGCTTCGCGTGAGTTCACCTCGGTTGCCAGTCAGAATCCGGCGCGAAGTCATCCTCGATCGACACGTGATCTATCTTGAACCGGTAGATGGAGTTCACCATGGCGGGCGAAGCAACGCGTTCAAACCACGCCGCCGAGCACCACGGGTATTGGCATGCCACTGGCACCAAGCCATGTTTCACAGCGTTCTGATGCACGTAGTTCAACCGCGCCAGATACGAGCGCTGATGGGTGAGTTTGGTCTCACGGTAGTTGAACCAGACCTGCCGGCCCGGAGTGGTGTCCAGCTTGTTGACCCACTCGGCAGTCTTCACGTGCAACACGCTGAGCATGGCACTCAAACTGGAAGCATCAGGCGCATCCGCAGGCGAATGGCCGACAAAGTGGTAGTGATTGGAGAAAACAGCCCAAGCCTCCAGTTGCCAGGCGAACTGTCGCGCCACGGTCAGTAAGCCACGGTGCAGAACGCGCAGTCGTGCTGCGCCGCGAAAATGGTGCGCCTTTCGATAAGTGGAGGCGGTGACGAAGTAAGTGCCGCGATCGGAGAGTCGGTGTGTTGGTGCGTGAGGCCAAGGTGTCTTGGGCGCTGGCATAACGCGACAATGCCGCGCGCAGGCCTGCGTGGGAAGCCAGAAGTTGAGACTCACCTGATGGAGAGAATGGTTCCACGCCGTATTGGCCACTGGGCACTGATATGCCAGTCAGTACTCAGTTCAACGCACCAGCGTTTTGGAGTGCGCCGGCCCTCCGGCGCTTTGGCGTGGCGGTCGGTTCTGCGGTGTGCGTTGCGAGGTGAAAGCGGCAGAGGGCGGCCGCAGTCCAAGACGCTTCGCGTGAGGCTAAGCGGCGCGGCCAATTCCGGGCTGGATTTGGGGCGGCGGCGGAAAGAGGATGCGACGCATGGCCGCCAGGAAGAGAACACCCGAAACAGGTAGCGAGGACCGCGGGATGACCCCGGAGGAAATCGCTGAACCGGATTGACAACCCATCGGCTGGGTGGCAACACCTTTGCCGTATGAACATCGTTCTCACACCGCGTCATGAGCGCTTCATCTCCCGCAAGGTCAAGAGTGGGGCGTACGGCTCCGCCGAAGAAGTCGTCCGGGACGGTCTGCGCCGGCTGGAAGCGGATGATGAACGACAGCAACGCCTGACCTGGCTGCGGGAGGAGATCGAGAAGGGCTTCACGGGGCCGGCCACTCCTTGGACGAAGCAAGACGCCGGGCGGGTCCGTCAACTCATCGCCAAGCGCACGCAAGGCAAGCCGTGAACGAATGCGCGGGATTCGCTGCCCCCTTGCCAAACCTCCAACCCTGCTCGACAATCCACCCATGACGACCGCTCAGGAAACGCTCGCGAAGCAGGTGATGAAATGGCCGGCCCGACGTCGGATTGAACTTGCCGAGGAATTGGTCGCCAGCGTCGAAGGCTTTGCCACGCCGGATATTAAAGCGGCTTGGGATGATGAAATCGGGGCGCGGGTGAAGGACATTCGCGCTGGGCGTGTCGAAGGAATACCGGCGGAGGAAGCAATGACCGAGGCTCGTCGAACGCTCCATGATGCGCGTGGTCTATCATCGGCTCGCCGCCCGAGAACTCGTTGACTCGGCCCTGTTTTACGACGGGCGTAGGGCCGGGTTGGGAGACGAGTTCCTGACGGAAGTCGAGGCGGTCGTGGAGTTCGTCCGGGCACAGCCCGAATTGGGTCAGTTAGGTTCCCACGGCACACGGAGCTTCCCGACCAAACGGTTTCCCTTCAGGGTTGTCTATGAAATCCAGCCTGACCGCATCTGGATTGTGGCGGTGGCGCACTTGAGCCGCAGACCGGGCTACTGGGCGCGGAGACTGAGTTAACGACTCGGGGGCCGAACAATTCCGGGCTGGATTTGGGGCGGCGGCGGAGAGAGGATTCGACGCATGGCAGCCAGGAAGAGAACATGTACAACACCAGCGAAGTTTTCTTTCGCCTCTGCCCCAACACCGATCCGCAACGCGACAGCATCTTCAACAAAGGCCCGTCCGACGTGCTCGACCACGCCACCAGCGAAATCGCCAGCGGCAGCAAACTCCGCATTGACGCGACGAAGAAGATTCCGGGCGAAGGTTTCAAACGCCCCTGGCCGCCGCTCATCAAGATGGATGAAAGCGTGAAGGCGAAGGTGGAAAAGCTTTTCAGCGGTCAATAGAATCCGCATTGCGAAATGCTTCCTGATTATCCTGAAAGTAAAGAAATGCTCCGCAAGCTCTTGCTGCGGTCGTTCTCTAAGATGCCAAACCGTGGATTCTTCTCCCAAATTCCGAAGCGTCGGTTCTTTGAAGGAAACAGGATGGGCATTGCGCGTGAAGATGGTTCAGTCGATGTCTCAAAATTCATGACGTTTAAGAGCGAAATGAAGCTCAACGTCAAGGAACTCGAAAACGCAAAAACTGAAGATGTCGCTCGCATGGTTCAGCAGCAGGCAGACCAAATGCACTTCCAGCAGAGCAAGGCTATGTTTGAGAAGGTCGATCAAGTCGTCAGCAGCGTCGGCAACTCGGTTAATCTTGGCGGTAAACCGCTAACGCCAGAGGTGTTCATCCAACTGTTCGAGCAAATTCAGACGGAGTTTGACGACGAAGGCAACCCATACATGCCGTCAATCGTTTGCGGAAAGGAAGCGTTTGAGACTTTTAAGAAGGTTGTGGACCAAATTGAGGCTGACCCGACCCTTCGCAAGAAAGTGGAGGAGATGATCAGCAAGAAAAGGAGCGATTGGCGTGATCGAGAGAGTCGTCGAAAACTGGTTGGCTAAGGCAAACGAGCGCACGTTTCAATTACCCTTCTGCCACGCCTTGTCATTGGAAGGCCACACGGTCCTCCATCTCTCTCGCCATTGTGGCATGGAGATGGGCAAGGATGTAATCACCATTGCGCCGGACGGGATTCCCTGTGCCTATCAGTTGAAGGGCGCGCATGGTGGAAAAATCGGACTGAAAAAGTGGCGAGATGAAATCAGCAAGCAGATTGTTGACCTCGCACTTGGAAAAGTGGTTCACCCCTCCGTCTCAAGCACAAAAGCACACCGCTCATACTTGGTTGTAAACGGGGAACTTGAGGAAGAGGTCATCCGAGCCATTGACGATTTCAATCGCGCTCACCCGAGACACCGCATCCGGACCATCCTGATGGGAGAGCTCTTCCGGATGTTTAAGAAGCTCCAGACGAATTTCTGGCCGCCCGACATTCCGCAAACCAAAACCCTCATTGAGATGTTCCTGATGACGGGGCGCGAGACCTTGCCGAAGGACAAACTCGCTCCACTTCTCGAAAGCGCCTTGAGCTTGCACGGGAAACAAAAGCCCACAGTGCAGGAGGCTGGGCGCGCGATTGCCAACGCGGCGATTCTCAATGCGCTTGCCACTTCGTCCTTCTCGAATGCCGACAACCACGCTGCCGAATTTGAAGCATGGACGATATGCGCGGCCTGCATCCTTGCGGCAGCGGAGCGATGGAATTTGCCTCCAAAGGTCTGGAAGGGCGAATTCGACATTGCGTTGATGTCGATGCTGAATGCGTTAGGACGATTGTGTGAAGAGCTTCGCGAGCGAAAGCATTTAGTCGAAGGCGATCCGCTGACCGACCATCTTGTGCAACGGCCGAGAATTACATACCTCGTCAGCTTGATGAGCCTGCTCGCACTCTGGCGAGATGCGCAAGGTCTGTCTGAGGCATCGGATACATTCATCAGAGAGTTTTGTCTGCGAAACTCGGGCAAAATGGTTCTTTGGGGTGAATACGCAGCCCCTCAGTTTTTGGCTTGGCACTTCTACCAGTCGCGGATTGACGGCAGCATTCGTAGCGATGGCATGTTACTACAGTTAGTCTCAGCAATCACAACTTTGAACAAGCCGCGAGGGAAATCCTTCCTAGCGAACCCATACTACTCTGTGGACGAAATCCTGCCTCATCTTACTGGCCTAAGCGATGAACCGCTCGACGACACGTTTGCCGGCCATTCCCACACACTGGAGGCCCTGCTCCACTTGGCAGCGCGGACAAATCTGAAGCAGCAACTCAAGCTCCTCTGGCCGAGCATTACAAAGATTGCCTTCTCATCGTTTGTTCCTGCTCACAGATGGCAGTTTTACCTTTGGCGGTCTTCGCAAGGAACGGATTGGGAAAGACAGGTCATCCGAAGGCAGAACTGGGACACCCTTAAGAAAGCGGCGTTCGAATCGCGTGGTAACGACTTGCCGAGGTTGATTAAGGAATTCCCGATTTTTCTCCTGTGCTTCTTGTGCGTCTACCCGCACCGGCTGAATGCAGGTGGCATTCGTTGGCTGGCTACTCGCCTCGACAATCTCAGCGGCGGAGTCTGAGTATACTGCCGCAGTCTCACCCAACTTCATGTTACATATGCAACAAAAGGTTGTCCTGCGTCACGCGCGGCCTGCGCCGGTTTTTGCAGCGTTGAAAGTGCGGAGTTGCCGGTTGGCGGCCCGGAGCACTTCCACCCGCCGTCGGCCTTGGCAGACGGCCACCGCTCTCGTTGCCCCAGATAATCCGACGGCAGAATCCGGCCCGGCAGCAGCGGATCGTTGATCACCGCGTCCAGCCACGCCTCGCGTTCCGTAGCGCTCCAGCGCAGCAACGCCTTCGCCGCCGCGACGTTCCCCAGCGCGTTACCCGGCCGCTCCTCGAGGATTTTCAGATGCCGGACATTGCGGCGGGTATTCGGAAGGCGGCGGAGCAACTGCGCACCCGGAACGGGATGCCGGGGTGACGTCCACTGGCCGGGAACGTCCAGCACGCACCGTCACCGGTTGGCGGTCGGAGTCCGACGCTTCTGATCCAGGAAGACGAATTGCTGCTGGCCCGGAGGGCCGATCAAGGCCACTGCGCGTCCGGGGAACAGGTTGAGGAGTTCATCGTCGGAGATGAACCGCACCGTGGCGCCGTCCTTCGCAGCAGCGGACTCCGCGGTAGCCACGTCGGCGGTGGCGGTGGCTGTGCTGGGAGACTCGTTTCCTGCGACTTGAGTCACAGGGGCCGGCGGGCGCGTAAAGACCAACACCAGCACCAGCAGAGCGGGCACGGTCGCCAGCACGGCGAGACGGCGTGTCTGGCGTTGGCGACGACGGTCGCGCGCCTGCGCGAGCATCTGTTCCAAAGAAGCCGCACGGTATGCCGCCGCTTCCTCGCCGGACAGCAGTTCGTTCAACAACGGATCATGTTTGAAATCACTCATCGTTCATCCTCCCGCAACCGGTCGAGCAGCCGGGCGCGCAAGTGCTGCCGCAGCCGGCTGAGGCGCGATTCGACCGCTTTTTCCGTCAGGTCCGCGCGCTCGGCCAGTTCCCGGACGCTCTGGCGCTCCAGGTATTTGCCCTCGACCAGCGCGCGGTCCACTGGGTCGAGTTCGTCCAGACACTCCGCCGCCCATGCATCCAGAAGCTGTTCGTGCTCCACGGCGGGTTCCGTTTGCAGTGGCAACCAGCGGCGCACGTAGTTCTCCAGCAGCGCCAGGTAGCGACGCCGTTTGCGCCCGGCATCGTGCGCCGCGCTGCGCGCCAACGCGGCCAGCCAGCACCAGAAGACTTCCTCGTCATCGAACCGGCGCGCGTGGCGGACCACCCGGCAGAAGGTGTCTTGAACCACGTCCCCGGCGGCGGCCTGATCGCCGCGGGTGAGCACCAGGGCCAGCCGCAATAGGCGGTCGAAGTAACGCCGGTGGAACTCGCGAAACGCCGCCTCGTCGCCCGCCGCCAGACCTCGCGTAAGCGCCGCGATGCTCCGTTGCGAAGGCACGGCTGGCGCCACGTCGGGCGCCGCCGTGCCTGCCGCGGGCAAGGTCGGGCTCACGATGTCGAGGGTCTGGGTCACGCCCGGTTACTTGGCGTCGCCGGTCGAAGCCTTTGTCGCCGGCTGCTTTTCGGCCGGCTCGGCCCCACCGGTATTACCGCCTCCCCCACCTGAGTCTTGCGTCCGGAGGTTGCGGATCACATCCATCGCCACCTTGATCGCGGTAGGTTGGCCGATGATGACCAGCACGCCCGAGCCTTCATGGTAATCGAACGACTTGATTGGCTGGCTGGGGCGCGACCCCGGGGAATCCGCGGCCATGATCTCCAACGTCCGGCCGGTGATCTCTTTGATCGTATCCAAGGTGCGGCGGATCGCTTCCGGGTCTTTGAGCCGGAGCACCTCCCGCAGGTTCATCACTTGGTACGTGGGCGGGGGTTCGATCGCCACGCCAGGCAGGGCTTGGCCCGCGAAGCCTACGCCATAGCCTGCGCCATAGCCTCCGCCACCAAAAGCCGCCCCCGCTCGCGAAAGGAAGGCCACCAAGGTGGAACTGCGCACCTCGTAGCCGACCGCACCGTCGGTGGCGATGTTGATGGCTTCGAGGATGTCGCGTAACCCAACCGCCCGCAGCCGCAGACTCACTGGTGGATTCAAGTCCGCCACACTCTGAGGCAAAACAAAATTCACTTCCGGAAACGTCTTCCACAGCCATTGCACAACTTCCGACAACGGAATGGCGTCGAAGTTCGCCTCCACCCGCATCTTCTCGACCGCATTGCTAAACGCGATCAGCTCAGGTGCGGAGGGCCGGATGGGCAGGCCCGTGGTGGGGTCCACCGCGCCTGGTGCGGGGAGCGGCGCGGGGGCTGGGACGCCTTGGCTGTGACCGTTCGCCGCGAGCAGCAGGACTGCGCCCGCAAACAGGGTGAACAACTGTGGAAGTCTCGTTTTCATGATGTTGACAGAGTTCATTCACTTTGGACACGTCTGCCAAGTGCAAATCCTGCAAAAAGGTTGCTTTCGCCAAGCCAGCACCACCCAGATTGAGGAACGCCTTGTCCTCACGTGTGGCGCCGCCTGAGCTGGGATTGCGCCGCCGCCGCTGCTAGCATCGGGCACATGAAACCGCTGGTGCTGCTCGCTCTCGCTCTCCTGAGTCTTGCTGGAATTGGCGCGGCCAAGGATGTGTTCCCCGCCGAACACTGGGAAACCCGCTCGCCTGAATCCGCGGGCTTAACGGCGGACAAGTTGGATCAACTGCGTGGGCTCGTCGGCGGCCGTGGCTGTGTCGTGCGGCAGGGGTTTCTGGTTTACACGTGGGGCGAGGTGGCGAAAAGCAGCGACGTGGCGTCGGCGTTCAAGCCACTGCTCAGCACGCTGATGTTGATCGCCGTTCAAGAAGGAAAGCTGCCAAGCGTGGACAGTGCGGTCGCGGATTTTGAGCCGCGACTGAAAACCCTGAACGATGGCAAAGACGCCGCGATCACCTGGCGTCACCTGGCTTCGCAAACGTCTGGCTACGGTCTGGCAGAGAAACCGGGCGTCGCCTACGCCTACAACGACTATGCCCTGGCGCTCTACTACGACACCCTGATGAACCGAGTCTATCAGCTGGATGGCGACGCGGTTCTGCAATCGAGGCTGGCCGGCCCGCTGCAATTTGAGGACCGGCACACATTCAACGCGTTTGGGGCGAAGGACCGCCCGGGCCGGCTGGCGCTGTCCTGCCGGGATTTCGCGCGGCTTGGATTGCTTTACCTGCGCGGCGGCAAGTGGCGCGACCGGCAACTCCTGAAACCCGAACTGGTTCGTATGGCCATCAGCAGCCCGCTGCCGCTGGCGATTCCAGTGACCGGTGGCCGGGATGCCGCAATGCTGCCGGGTCAACGGGCCGTTGGGGGCACCAAGAACATCACGCCGGTGGGGCCGGGCTACTACAGCTTCAACTGGTGGCTCAACGGCACGAACCAAACCGGCCAACGCTTGTTCGTGGACGCGCCGCCCGACACGTTTGTGGCCAGCGGTCACGGCGGTCAACGCGCGCTGTGGGTTCTTCCCAGTCTTGACCTCGTTGTCTGCTGGAACGATTCAGGCGTCAACGACCACGATCAATCGCCCGGCAATCCGGAGAGCAAATGCAACCAAGCGGTTCGCTTGATGGTCGCCGCCGCTCAGCTCAAACCGCCCAAGTGAATTCACTTCGGCGGAGAGTTGGTGCTCGGCGCCTCGGAAGGTGCTCGAATCGCGCGTCCGCTCGTGATGTTGGAGGGCTGGTTGGCGGGGGGCGGCATTTCCAGGTTTCGTTCCTGCCTCTCGAGAATCCCATTGCCCTTGGCCACCAGCGTGTCGTTGGTGCCAAGCCTGACATCGTCGGCGGTCAGCTTGTGGCCATCGGATGATTCCACCACGACGCGATCTCCTTTGGCGGAGAATCTGAGTTCGCTTCGACCTGCGCTGTCAGGTGCTGAGTTGGTTGCGCTGCTGCGAGCGTTTTGGGTTTGTTTGAACCGGACCATCTCGATATCGCGGGCGAGCCTGGCCTGCTCGCAGTCCTGCGGCGTGGCCTTGCCGACAGAACGCTTCTGGTCGGCCACCTGCAGCTCCAGTTCGGCGATCGCCAATTTGAGCCGAGCGACTTCCAGCACATCGCCCTGGACCTCCGCCACTGCGATATCGCGCAGCCACTGGATCTTCTGGAGGTCATATTTCGTCATGACGCCCACGGAGAACTTGTTCTCCGCAATCTTCAGTTCCTGTTCGGCATTCTGGAGTTTCAGTCGCGCGATCTCCTGAGCAGCGCTTTGGTCCACGCCAGACTTGGATGTGGGGGCTGGTTTGGCGATTGCGCGTAACTTGAAGTCCATCTGCGTCACTTTCTCCTTCCCGAACGGCTTGGTCAGCAGGGTCTGGAGGTCGGGTTCGTAGCCGGGCGCGGACGCCGAGATCGTGTGCTCCTCATACCAGGTCCGCAACTCGTACCGCCCGCCTTCGTCCGTCCATGCTTCTTGGGGAACGCGGTTGGGGCCGTAGCGCGAATCGTCCACGCGCGCGCCGGCAATCGGCTTACCTGTTTCCGCATCCGCCACTGTTCCGGTGACGAGGAGGTTGGGCTCGCTGTCCGCGCCACCCGGAAGTGCCAACAGGCTGCCAACCAACACCAGAACTGCCGGCCAATACAAGGCTGCCGCCATCGCGGGCCAACGTCCGCGCAGTAGCGGCTGGCCGCGACGGATCTTACTCGCAGCCGTGATCCCCAGCAGCGTGGAAGAGAACAACGTCATCAGCGTGCCTGCGGCCACCAGCATCACGAGCCAGAATTCACCGCTGGCCGGATGCCAACCGCTCGTGTCCTTGGAGATGAGCTGCGCCATCACCGCAGCCCCGCCTGCGAAGGGCAGGCTGACGGCGAGCAAGGCCGCCGCCACCCATGCTTGCGGACACCAGCGTCCGGGCCTGCTATCCAAACCCGACAACCAGCCGGCGTTACGGCAGGCCAAATGCCCGAGCCACGCCAGCATCAATCCCAACGCGGCACTCATCGGCAGACCGGCGACACCCAGCCAGAACTGCACATCGGCATCGAGGTCCACGCCATAGAGCCGATGACCCGCGAGCAGAAACCAAATGAACAACACCGAGGGCAGCACGAAGCCGGCACCCAGGATCAGTAGCGCCGTGTTTTGCCGCGGCGACTTCGTTGCGGTGGCTGAGGCGGCGTTGGGAGTCGCTTGCTCCGGCGGCAACGTCGCCTCGTCCTCGGCGGCAGGGCGCGACGCGCCTTGTGCTCCGTTGAAGTAGAACCGATACGCCGAGCCGACGAGCACCATCAGAACGAGGTTCATCAGCGCCACGGGAATGGAAACGGCGGCGAAGTAAACCACGTGGATGCCAGCGACGACGAGGTTCAAGACGAACACAGGTCGCCAACCGAGCAGCAGGCCGGTGATGAAGAGGACCTTCGCCAGCAGCCACACGGCTGCCTGCGGTTGGCGCGGGATGGCAAACAAGTTGCCGATGCCTTCCAGCGCCAACAGCGCCGTCGCCACCCAGATTTGCCAAGGGACGCGTCGCTTTGAAGGAGCGGTTTTGTCTGCAAATGCCGGCTGCGGGATCGCGCCAAGTCGTGCCGCCACCGCTGGACTACCATTTGGTGTCGAGAGGTTCTCGACGGCCGTCTTCACTTCGCTGGCGTGCTGATAACGGCGCTCCGGTTCCTTTTCCAACGCGTGCAGGACAACTTCGTCGAGCCGCACGTCCACTTGAACCTTCTTCGACGGTGGCTGAAACCTTCCCAATGGCAGCTCGCCAGTGAGCATTTCGTAGAACACCACGCCCAACGAATAAATGTCGGCGCGATGATCCACGGTCGCCGGTCTTTCCACCTGCTCCGGCGCCATGTAATGCGGCGTACCGAGGACCTGGTTTTGTGTGAGACCGGCTTGGAGCGCGGCTGTCTCAGCCGCAGCACTTCCAACTGAATGTGACGCTCCTACTTCTCCGCCAACCTCGGAACTCCCGCTCCCGCTGCGGCTGGGACAGCCGCGCTCCAGCAGTTTTGCGATGCCAAAGTCCGCGATCTTCACCCGGCCTTGTTTGTCGAGCAGGATGTTCTCCGGCTTGATGTCGCGATGGACGACGCCTTCGTCGTGGGCGAACTGCAGGGCTTCGCAGATTTGAGGCACGATCTTCAGCGCCTCGCGCGGTTCGAGCCGGCGCTCCCGCACCAACTGCCGCAGCGTTACGCCCTCGACGTATTCCATCACAAAATACGGCATGCCGCCCACCTCGCCAAATTCATGCACCGCCACGATGTTCGGGTGGCTCAGGCGGGCCAGCGCCCGCGCTTCGCGATTGAACCGCTCGGCAAAACCCGGCTTCGAGGTGGACTGTGGTGGCAGGACTTTCAGCGCCACCCAACGATCCAGAGCGGGCTGGCGCGCCCGATAGACCGCGCCCATGCCACCTCGCCCCAGCAGCTCGGTAATCTCGAACTGCGGAAATAGCTTCGCCATCTCCGCCAGCGGCGGCGGCGTGAACGGCGGCTGGCTGGTGGGCGCGCCGGGTTCGGGCACAATGCCCGTACCGAAGCCCGCCCTTATGAGGCACTCCGGGCACATCCCCTGCGGCGCATCGTCCGCCAGAGGTCGCCCGCAACTTTGACAGATGCGTTTCGTTTCCATGATCCTGCTTCCATCTGTCTTCTTAAGCAACCGGGAGCGGCAGGTTACAGGAATTCAAACCCGAAGGTCGAAAACCGAAGGAATGCCGAAGTCCGAAGACCGAATACCAAGCCGGCCCTTGCCCGAACCACTCCAGGAGTCTATCCGCCAGGCGCTCGACCGCTGTCCTGTCGCGGCTGGTAGAAGAAGACCGACGAAAGCAGCGCGGACAAGGCTGTCCGCGCTCCTTGCTTGAACCAGCCGTGGCTGTTCTGCCGTGCTTGGGATTTCGGATTTCGGATTTCATCCCCCTGTCAGCACGTTAAAGAGATGCCGCATTTCAACGTCCACTTCATCGGCCGACGCCACGGTGTTGGCGATTTCGGCGCGGAGCAGCTCCCGGTAGCGCACGCGGAGGCGATGCACCGCCACTTTTACCGCCCCTTCGCTGAGACCGGTCGCCTGCGCGATTTGATCGTAGGGCAACGACGCACGGTCGCCCACGAGGCACTGCTTGAGCGTGGCGAAGTGTTCCGCCTTGCCCTCGGCACGTTGCTCCGCTTCCAACCTGCGCAACACCTCGTCCAGCAGCGTCAGCGCCCAACGCCGCTCGAAGGTCTGTTCCGGCGTGCGGGTGTCGGCTGGCTCGGCGCTGAAGCGCGTTTCGGCAGTGTCGAATTGCAGCGGCAAGACCGGCTTCCCGCCGCCGCGCTTCTGGGCGCGGGCCTTGTCCCACTCATTCGCAAGAAAACGCTCCAGGGCGGTGAGCAGGAAGGTGCGAAACCGACCTCGCTCCTGATCGACCGCGGCCAGCCAGTTGTGCTCCAGCAGCCGCGCGAAGAACTCCTGCGTAAGGTCCTGAGCATCGTGGGGCGACTGACCGCGCCGGCGCACATAGGCGTAGAGCGGATACCAGTAAGTCTCGCACAACCGCGAAAGCGCTTCGTGCGCCCGCGGGGTGTCCCTGCGACCAGCCGTTAGGACCAGTGACCAATGCGTGTTGGGAAAGACCTGCGGCGCTGGATTGGCAGTTGGCGGGCTGGACGTTCTCATCTGTGCGGCAGCCTGCCACAGACCGCCGCCAGCATGACAGCCAGAACTTGCGGTGACGCAACCAACACGTTCAGTTGATAGCGGATGTCCGCCCGTTCAGAGCTTTCCTTCCCGCATCAGTTTCTCGGCCTCTTTCAGGGCAAGCGGTTTCTTCGCCCGCAGATCAGCCACGACCTTTTGCTGTTTCTCGTTCAGCGTGAAGCCGCGCAACAGCAGGTCGGTGACGTCCACCTGCTCGGCGCGGGCGTGATCTTTGAGCGTCTTGTCATCCCACTTGGACACCAGTTGCGATACGCCCGCCTCCTTCTGAATCGCCTCCACGCGATCCTTCATGCCGGCCATGATCGCTTCCACTGGCGCCGTGCTGAACACTTGCAGATGATTGCGTTCCTGTTCAGCCTTCAGCTCGGTCTCCAGTTTTCTGAGCCGCTCCGTTTCGCCGGCGTTCTTGGCCGCCTTGGCTGCCTTCACCATCTCGCTGATCTTGCGTTGATGCGCCTCGGTCCAGAACTCGGCGTAAGCGATCGCCCGCGAGTCGTAGATGCCGATGCGTTCGTCGCCGGTCGCCGCAGATTTGCCGGGGGTGTCCGTCGCGCGAACGCTTCCCACGCTGATCAAACCGCAGGCTAAACCTATTGCCATCCACCTTGTCAGTCTCATGTCTATCACCTTCGTTCTGAGTGTCGCACACGCTGGCACGTTGTTTCCTCGCGGCGCAAGGCGGATTCTGCTTGCGCGTCTCGGTCCATCATGCGGCCGGTATGTGCTACGTTCTAATCCGCGCGTGGAGCGTGCCTCAACCGGCGGCGCGGGTGTTAATCGAAAAACTTTTGCCCCTTATCACTCAACCACCATGGTGCGTGGCCCTGCGCAGTATGCCGCTTGTCTGCTCTCGGTCGAAGGCTGATCCACTCACGTCATCTAGCTCAATGCCCTTTCTCCAGCGCGAAGGCGGGCGACGAATTCATCTCGCTCTCGGTCAAAGGCATCGCCTGCACCAGCTTGTATCGCAGTCTCCACACGTTCGCATTGCGATCGTGATCGAGAATCTCAATCACTCCGGCCATTTCCTCTCTCCGGCAGAAGAACCACGTCCCCGTTTCCTTGCTGGCCGGCCCTGCTCGGCCGTGGATTGGGGGAAAGGTGATGGCTCCGCTCTGCGGGCGAAAGCGCTGGGTCAGATTCAAAACCGACTGCGGTGTCTGCCGGTCAAACACGCTGCCGCTCCCTGTATCCAGCGCGCAGACATTGCCGTCCACAAACCGCATGTGCTCGCCAGGTGGCGCCACCAGTTCGACGCCGCTGTCCCGCAGCCAGTCCGTGATTGAGCGCAATCGATCATTAAGCGGGCGCGTCTCCTGCAGCTTGTCGAGCAACTCCGGCGGAGCGCTGATTACCCGGCCTGTGTGCAGGTCGAGGAAGCAATCCGTCCAGTCCGCCTTGGCACGCAAGACGACCTCGCGCGTTGGGCCGAATCCGACGTTGGTGTCGTCACCGGCGGGCGTCTGCGGGTAAGGCGCGTCTTTCAATTCCTCGATCAGCCGAACGGTCTTGCGCATACCATCGGACGACACCACGGCTTCTGCGTAGGCCACGCCAAAGCGGTTGACGGACCAGATCCGTTCCTCTGCCGTGTCGGGACGCCAGCGCACTTCGGTGACGCGAAGCGGGGCGGCGGGGGCGGCTCGTTCGACGGACACCTTGGCGGTCACGTCGTTGCCAGCCTCATCCATGACGTTGATGTCCCAATGCTGGTTTGCGCCGTTCGCGCCCGGCGCTGAAGCCAACAGGACACCGTCAGGTCGGCGAAGCTTCGTCTCACCGAGCAATGGTCGCGGACGTTGGTCCTGTTGCCCCATCATCAAAGCTTGGATTTCAAACGTGTACCCGCAGGCGTTGGTGAAGGTAAAGCTGCGGACATTGCGGACCTTCTCCCACGCTGCGTATTCCTCCGTCTGCTTCCATGCTTCCGCGGCAGACACCGGCTCCGGCAAAGCGTGCGTTTCCCCATTCCATCCGGCGATGACGTTCAGTCGTGGAACCGGCAGCCCCAGATCGTCAAACGACTTGCTCGGCGGCGGAGGCGGAACGGGGAGCGGCCCGCGCGCCATCTCCGCCAGCGTGTTGATCTCAAAGCGGACTTCGCAGAGTTGCCCTAAACCGAGCGCCAGCCAGCGTCCGTTGCCGAGATAATGCAAGCTCACCGCCGCATTCGTGACCGACTCCGGATCGCCACCTGTCCGGCGCCGCGTCATCGGGCCGGATTCGCGCCACGCCTTGGAAAGATCGTCTGAGACCGTCGTCCTTGACCAAGTTTGGCTGTAGCCAAGCTCTCCAAGTCTTGACTCGGTTTCGATCATCAACTTTTGCTGCACATAGCTCCGCTGCTCCCAAAGGCGGTCTGCGTCCTGCCGTCGCACACTCCACATAGCCAGTGTTACCAATCCGACCACCAGCAGGACCACCAGACTCAGCCACAACCCTCGTTTGCGAGCCCGGGAGAGAGGCGGGCGAGCAGACTCGGACTCTGCCGCGACCGGTGCGCCGGGCGCGAGAGGCTTGTTCACAGCGCGCCAGACGCGGCGGATCAGAAACGAGCCGACCAAAATCAATAGAGCGATCCCCAAAATAATCCGGAAGCCACTGTCCGCCTGCAGGGTTGTGGAGGTGCGGCGCAACCACCAAGCCAGATGCCCCAATCCGAAGGCCCAAGCGGCAGCGACCAGAAGGACGAGAAGCACGTTCACGCTCTTCGATGCCGTAAGGCTGGCCCTGCCGATCTTCTCCGCCCCCAAGTTCAAGGCCGCCAAGCGACCGATGGCGCTGAACACGAGCCAGACCAGCCACAGCCATAGGTCGCCAAGGTTGATGAACGAAATGACGGGCGGCAGTTTCAAGTCCAGCAGCCAGATAATGAGGCCGCTGGCGAGATTGAAGCCGCATACCGCAAACCCAATTGTGGAGAACAGCAACAAGATCCCCGGCCAATAGCACCGCGCTTGTCCATCGCGCTGGACGAACTGCGGCATGCCAATGGTGAAATCAAAGAAACGTGGCTCTGTCTTTGGCGGATGAGAGGAAACGCCTTCTGTCCCAGTGCCGGCAATCGTCTCCACCTGCGTCTTGAGCACGCTGGCCTGCTGGTAACGCAGTTCCGGCTTCTTCTCCAACGCGCGCAACACTACTTCATCCAAGCGCACGTCCACCTGCACCTTCTTTGACGGCGGCTGGAACTTGCCCAGCGGCAGTTCGCCCGTGAGCATTTCGTAGAACACCACACCCAGCGAATAGATGTCCGCGCGATGATCCACCAACTGTGGCTTTTCCACCTGTTCCGGGGCCATGTAATGCGGCGTGCCGAGGACCTGATCCTGGGTGAGCGCACTGGTATGGCGCGTCACTCCGTGCGCGCCGCCTTCTGCTTCTAGCACTGCGGCGGGCAGAGGACTGCCCGCCCGACCTACTTCACCCACAATCTTCGCGATCCCGAAATCTGCGATCTTCACGCGGCCCTGTCTGTCGAGCAGCACGTTCTCCGGCTTGATGTCGCGATGCACGATGCCCTGCTCGTGGGCGAACTGGAGCGCCTCGCAAATCTTCGGCACGATGGCTAGCGCTTCCTCGGGTTTCATGCGCCCTTCGCGCATCGTCTGGCGCAAGCTCACGCCATCCACATATTCCATGAGCAGGTAGAACATTCCCTCCGCCTCGCCAAAGTCGTGAACCGTGACGATGTTCGGGTGACTCAACCGGGCGAGAGCCAAAGCCTCGCGCTGAAATCGCTCCGCGAACTTCGGTTCAGCGCCCTTTTCCGGCGCGAGGATCTTTAACGCCACCATCCGGTTGAGCTTCGGCTGGCGGGCCTTGTACACCACGCCCATGCCACCACGCCCAAGGCATTCCATGATCTCGAGCTGCGGAAAGTGTTTGGCGATTTCTTCCGGCGACGGAGTGGGCTTGCCCACCTTCGTTCCGTGCGGCCCTGTTTCGCCAGGGGCTTCCGTGTGTGTCGCCAGGCCGACGCCCATGACACAACGCGGGCATAGACCCTGCGGCGAGTTGGCGGGCAAGGATGCGCCGCAGCGCGGGCAGGTGCTGGCCGATTCCGGCAGCGGCTGGACGGATTGCCGGGCCGGCGGATTGACCTCGGGCTGCCCTTCGTGGCGACGGAGCAACCACACCAGCAACACGGCGGCGGTCGCGGCCATGAGGGCCATGCCCAGCAGCACGAGGAAGATCACGATGATCTCCGGCATGCCTAGAAACGCGAACATTTCTGTGTTCATACACCGGTTACTACCGGAAAGAAATGCCAAGGTTACAGCGCGCCGGTCCAACAGGACCGCGCGTCGTCCCCGACGCGCAGCACGCACGAACAGAAACGCGTCCCGGCGGACGATTTCAACTGCTCCTGCATTCGCGGCGGCGGTGCCCGGGGACCGATCACTGTCCGTCTGCTCACCCACCCAGCGCCGCAAACAACTGCCGCAACTCTTCCTCAACTTCCTCCGGGCCAGCCACGGTGTTAGCGATTTCCTCGCGCAGCAGTTCGCGATACCGCTGCCGCAACCGATGCGCTGCCACCTTCACCGCGCCTTCGCTCATCGCCAGCCGTGCGCCCAGCTCGCGATACGGAATTTCCGATCGGCCACCGGAAAGCGTGTCCTTCAAGGCGAGGAACAGGTCATCGCGCCCGCAGTCCGCGTATTCCTGCCGCAGCCGGCGCAGCACAAGGTCCAGGAGCGCGAGCGCCCATTGCCGGTCAAAAGCCCGGTCCGGCGCATCATCCGGCGCAGTCGGTTGGACGCAGCGAGTTTCGGCGGTGTCGAGGTCGAGCGAGAGGATTTGGGCCCGCCCGCCGCGTTTTTGCGCCCGGGCCTTCTCCCACTCATGCGCGAGGAAGTTCTTGAACGACGCGAGCAGAAAGGAACGAAACCGTCCCCGCTCAGGGTCCGCCTTGGCCATGGCGTGGCCCTCCAGCAACCGGGCGAAGAACTCTTGCGTGAGGTCCTGGGCGTCGTGCGGCGAATGGCCGAGCCGCCGGACGTAAGCGTAGAGTGGCGGCCAGTAGTTGCGGCAAAGTTGCTCCAACGCCATGTGTGAACGTGCGGAATCTCCGCCCCCCGCCGCGAGCACCGCCGACCACTGCGTTGTCACAAACGCGGAGCGCGCGGGTGATTCCGCCGCCGTCAATGGCGTGGTGGCTGGGTCGGTGTGGCTGGCACTCACGTTGCGAGCGTAGGGAGCCAGACTGGAAGCGCAAGCGGGTATGAGGCGGGATAGCCCGAATCCATACCGATGGGAGCAACGTCTGCACTCGTCAGACACACTGGAGCGCCGGTCTTTGGCGCGGCTTAGCGCGCGGCGGTTCCAGGCCGACGGCACGTCGGCGCTCTACGCCCAAGCTAATTTCTTCCTACCTTTCAGGCTGGGGCATGGTCTGCACCCCAATCCGATTGCCTTTTGAAACCAGCGATCGTTCGTTCAACCCCTCGCTGCCGCGTGGTGTTGCGCGAGAAATTCCAGCCACGTGGACATGCCTTCGCCGGTTTTCGCCGAAAGCTCGAACACGCGGCCGTGATGACTGATGCGTTGCACGTTGGCCAGTGCGGCGTCGCGATTAAAACCCGCCGCCGCCGCCAGATCGCACTTCGTGATCAACGCCACGCTGGCGGAGTGGAACATGGGCGGATACTTCAACGGCTTGTCTTCTCCCTCGGTCACCGAGAGCAACACCACGCGCAGGTCTTCGCCGAGATCGTAATCGGCGGGGCAGACGAGGTTGCCGACGTTCTCGATCACCAGCACGTCCAGCGCGTCGAGGTCCAGCTTCTCCGCGGCGCGGGCGACCATGTCGGCTTCGAGGTGGCAAACGGTGCCCGTGGTGATTTGCACGACGGGCACGCCCGCACTACGAAGCCGCGCCGCGTCGTTGTCGGTGGCCAGGTCGCCGACGATCACGCCGAGCCGCAGCTTGCCGCGCAGGCCGGCGGCGGTTTGCTGGATCAAGGTGGTCTTGCCCGAGCCGGGCGACGAAAGCACGTTCAACACAAGCAGCTTCTTGGCGCGGAAGAAGCCGCGGTTGCGCTCGGCGAGCCGCGCGTTTTTCTCCAGCAGCGAGCGTTGGATGCTGACGGTCTTTGGTTC
Organism: uncultured Verrucomicrobiota bacterium; assembly: GCA_964634255.1. Lineage (GTDB taxonomy): Bacteria > Verrucomicrobiota > Verrucomicrobiia > Limisphaerales > MWDV01 > MWDV01. The sequence goes on along the minus strand of CAZWJC010000001.1, from coordinate 29,688 downwards.
GTGCTCGTGCTGGTGAGCATGGCCGTGCCCGTGTTCATGGGCCTGATGCCCGCCGCCGTGCGCGTGGTGATGATCTGCCTCACCGTGACTGTGGCCGCCGATCTTCACGTCGCCACCCAAGCCGCATCCGCATTCTTTGCACATATCACTCGATCTCGATGGAAGCGATGTTCAGTTCCCGTCCGCCGCGCAACTCATGACTCCACGTCCCACAGCGCGGGCATTCTGGCAGCGTGCGGTCCACGTCGAAGGTGGCAGCGCAGGGCGCGCACCACCAGGTGGCGGGCACGGCTTCGATGGCGAGGGTCGCCCCCTGGGCCATGGTCCCCTCGGTCACAGCTTCAAAGGCGAACTGCAGGGCATCGGGCACAGCTCCGCTCATGGCGCCGACGCGCAGCCGCAACTGACAAATGCGTTTTGCCCCCTGTGCCCGCGCCGTTTCCACGGCGAGCCGCACTGCTTCGGTCATGATGCTGACTTCGTGCATCGCGGGCGGAACATAGCCCAGATTCGCGGTGTGCAGAAGTGAATTTGCCGGCGGCCTTGCTCGGTCGACGTTTTGCTCGTCCTGATTGCGCGCACCGAGTGGTCTGCAGGTGGGATCCTCCCCGACGCGACTACAGAACCCGCTGCGATGAATCTGACATGTGGCTTGCCTCCCGCGCGCCGCCCGGCTCCCATCGCCCCATGTCCATAAGCGCGCGCTTTGCGATGGTTGGCCAGGCATGCCTCCTCGCCAGTCTCCTACCGGCTGGCAGGCTGGTGGCAAGCGCGGCGCCCTCCATTGAATTCACCAGCGTCCCCCCGTATGGCTCGACGGCTGACCTCGCTGGCCGCGTCCGCGAAGCAGCGCCGGCGATACATCGCGTGGCGGTGTTCATCTACGTACCCGGCGCTGGCTGGTGGTCCAAGCCGTTCTGCAACCCCGTGCTGACGGTCATTCAGGCGGACGGGAATTGGACCACCGACATCACCACGGGCGGTGCCGACGCCTACGCGACGAAGATCGCGGCGTTGCTGGTGACCACCAATTTCAGCGAACCGTGTGTGACCGGACTGTCATCGTTGCCCACGAATGTCCTGGCCCAGGCGCTGGCCAGCGTCACCGTCGAGCGCTTCAACCCCGCCGTTCGGCAGATTAGTTTCTCGGGCTATGACTGGTGGGTGAAGGACAGTCCCGGGCAGGTCGGGCCGGGGCCGAACTATTTCTCGTCGAGCTCGAATAACGTCTGGCTCGACGCGCAAGGCCGGCTGCATCTGCGCATCACGAACCGCTCGAACCAATGGCAATGCGCGGAGTTGGTCACCCGCCGCAGCTTTGGCTGTGGCCACTACCGCTTCGAGCTGGAGTCAACGGTCAACGATCTGAACTCAGGCGCGGTGTTGGGCTTGTTCACGTGGAGCGACGACCCGGCCTATGCGCACCGGGAGATTGACGTCGAGTGCAGCCGTTGGAGAAACGCCGGCGACTCGAACAACGCGCAGTTCGTCGTGCAGCCGTGGGATGTCTCCGGACACCTGACGCGATACGCTGTGGCAGCGGGCCTGACGCAATCCACTCATATGTTCACATGGGAGACAAACCGCGTTCGCTTCCAAAGCCAGCGGGGCTGGTATTCTCCCACACCGGCTGCCACGAACGTGATTCGCGAGTGGACGTTTAGCGATGCGCCCGCCGTGCCCCAGCCGGGCGATGAGAACGTTCGCCTCAACCTGTGGCTCGTAAATGGCGACGCGCCCGCCGGCAATTCCGAGGTGGAGTTCGTCATCCGGAGTTTTCACTTCCTGCCACTGGGTCGTCCTCAACCGGCGATTTTGCTGAACCCGCGCCTGCTACAAAGCGGGTCGCTCGCGGTGACTATCCAGGGGAACCTGGATTGGCGTTATGAAGTTCAAGTGTCACCGGACTTGTCCGTCTGGCAGCCCCTTGTCACGGCATTGGCCACCAACAGTCAGTTCGACGTCGTCATCCCCAACACGGTCGGCCCGGATTTGCGCTTCCTGCGTGCCTTAACACTACCCTGAGCCATCTGCAGGGCGCAGTGCAGCGACTCCCGGCAGACTCACTTGGCGCCGGGACGGTGGACCAATTCTGTGTAAGCCTTCAGTGCGTCTGCGTTGGATAAGCCGGTTCCGATGACAAGCCGTGCTCTCGCCTGGGCGGTTTCGCCGGCTTTCAAATCCCGCCCAAACAACGAGAGATACATCGAGTAATGGCCTTCGGTTTGTTCCGGCGTACACAAAGCGAAGGCGTCGCCCGCGGGCGCCATGATCACCGCGGTAAGGCCGGTGGCAGGATCGCGCCGGAGGCCCAGTGGCTTGGCCAAGCGCGGCATTGCCACCCACTCGACCGGGTTGGGCGGCAGCTTCCACCGACCATCGCGAAAGACCGCGGTCGCTGCTTCGTCGCGCGGGAACATCAGCCAGGTGCCAAGCGAGGGTTCAGCGGTGAGGAAACCAGCGACCCCGGGCTGTCCCGGCAACTCCGCGATGTACGCCCGCGAGTTCGTAAAGCTCGGCGCGAAGTAGGACGCGAGGAAGGACTCGAAGTTCGAGAGGTTCGCTTTCGCCTGCACAGTCGTCACGACATCCAGCGCGCTGGCCGCGGTCCATCGGTAGGTGGCGCGCAGCTCGAATGGCCGCTCGCTGGTCGCCGGCCAGCGCGACTCCACGCTACCGTCGGCCTGGAGACTGGCCTCGCCCGGCCAATCCCAGGCCGCGGCGCCGTAGCGCCGGTTCGCGGTAAACACGCGGTAGTGGCCAAACAAGCCCATGCTGCGGTCTAGGCGCTTCCCGGTCGGGATGTGCTCTACATCCGAAAGCCCGCGCGCGCTGCCGCCGGCGCGCAGCTTGCCGCGGAGCACGCCGGTGTCGAACGTGAATCCGTTGGTTCCGCCCGCGACAAAGGCCAGTGTACTGGCCTTGACCGCAGCCTGGCCGCTTGCATCAGGCACTGACCCTGCAAGGAGGGTGAACGCCAATCCCGCAACAGCGATGAGCAATCCTGAGGTTTTCATTCGCTTCTCCTTCTTTACTCTCCCGCGCTCACTTCGCAGGGTTTGCGCCCGCGTATTTCAGGCGGATGGAATACAGGCCCTTGCTTGCCGTGATGAAGAGCGTCTTGTGGTCCTTGCCGCCGAAGCTGACATTCGCAGTCCAACCTTCGGGGACGGGAATCTGCTCGATCTTTCTGCCCGTCTTGTCGAACACAATCACGCCCTTGCCAGTCAGGTAGAGGTTGCCCTCGGTGTCGAGCGTCATGCCATCCGAGCCCAGCTCGCACCGGAGACGCTTGTTCGCCAGTGTGCCGTCGGGCTGGATATCGTATGCGTAGGTCTTGCCCGCCTTGATGTCCGCGACGAACAAGGTCTTGCCATCCGGCGCGCCAATGATGCCGTTGGGCTGCGCGAGATCAGTCGTGACGCGCTTAAGCGTCTTGCGGTCAGCAGACAGGAAGTACACCTGTTCGGTCTCCTGCGGGGGCTTGTCGTAATCCCACCAGTCGCGTTTGTAGAACGGATCGGTGAAATACAGTGCGCCGTCGGGCCGCACCCAGACGTCGTTGGGCGCATTGAGCTTCTTGCCCTCGTATTTGTTGGCGAGCACCGTGTGCTTGCCATCCTGGGTGATCGACCACAACTCGGTCTGCTCGTCGGCGCAGGCGATCAAGTTCCCCTGCGCGTCGAAATACATGCCGTTCGCCCGGCCTGCGGGTTGCAGGAACGTGGAGAGTTTGCCATCCACGCTCCATTTCATGATGCGGTTGTTCGGCTGGTCCGTGAAGAAGACGTTGCCGCTCTTGTCGCACGTCGGACCTTCGGTGAACTTGAACTCGCCGGCGAGCTTCTCCAGCTTCGCCTCCGGCGCGATCACGGGCGATTCCACGGGAGTGGGTTGGGCATATGCCGTGCTAAACAGACTGCTGCATCCGGCCAGCAGCACCAGGGTTTGGATTGTATTCATGATGACTGGCCCAATGGTTGGCCGAAAAACGTGGAGAAGAGAAGCGTGGAATTCACGGCTATGCGGGATCGCCGCCCCTGTCCTCGGCCGCCTGGGTGTCGTCGTGTCTCCTTTTCCTCCAACGCGTGTCTCTTTTTCCCTTGCTTGCACCGATTCCAAAAGGGGGCAGAATGATGGGTATGTTGTCTTTTAATCGCTTCGCCTGCAGGGTGGGCGTGTTGTTCCTGGCCGGCGGTCTTAACCTCTCCGCGGAGGTGGTAATCAATGAGATCATGTATCATCCCGCGTCTGAGGATATCCGGGAGGAATACATCGAACTGTTTAACTCTGGCAATGCGCCAACAAACATCACGAACTGGCGGTTGAGCGGGGGCGTGAACCTGTCGTTTTCGAACGCACTGACTGTCGTACGCGCTGATTTCGTGCCGATGACGAACCTGACGCTGTCGCCGGGTGGCTGCGTGGTCGTGGCCGCCAACCTGACCAACTTTGTTGCCAAATACCCGGGCGTAACAAATGTCCTCGGCAACTGGCAGGGCCAGCTCGCCAATTCGCGCGAAACGATCGAGCTGCGAGACGCCACCGGCCAGCGCGTGGATGTGGTGAGCTATGCCGACGAAGGCGCCTGGGCCATCCGCCAGCGCGGGCCGCTGGACCACACCTTCCGCGGCTGGAAGTGGTTCGCCGCGCACGACGGCGCCGACCTGACCACCGCCACCGGTGCGGTGGAAGGCGCGCGTTCCCTGGAGTTGGTGAATCCAGGTTTGCGGAACGATACCGGTCAGAATTGGCTGGCCAGCACGGTCACCAATGGCACGCCGGGCTTCCCGAACTCCGTCGTCGCCACGAACATCGCGCCGCTCATTCTTGATACGGTCCATTATCCACCCGTCCCCAAGCCCGCAGATTCCATCACGATTACCGCGCGGGTGATTGATGAACAGATCCCCGGCGTAGGCGTCACTCTATTCTACCGCAACCACAGCACGACGAATCCTCCAGCGTTCGCCCCACTCCCCATGTTCGACGACGGCGCACATGGCGACGGATTGGCGGACGATCGGCTGTTCGGCGCCGTGCTGCCGTCCCAAACGAACGGCGCCGTCATCGAATTCTACGTCTCCGCCACAGATGCCCAGGCTTATGGGCGCACCTGGCCGGCGGCTGCCCGACAGTTGGATGGCTCGTTTGCCCAAACCTGCAACGCGCTTCTCCAGGTGGATGAAGACCTGGATCCGCCTAGCGTATCCAATGCGGACCAACCGTTCTATCGCCTGGTCCTGACGGAATCGGAACGCGCCGAGTTCCAGCGGCTCATGAACGACCCGGGCGCAATTGACACGGAAGACAGCAACGCGGAGATGAACGGCTCGTTCATCAGTGCCGACGGCTCCGGCGTCAAGGTTCGCTACAACGTTGGCGTCCGCGTTCGCGGGGAGGGCTCCCGCGATTGCGTGCCCCCCAATTGGCGCGTCAACATTCCAACCGACCGGCTGTGGAACGATCAGAGCGCCATCAATCTCAACTCCCAATATGTCCACTCCCAGTTGGCCGGGAGCGCCTTTTCCCTGCGGTCGGGACTGGCTGCCGCCGAGGCACGCGCGGTGCAGGTGAGGTTGAACGGCCACAATTACACCCGCAGCGGCCTGCCCGTAAACGGCACGTCCACCGGGGCCGGATTTGGTTCCTATGTCCTGGTCGAGCCGATCAACAATGAGTGGGCAGCTCATCATTTTCCGACCGACGGCAACGGCAATGTCTATCGGGCCTCGATTTACCCCTGGTATGCCAATCTCGATTACGAAGGGCCAGATCTGTGGAACTACACCAATGCTTCATCCGGCGGCTACTTCAAGACCTCGAATACCAGCGAGAACGACTGGCGCGACTTGATCGCGCTTGCTTACGCCTTGTCCTCCGCCACGCCCGACAGCAGCTACGTGCAAACCGTCAGCCAACACATGGACTTGGGACTCTTTGTGCGGTATTTCGCCGTGGGCAGCGCGCTTGATTTTTCTGAGACCAGCCTCCTGAGAGGCGTGGGAGACGACTATGCAATGTACCGTGGCGTGGTGGACCCTCGCTTCCGGCTCGTGCCGCACGATTTCGACACCATCCTCGGCCAAGGCGATTCTTCCATGGACGGTAACCGTTCGATCTGGCGCGTGGTGGATTCGCCCGCCAGCACAGCTCCAGACCAGCGCGCGAATGTCGCCCGGCGTTTGCTGCGACACCCGGAGACGGCGCCGCTCTACTTCCGCGAACTCAAGCGCCTCTGCGACACCACGCTCGCGCCCGATCCGTTCAACTCCATGCTGGATCAGGTCCTCGGGGGCTGGGTCCCTGAGAGCCTCGTCACCAGCATGAAGAACTTCGGCATGGCGCGCCGGGCTTCGATTCTCAGCCAGCTCCCGTTGAACTTCACGGTCACGGTCCCGTTGGCGCAGAGCAACGGCTTCCCGCACACTACCAACGCCAGCGTGACGCTGCGCGGCACCGCCAACGCGCTGGATACAAAGTCCGTGGTGGTGGGCGGCAGTGCCGCGGCTTGGTCGGTTTGGGAGGCGCGCTGGACTAATGCCGTGTCGCTGTGGCCAGGACTCAACAGCGTGCTGGTGCAATGCCTGGATAGCCGCGGTGCAGAAATCGCCCGGACGAACGTGGTCATCTGGTACGATGACGGCAACGTGCAAACAGCGGGCGGAACCGTCGCGACCGATACAACCTGGGCAGCAGCGAATGGCCCCTACAACGTTACCACCAGCCTGACAGTCGCCAGCAACGCGACGTTGACGATTGAGCCCGGGACCACGGTTTATCTTGGTTCGAACATCAACTTTACAGTGGCCACCGGTGGTCGGCTGCTTGCCGAAGGCACGGCTCTCGCCCCGATTTGCTTCACCGCCGCGCCCACGCTCGGCACGAATTGGGGACACCTCACGATCAATGGTGACGTCGGTTCGCCAGAGTCGCGACTGTCTTTTGTCCATTTCGCGAGCAACGGGGTGAGTCCCTGCATCGAAGTCGCCAGCGGAACACTGTCACTCGATCATGCCAGCTTCGCCAATACCGCCAGACAGTACCTCGCCCTTGATGACGCTTCGTTTGCGATCAGCGAGTGTGTCTTCCCCACAGCAACCGCAGCGTTTGAACTGGTTCACGGCACCGTAGGCATCAAGCCGGGGGGACGGGGGATCTTCCGCAGATGCTTCTTCGGAGCGGCCAACGGCTACAACGACGTGGTGGATTTCACCGGCGGCAACCGAAATCTCGGCCAGCCGATCCTCCAGTTCTACGATAACGTCTTCATCGGCAGCGGCGACGATCTGCTGGACCTCGATGGCACGGACGCGTGGATCGAGGGAAATATCTTCCTGCACACCCACCGCAACGGTGCGCCGGATAGTTCCAGCGCGGTTTCCGGCGGCTCGAACGGTTCGGATACTTCTGAAATCACGATGGTTCGCAACCTGGTCTTCGACTGCGACCACGCCGCCACCGCCAAGCAAGGCAACTTCTATACACTGCTCAACAACACCATCGTTCACACAACGAAAGCCGGAGGCGTGGACACGGCGTCCGCGGTGATCAACCTCGCCGATGACGGCACGACCTACGGCGCAGGTTTCTATCTCGAGGGCAACATCATCGTGGACGCCGAGGCGTTGGTGCGGAACTACAGTAACACGCTTTCGACGGTAACGTTCAGCAACAATCTCCTGCCGTTTGTTTGGACCGGACCCGGCGGCGGAAACTCCACCAACGACGCAAGGCTGAAACACATTCCGCAGAATTCGGAAGTCCAATTCACCACTTGGGAAGAGGCGCAGGTGATGCGCGACTGGTTCAGCCTCCAGCCCGGATCGCCAGCCCAAGGCACTGGCCCGAATAAATCCGACAAGGGCGCTCTGGTCTCCAGCAGCGTGACTATCTCCGGAGAACCGCCGTCACTTACTAGCGATACCTCCGCCACCCTAGTCCTCGGCACGCGCATCACAGGCCACGGCTTGCCCACGGGCGGCTTTCCGCTCGGCTCGGGCTACACGCACTACAAGTTCCGCCTGAACGACGGCACGTGGAGCGCGGAAACACCGCTGACCACGCCACTCGTCTTGAGTGGGCTCGCCAACGGAAGCTACGCGGTGCAGGTCATTGGCAGGAACGATGCGGGCGAATGGCAATCCACGAACGCGCCCACCGTCTCGCGTTCGTGGACCGTGAACACGGCGCTCGCCGGTGTTCGCCTCAACGAGATTTTAGCGCGCAACGTGAGCACGTTGCTCACAAACGGCGAGGCGCCCGATCTCATCGAGTTATTCAACTATGGCGGCACGACGGTAGACCTCTCGGGTTTGGGGCTGACCGACGATCCCGCCACTCCGTTCAAGTTCACGTTCCCGGCGGCCACGACACTCGGTTCCGGCCAGTTCCGCGTGATGTTCGCCGACGCTGGCGCAGACAAGACGCGTTATCTTGGTTTCGGACTGAACAGCAGCGGGGAAACGGTGTATCTCTTCGACGCAGCCTCCCGCGGCGGCGCGTTGCTCGATTCAGTCAGCTTCGGCCCGCAGGTGAACGATCTCGCGTTGGGCCGGCTGGCGGACGGTTCTTGGGCCGCGTGCATGCCCTCTTTTGGCGCGGCGAACCTCGCTCAACCTACCGGCGATCCCGCCGTGGTGCGCATTAACGAGTGGTTGGCGTCGGGCGCGGCGCTGGCGCCGGATGACTTCATCGAGCTCTACAATCCCGAACCCGTACCAGTCGCGTTGGGCGGTTTGTTTTTGACGGATTCGCCAGACGGTGCGCCTGCGCTGCACGAGATCGCGGCGCTGAGTTTCATTCCTCCCGGCGGTTTCATTGCCTTCAAAGCCGACGGCAACACCGCCTCGGGTCCCGAGCATTTGAACTTCAAGCTCTCGCCAGAACAGGGCCGCATCGGTCTGTTTGACTCCGATCTCGCGCTGATTGATCAAGTGAGCTACGGCCCGCAAACGACTGGTTTGTCACAGGGCCGCACTCCGAATGGCACCGCCACGCTGGCCTTCTTCGCCACGCCGACGCCCGGCATGGGCAATCCCGGCCACTCCACAAGCGTGACCACCGAAACCCTCGCCTTGATGCCGATGACCAACGTGTGGCGCTTCAACCAGTCGAACAATCTCGACGGCTTCAGTTGGATGGCGACGAACTACAATGACAGCGCATGGCAGAGCGGGCGAGGCTTGCTGGCGTATGAAACCTCCTCGTGGATTTCCACGCTCCGCAACACCGTTCTGCTCGCCCCTAACACTCCCCCGCCGGGCTTGGAACCCGGCCACGCTTATTACTTTCGCTGCCCGCTCGTGGTGTCGAACGACCTTTCCGCCCATACCATCAACGCGAAGATGCGTCTGGATGACTGCGCCGTGATCTACATCAACGGCGTCGAGTTCTCACGTCCGCGCATGGGTGGGGGCACGATCACCAACCTCTCCTTCGGCAGCAGCGCGATTGGCGCAAACACCGACGCCGACGTGGACGAACCCTTCACCATTCCGGCCAGCCGCTTTCATGTCGGCACCAACATCATCGCGGTGGAAGTTCATCAGGGAAATTCAAACAGCTCCGACGTTGTCTGGGGCATGTCGCTCGAGGCCACGCGCTCGATCACCAACTTCATCACGACTTCGCTTGTGCTCAGCGAAATCCTTGCTGCGCCAGGTGCTCAAACCAACAGCGATGGCACGCTCACGGACTGGGTGGAGCTGTTCAACCCTTCGCCCAACCCAATCAACCTGGCCGGCATGAGCCTCACCGACGACACGCCCGCGTCACATCGCTGGGTGTTCCCCACGGGCGTCACGCTCGCGGCTGGGACGCGGCTCGTCGTGAAGTTTGACGCTACTGCGCCCCCGTCCACGAACGTCGTCACTCCGCTCAACACCGGCTTCGGATTGAGCAGCACTGGGGATGCGGTCTATCTCTACAACGCCACCGCGTCCTTGCTGGATGCTCTCGTGTTCGGTCCGCAAGCGGACGGCTTTTCACTCGCCCGGCTGCCAGATGCGTCCGGGTCTTGGACTCTCGCCCTGCCCACGCCCGAGTCCGCGAACATCGCCGCCGAACTGGGCAGCGCCGCGGAGATACGCATCAACGAATGGGCGGCCAGTGTCGCCGGCGGACCGGATTGGTTTGAGCTCTACAATCCGAGCCTGCAACCCGCGGCGCTCGGCGGCCTTTATCTCACCGACAAGCTCAACAACCGCACGAAGCATCTCATCCCGCCGCTTTCCTTCATCGGCACGGCCACGAACGGATTCTTGAAGTTCGTCGCCGACAACGACACCACGCAGGGTACGGACCATGTCGGGTTCACGCTCGACGCTGGCGGAGAAGCGGTCGGCTTGTTCCCGCCCGGCACCGCCCCCGCCATTGACAGCGTAACGTTCGGCGCGCAGACCACCGGTGTCTCCGAAGGCCGCTTCCCGGACGGTGCGGCCAACCGGACTTTCTTCTCCGCGTCTTCGCCCGGCGCAGCGAACTGGCTGGTGCTCACCAACGTCTTCATCAACGAAATCCTCTCCCACACAGACCCGCCTTTGGAAGACGCCCTCGAACTTTTCAACGCGAGCGACGCCCCGCTGGACGTCAGCGGCTGGTGGCTCAGCGACGACAAGGATGACTTGCGCAAATTCCGCATCCCGGCCGGCACGATTCTGTCGCCACGGGGCTTCGCGGTCCTCTATGAATACCAGTTCAACCCTGAACCCGGAGTGGGCAGCAGCTTCGAGTTCAGTTCGGCCTATGGCGATTCCGCCTGGCTGAGCGCGACCGACGCCAACGGTCAACTTACCGGCTTCCGTGGTCACGTGAAGTTTGGCCCGCAGTTCAACGGCGTGTCCTTCGGGCGCGTTCCGACAAGTGTGGGTGTGGACTTCGCGGCGATGCAAACGCACACCTTCGGCACCAGTGTCACGGCCGCGAGCCCCACCAATCTGCTCCCGGTTTTCCGTGCTGGTGCGGGCGCGCCCAACGCCGCACCGCACGTCGGTCCGATCGTCATCTCGGAAATCATGTATCACCCGCTCGTGCTGGGTACAAACGACAGCGCCCGCGACGAGTTTGTTGAATTGCACAATTTGGGCTTCGCCACGGTGCCCTTGTACGATGCTTACCATCCGACGAACGGCTGGCGGCTGCGCGGCGGAGTGGATTTTGACTTCAACACCAGCCACAGCCTCCCGCCGGGCGGATTCATGGTGTTGGTCAGCTTCAATCCGGCGAGCGATCCCGCGGCTGTGGCCGCCTTTCGAGCCGCGTATGGCACGAACGCCACCTTGGTCGGCCCCTACAGCGGCCGGCTTGATAACGCGGGCGAACCGCTGGAACTCTACGCGCCCGACAATCCGCAGACGTTGCCGCCGGATGTTGGATTCGCGCCCTATGTCCTGATGGAGAAGGTGGTTTACTCTGATTTGTCGCCGTGGCCCACGAATGCCGACGGCTTTGGTCAGTCGCTCCAACGTCTGACGCCGGCTGCTTACGGCAACGAGCCGACCAACTGGTTTGCGGCCTTGCCCTCGGCCGGATTCAGTCCGGGCGGCGACGCGGACGGCGATGGTTTGCCGGACGCTTGGGAAGAGGCACATGGGCTGAACACCTCTGTGAACGACGCGGCGCTTGATCCGGACAAGGATAGCTTCAGCAACTGGTTGGAGTATCTGGCGGGCACTGACCCTCAGAGCGCTGCAAGTGTGTTGGCCCTGATTTCGGCGACGCCGAGCTACGGCGGGACGGATATCCGGTTCGAGGCCGTGGCTGGCCGCAGTTACACAATCTTGGAGACGGCGGTCCTTTCGGGCGGCACATGGCAGCGGCTGGCAGATGTTGCGCCTCTGGATGCGGCGGGGCCGGTGACTGTCCATGATCCAACCCCACCGACGACAAGTCACTTTTACCGCCTCGTCACGCCCGCGCTGCCATGACGATAATGACCCGTGCCATGAACCAACTCGCCCTCTTCTCGCTTCTGCCGGTGTGCCTGTGCGCCACCGCCCGTGGCCAAATCACGATCAGCGGTGTGGCAGACAAGTCGGTTTATGCCGACCAAGCCACGTTCACGATCCCGCAAACCACCGGCTGGAGCTACGAGGCCCGGATGGATGGATTCCCCGTCGCGGTCGGCCGCCCGGTGACCGTAACAAGCGTTGGTTACCACGAACTCTCGGTTGGGCGCACGAACAGCTCGACCGCCGTCGTCGAGACATCTTTTCTTCGCTTCATCGTCCGCTCGTCGGAGCGCGGGAGCACGGAGAACGGTTTGCCTCCCTGGACTCCGCCGCCGGTGTTTCCGTCCGCCGCCGCCGAATTTGCCGGCGCGCATCTCCGTCTGCTCGCACCCGCGGCGTTCCCGACGGACTGCGCCATCCCGGTCGTGGCGTGGGTGATGGACGACGCGGGACACGCGCTCCGGGCGAACGGCTCGCTCGTCTCTCCCGGACACCCAAGCATCGCGATCAAACGCGGCGTCGGCTCCGGCTTCCTCGGCGCGACGAATCCATCAGGACCACTCGACTACCTGGTTTCGCTTGGCGGTTTGCAGACGAACCGCAGCATTGTCATCGAAGCCAACATCTCTTGGACTCCCATCTCCGGCTCCCTTACCGGTAGTGTCGCATGGCCTGCCAATTCGCGGATGCTCCTCACAAACACGCTCACCATCCCCGCCGGCTCCTCCCTCACGATCGGTGCGGGAACGCTCGTCCGCCTCGCCAGCCGTGTGGAGATCAAGCTCGACGGCACCATGACTATAAACGGCACGTCCGAACAGCCCGTGGTGTTCTTCCCAGCCAACCCAGCACAGTCGTGGGGCGGTCTTCTGCTGGAACTCAACTCGTCCCGCATCGAGGCTACCCACACCATTTTTACCGGCAGCGGCGCGGAGCCGAACTGGTTTGGCAGCAATGGACGGCCCAGCAGCCATCGTAAGGAGCAAGCGCTGTTCTACTGCACGAACACTCCGACCATCACGCTCACCGACTGTGCGGCTATTTCGCTGGCCGGCCAACTAGGCCATTCCGTCAACGGCGGCGAGATTACGCTCACCCGATTCCTCATGCAACGAACTCCCAGTGGCGGCGAATTCACCGGCGCGCGCTTCACGGTCAACGACAGCGCCTTCATCGAATGCCCCGACGATTCCGCAAACTTCGTGGATGGCGACAATGATGCCCTCTACCTCTGGAGCGGCACTCATGGCTTCACCAACACCCTATTCGGGTGGACGAAGGACGATGGGGTGGATAGCGGGGGCAGCGGCGCGGGCTTGATCAACTTCCAGGATTGCTGGTTTGAGTCCATCTTCCACGAAGCCAATTCTCTCTCCGCGAACGGCAAGGTCGTGAACCACCATCATGATGTGTTCCTTAATTGCGGTCAGGGCTTGGAAGCCGGTTACGACGGTCCCGCGGGCTTCCTGAATGGCTGCCTGCTCATCGGTAACCTGACCGGCGGGCGCTTCGGCGACAACTACGACTGGACCTACACCGGCTCGCTTCGCGTCACCAATTCCATCCTGATCCACAATTACCGCGACATGTGGGGACTCACCTGGCAGGATTGGCTGTGGCGCACCAACGCCATGACCGTCTCCGGCAATTGGTTCACCACGCCGATACCCCAGTGCCCGGACAATTATGTGTGGCAACCGGACGCTGACGCGCCACGACTGGCGACATATACAACTGCGTCAGGCACTGCGCCGGTGGGCGTCGGCCTCGCGGTGCGCGCCAGCCAGTTTAACGTCGCCGAACTCACTAACGCCCTGCCCGTGCGGTTGAGCACCTTCACGGCCCGGACGGTAAGTGTGGGCTACGCGGTCGAAGGCCCAAGCCAGATACTCGAATTGGGAACGCTCGTCTTCCCGCCCGGCGAGATCTCGCGGACGATCCAGCCCACTGCCGCGCCTGCGGACTTGAGTCTGGTTCGCGTCAGTTTGAGGAATCCGACCAACGCCGAACTCACCGGGCTGAGCAGCGTCTTCTACGTGCGTGCGTCGGCGACGACGAACTTCTTCCTTGTCTCCACCGGCGCGCTTTGGCGCTATCTCGACACGGGCGAAGACGCCGGCATCGCTTGGCGGTTCAATACTTTCAATGACGCCGGCTGGAGCAATGGCGTGGCGGAGCTCGGTTACGGTGAGCGCGACGAAGCCACGCCCGTCCGCAGCAACGGCGTCAGCGGCCGCATCATCACGACCTATTTCCGCCATGCGTTCCCAGTGACCGCGCCCGAGTCTGTGGGCAGCCTCACGCTTCGCCTCAAGCGCGATGACGGCGGAATCGTCTATCTCAACGGCGCGGAAGTGTTCCGCAGCAACCTCACCAACGGCCCGGTGGATTACCTGACCCGCGCCGACTTGGCGGATGACGACGGCAAATCTTGGTTCAACACCAATGTCCCGCCGGCATTGCTCCAAGCCGGCACGAACGTTGTCGCGGTGGAGATTCACCAGGAAAGCAGCACCAGTTCAGATGTCAGCTTCGACTTTTCCTTGGAAGCTGCACCCCGACCCTCGCTATGCCTGCTTGAATTCAGCGGTGAGCCGTTCCTGGCTTGGGACAACGCGGACTTTCTCCTGGAACAGACTGCCTCCCTTGGATCACCCAATGTGTGGTCCACCGCTGCAGAATCCAGCCCTGCCGCTGTCAACTTCGACGGCCCGCAGCAGTTCTTCCGGTTGCGGAAGAAATAGGGCGTTCCTAACCGCCGAGCGTCGTCGGGTCGGTCACGTCGCCTTTGTTGAAGTCCACGTAGTCCTCGGTCAGGTCGGCGGCGTACATCACGGCGCTGGCTTGGCCGAGGTTGAGCCGGATGTGCAGGTCAAATTCCTTCGGCGCGACGGCAAGGCAAAGCTGCTTGAAAGCGGCCTTGGTCGGCTGGCCGCGTTTCAGACTCCAGAGAATCTTCCGGCCACCAGGCGCGCTGTAGCCGATGTCCACCTTCTCTTCGACGACCGTCGCCGCGCTGTAGCCGATGGCGTCAATGATGCGACCCCAGTTCGGGTCGCCGCCGTGCCAGCTTGTTTTCACGAGCGGGCTGTTGGCCACCGCACGCGCCGCGGCATCGGCATCTGCGGGTGTCTTGGCGCCGCAGACGCGGACGGTCACGACGCGATGCACGCCTTCGCCGTCACGGACAATCACCTTCGCGAGTTCGAGACAGACGTGGTTGAGCGCGGCTTGGAACGTTCCGAGTTCCGAGCTTCGCGTTCCGAGTTGCTTGTTCTCGGCCAAGCCATTCGCCAGCACGAGCACCGTGTCGTTCGTGCTCATGTCGCCGTCCACGGTGATGCGATTGAAGCTCTGGGCCACGGCTTCCTGAAGGGCGGCCTGCAGCGCTTTCGCTTCAATGGCGGCGTCCGTGGTGATGAAGCACAGCATCGTGGCGTGAAGCGGCATGGCGGCGGGCCGATGCCCGGTGACGCTCATGCCGGGCTGGATCATGCCCGCGCCTTTGCAGATGCCGCCGATGCGGACGGGCTTGCCGCCGAGCTTGAATTCGACCGCAATCTGCTTGGGGCGCGTATCGCTGGTCATGATGGCCTCGACGGCTTCCGCCGCGTGCGCCACGTCGTTGCCGAGAAGTTGCGCGGCTTCGCGAATGCCGGCGACAACGTTCGCCATCGGCATGTTGACGCCGATTCGGCCCGTCGAGCCGACGAGGACGTGCTCCGCCGGCATGTGCAGGAGCTTCGCCAGTTCCGCCGTCATCGCATAGGCGTCTTTCAACCCTTGCTTGCCCGTGCAGGCGTTGGCGTTACCGGAATTGACGACGATGGCCTGGGCCTCGCCCCCTTTCACGCGTTCGGCGCAAACCTTGACCGGCGCGGCACAAACCTGGTTGGTGGTGAACATGCCGGCCACGGTCGCCGGCACTTCAGAGACGATCAGCGCGAGGTCGCGCTTCTTGCCTTTCTGCGAACCCTTGCCCGTACCCAGTCGCTTGATGTCGCAAAACACACCGCTGGCGAGGAAGCCTTGGGGCGCGACGATGGAGCCGTCAACAGGTTTGAATTTTGTTCTCATATTCCAGTGGGATGAAAGCTTGCCAAGGCGCTTCTGCGCCGCAATTCATTTCGCACACTCCGCCGCTCCCTCATCCGCCCGGCGGACCTTGCGCAAGTTTGGATTGACCTGTTCCAGCTCCATGCGAAGCGCCAGCAGAGACAGATGGATGTCGTACAAAAACGCCACCAACGACAGAATGAGCGCGCTCAGGCAAACGATAAACAGGACGCAGATGGCCACACCGTGATCCTGCTTGAACAGCGCCGCGAGAAACAGCGCGATCACCAGCACCGCCGCCAGCAACACGCTGACGACCGCCAGCGTTATGGTCAGCCGCAAGACCCGCGCCCGCCGGTAGATGATATTCAACTGCCCCGTGAGCCGCGGGCGGGCGTCGGTCGGGCAATCCTGGGCGTCGCGCGCCAGTTGCCGCGCCCGATCAATCGCGCGTCCGAGGCGATTCGTCATGGTCAACAGCAGCAGCCCCACGCCGGAAATAAGGATCACCGGCCCGATGGCCATCTGCAAATCTGGAATGATCTCGCGGAAGGTCATGCTTCAAAACCTAGGTTTCGCCCGTCTGCTCACTTCTTATCGCCGCTTGGGGCGCGGGCGCGGATGTTTCGACCTCGATGCTGCCGCGGAGAAACAGCACAGCCTTGCCGCCAATGCGCACGCGGTCGCCCGCCAATCGACAGTATAACTCGCCACCGCGCTTGGATAGCTGCCTCGCGAAAAGCTGCGTTTTGCCGAGTCGCTCCGCCCAATACGGAATGAGCGTGCAATGGGCTGAACCGGTCACGGGGTCTTCAGGCACACCCGCGCTCGGGGCGAAGAACCGGGAAACGAAATCGCTATCTCCACCCGGCGCGGTAACGATGATGCCCAGCGCATCCACCGAAGCTAGCACGGAGAAGTCTGGTTGCAGCGAGCGGACGTCGGCCTCGGATTCGAAGACAGCAAAGTAATCGCGTGATTTCAAAACTTGGGCCGGCGTCCTGCCAAGGCCACGGATGAGCGCGTCGGGAGCGGTACACGGCCGCGCCGGACGTGATGGGAAGTCGAGTTCCAAAACCTCGCCCGCCCTTGTCACACCCAGCACGCCACTCTTCGAGTGAAAGCGGATGGCGTCACCTTTGAAGCCAGCCTCGGTGAATAACACAAACGCCGACGCGAGCGTGGCATGGCCGCACAGATCAATTTCAAGTTCCGGCGTGAACCAGCGCAGATCGTAGTCTTCACCGCGCTGGACGAGGAACGCGGTCTCGGACAGATTGTTTTCTGCGGCGATGTCCTGCAGCGTCGCGTCGGGCAACCACGTCGACAGCAGGCAAACTCCCGCGGGGTTTCCGCCAAAGGGTTTGCTCGTGAAAGCCGCGACTTCGTAATAGGGAATCTTCATGAGCTCGGCACTCAAGTCCTCTCGGCGTTGATTTCCAGCCGCACCATGCGGACGTGGACTTGCCCGGCTGCATCGGGCGGGTGTTTCGCCACGAAACGCTCGACCACCGCGCTCACGAACTCCTCGCGTTGTGCTTCGGGCACGCGTTGCGTATAGGGCAGCCAGGTCGTGCGAAACCATCCGGCAAAGCCTTCGCGCGTGGCGAACACCGTGTCCTTCTCCGCCAATCGAACGCTGCTGGTCCGGAAGCCGAACTTCGGCAACCAACGCTCGTACTCCTCCGGGCCGTGGAAGAAGTAGGGGCGGGTAAGCTTCCGGAAGAATTCGCGCCAGCGTTTCAGGCGCAGGGTCGAGCGCACGACCAGAAAGACATCCTGCGCATTGCCCCGACCGCCGCACGACACGATCAACCGCCCCCCCGCAACCAAGCACGCCGCTGCGCCGCGGAGGAAGGCAGGGTGATCATCCACCCAATGCAGCGCAGCGTTGGAGAACACGAGATCGAAGCGTTCGGCGAATTCCAGCTTCCGTGCATCCATTTCGCGGAAACGCAGGTTTGGGAAGCTGGCAGGCGGAAAGCAGGCTTGTGCAAAGCGGATCATCTCCGGCGAACTATCCACGCCCACGACCGAACCCTGCGCAACCGCCCGCGCAAGTTCCGCTGTTACTTTGCCGTCGCCGCAGCCGACATCCAGGATGCGCTCGTTGCCGCGGAGGTTCAGCCGCGTGATCTGCTCACGCGCCCATTTCTGCTGCGAAGCGGAGTTCGCCGCGTAGTCCGCGGGATTCCACTGAAAGGCTGGATTCACATGAGTCCTGCCGTTTCCGGAAAGCCGCACACGATGTTCATGCTCTGGACGGCCTGACCGCTGGCGCCTTTGACGAGGTTGTCCTCAGCGCTCAAGACGATGAGCCGGCCCGTGCGCGGGTCGAGCCGCCACGCGAATTCGCACACGTTCGTGCCAACGACATTCTTGGTGTCCGGCAGGGCCTTCCCTTCGAGCAGGCGGACGAACGGTTCGTCCGCATACGCCGCTTTGTAACAGGCCGCTACTTTTTCCCCGAAGGCCGCCGTACTGGCTGCGTCCCTGAGGCCATCCTTTGGCGTAAGATACAATGTCGTCAGGATGCCGCGATTCACGGGAATGAGGTGCGGTGTGAACTGCATCGTCACCGGTGTTCCTGCGGCGATGGTGAGTTCCTGTTCGATCTCCGAAAGGTGGCGGTGCTTCGGCAAACCGTAGGGCCGGACGCTTTCGTTGCACTCGCAGAACAGATAGTCGAGCTCCGCCTTGCGCCCGGCGCCGCTGACACCACTGAGCGAATCGGCAATGATGCCGGCAGACTGAATCAAGCCGGCCTTCAGCAGTGGAATTGTCGGCAGCAGAATGCTGGTTGGATAGCAGCCCGGTGAGGCGATGAGCGAAGCCTTCCGGATCTGCTCGCGATAGTGCTCCGGCAATCCATAAACCGCCTTAGCCAGGAGTTCTGGGGCGGGGTGATCGTGGGCGTAGAAATCCTTGTAAACCGCTGCGCTGCGAAGGCGAAAGTCGGCGCTCAAGTCGATCACCACGCAGCCAAGCTGGAGCAACGGGATGGCGTATTCGGCAGCGACGCCGTGGGGCAGGGCCAGGAAAACGATGTCCGCCTGTTTGGCGAGGAGCTCGGCGTTCGGCTCGCAAAAGCGCAGCGCCTTGGCGCACGGATGGTGCGCGAAGCGCGGGAAAATCTGGGCGAGCGTCTGCCCGGCGTATTGGCGCGAGGTGACGGCGCTCAGTTCGACCTGCGGATGCGACAGGAGCAAGCGGACCAGTTCTTCCCCGGAATAGCCGGAGGCCCCGACGATGGCGACTTTCTTCATGGTTCGTGGTCAGTAGTCAGTAGTTTGAAGTCCATGGCTAAGACGAAAGGGCCTCTCCGCCGGAGCCGGCCCCTCTGTAAATGTCCGGTTTATGCAGCTCCATCTGATTTTCCGGATGCCGCAATGGCTTGAACCCGTGTCTCGCGTAGAGCGCATGCGCATCACGCGTGGCCAAGTTGAAACGCCGCAAGCCCGGAATCGATGGGTGGTCCATGACACATTCGATCAGCCATTTGCCCAAGCCGCGCCCACGGTGGCTTTCCAGGACGTAAACGTCGCAGAGATAGGCAAACGTCGCGTGGTCCGTAATCACCCGCGCAAGCCCAACCTGCTCCTGGCCGTCGTAAAGCCCGAAACACAAGGAGTGCCGTAGCGCACACTCGACTGTTTCCAGAGGAATGCCCGCGCACCAGTAGGCGCGGCTGAGAAATGTATGCACCGCTTCCGCGTCCAGCCTTGCTGGATTCGTGGAGACGAGCAGATTCTCGCGTTTCCATTCGCTGTGCATAAGCAAGAAACCCCGCCGACGTGCGCCAGCGGGGTTTTCAAAGGTTGATTTCGATTAACGTTTCGAGAACTGGTACCGCTTGCGCGCGCCTGGCTGGCCGTATTTCTTGCGCTCCTTCTCTCGGGAATCGCGCGTCAGCAGGCCCTCCGCCTTCAGCATGGGCCGCAGATTCGCGTCCTGACGCAGGAGCGCGCGGGCGATGCCCAAGCGCACGGCGCCGGCTTGGCCGGTCGGCCCGCCACCCGCCACATTGACGCTCACGTCCACCTTGTCGGCCATGCCCGCCGTTACCAAGGGTTGGGTGGCGTGCATCCGCAGCGTATCCAGCGGAAAATACTGCTCAAATGTGCGACCGTTAACGAGAATCTTGCCGGTGCCGGTCGAGAGGCGCACCCGGGCGACCGCAGTCTTGCGCCGTCCGGTGCCGAGAATCTTGGTGCTTTCGCTCATGGCTGCTGCTTGCTTCCTGTTCTAAATCACTTCTTGACCGTGGATTTTTCGGGCTTTTGCGCGGCGTGGGGGTGCTCGCTGCCGGCGTATACTTTCAGCTTCGTGAGCAACACCCGCCCGAGGCGATTCTTCGGGATCATCCCCTTCACGGCGCGGTGAACGAGCTTCTCTGGCTGGGCGGCGCGCAACTGCGCCACGGAGGTGTATTTCTCGCCGCCTTTCCAGCCGGAGTAGGTCATGTATTCCTTCTCCGTCTCCTTCTTGCCAGTGAGCCGGACTTTGGCGGCATTGATAACCACTACAAAATCCCCGGCATCCAGATGCGGCGTAAACACGGGTTTGTTCTTCCCGCGAAGGATGTCAGCAACACGAACTGCCAAACGGCCTAAGACGACGCCATCGGCGTCAATCACATGCCATTTGCGTCCGTCCAAATCAACTTTGGGCAAATACGTCTTCATTCAACCATTCCCCGAAACAAGGGGCGCAGAAACTATCAGAGAGGCGCTTGAAGTCAACAGACATTTACTTCCCTTCCCATAATCATCTTCCATGAGTAATCCATTTGCTGCGCCGTCGTGCCGTTTAACCCAAATAAACCCAACCTCACTGTGGAATGTTGGAGTTGACTGCTCGATGTTGGAAGCGGTTCGTGATCGCTAAGGCACGATCAGCTTAACCTCATGGGCATTACGACGTAAAGGAACGGGCCATTGATCTTCAACACCCCAGGGCTCAACTCATCCGTCAGTTCAAAGAAGACTTCGTCTTGTGCCAGCGCATTGAGTGGCTCGATCAAATACCGGGGGTTAAAGGCAATGGAGATGTCCTTGCCCTTGTAGTTGACTGCGATACTTTCCCGCGCCTCGCCCACCTCCGGTGAGTTTGCAGTGATGGCCAAGTTGTTCTTCCCGAACGATAGTTTCACGGAGTTCGCCTTGTCCGTGGTCATGATCTCTGCACGCCGCAACGCGTGCAGGAACTCCTCTCGAACTAGGGGAATTCGCTCCTTCGCTTCAGCAGGAATCACTTGCCGATAGTTCGGATAATTGCCCTCAATGAGCTTTGTGGTAATGACCACAGAGCCGCCTTTCTCGTCATTCAGAAGGAACGCGGCCTGGTTCTCGCCATATTTCAATTCGACCGTCCCCTTCCCTTGGAGCAATCGAGTGAGTTCGTTTACCGTCTTCGCTGGGACAATGAACTCGCCCTGACTCTTCTCGGGCACTTCCACCTCTTCATCCACCAACGCCAGTCTTCGCCCATCGGTCGCGACCATGGTCAACTTGTGGTCTTTTAGACTTACAAAAATTCCGTTCAATACATACCGCGACTCGTCCGTGGACACCGCAAATGAGGTCTTCTTCAACATCGCAGCAGCCGTTTCCTGCGAGAGAGTTACTTTTTTGTCCTCGTTGATCTTTGGCAGTGGCGGAAACTCGTCTGCGCTCAGACCATTTATTCGGTAGAAAGAACCCGCTGCACGCACGCTGCAGTTGTGCTTTTCGTCCACCTCCATCTCTATCTCCGCACCGTTAAGCTCTCGGACGATGCCGAACAGCTTCTTTACAGGAACTGTAGAAGCGCCGGGCTGTGTTATTTTCGCCTCAACCTTGCAGGAAACACTCACATCGAGATCTGTGGCTGTTAGCTCTAAGCGATCTCCCTCGGCTCGGAGCAAAACATTGGAGAGAATCGGGAGAGTCGTCCGCGCGCCCACGACGTTCTGCACCGCTTGCAGGCCGTTAATGAGTTGCTCCTTTGCAATGGTCAGGTTCATTCAGGCGATAATAGATGTATCTTTTGGCACCAAAATACTCGTATTCCTAAGGGCTGTGAATAAGGGAAACAGCTTTGGGTGTCAAGGATTGGGGCTAGTTTTTAGAGGGTGGGGCGGTCAATAACGTACAGGGAGACAAAACGAGGTCGAAGAAAGAAAGGAGTTGTTGGGAGGAACGAGCGATCAATTCACAGTAAATCGACAGATTATTGGGTAGGCTATGCACTACGAAAGCAATTGAGAAAGACTGAAAAAAGAGCAGAAAAGGCCGAGGAGTGCAAAGATGCAAAAGCCGAAACGGACAGAAAATAAGAAGCGAAGAATGGAATTGCCGCATCGCAGGTTTCTTCTACGTTAGCGGGATGTTCGAACCGGCAGATTACTTAGAACTTCGGCAGACTGAGCATTGCGCATTGTTCGAAGGGGTAGGAATGGCTTGGGAGGCGCTTTCGAGGATAGCGGCATACATCTCAGCCAACCTTGAGCCAGGACTGCACAACCGCTGTGAAGGTGTGGCTTTCATTGGAGAGCGGGTTTTCATCGGCGAGGGGACGGTGGTGGAAGATGGGGCGATGATCAAAGGTCCTGCCATCATAGGCAGGAACTGCCAAATACGGCATAACGCCTACATCCGGGAGCAGGTAATCGTGGGCGATGGTTGTGTAGTGGGCAATTCCTGCGAACTAAAGAACGCGATCCTCTTCAACGACTGTCACGTGCCGCACTTCAATTACGTGGGTGATTCGATCTTGGGCCATAAAGCGCATCTAGGGGCGGGAGTGATTCTATCAAACTTCCGGTCGCTGGGTGGAAATATCACGGTAGAGATTGAAGGGAAGCCTGTGGACACAGGATTAAGGAAATTCGGAGCGATCATTGGCGATGGGGCGGAAGTCGGGTGTAATGCGGTGCTCAATCCCGGGAGCATCATCGGACGAGGCGCGGTCATCTACCCAGGAGTGAATTGGCGCGGCGTGTTGCCGCCAAACACGATCGCCAAGAACCGCGCAACAGTGGAGGTCGTGGTCCGAAGGCTGAGTGACTGTCAGTGACTTATCTGGTGGGCGGCTATTGTTTCCTCATGCCATCCAGGCCCGCTCGCGATTGCGAGTGTCTGTAAGGACCTGCTTAGCGACCGTTACATTCTCGGCAACCTGAAAATCGAACATTCCCACGACGCAGAAGTCTGCGCCGCTGGCGAAAGCCTGTTTGAATCCAGCCTTCGGGTGAATCGCTCCGGCGGCGAGGACTTTATACGCGATCCAAGGGCGGTCTAGCTCGGCAAAGAACCGCGCCGTGCCTTCCGGATCCATGCACCAGTAGTTGTCGATCCCGTAGTTATCAATCACTTCCTTGAGTTGGTCCGGCCTGCGGGCCGACCAGTAGTTGGTGGAGTGATACGTCTTCATGTAGAAGTCCGGTTTGATGCCCGCCTTATCTACGGTCATTGGGGTGCGCAACTCGTGCCCACCAACGCCAGCAATCAAGCCTTGCGCTTTGACCAAATCGACGAACTTGCCGATGCGATCCACGGCCCCATCACGGGTCCAAGCGTCGCCGAGATTGCCCACGAGCACCGCGCCGACGGCACCGGCATCCGCCGACTCCTTGATTTGGGTGGCCAGATCATCCTTTGGCGGGTCGAGCTGGGCGATATACTGAATCTTCCCGCCTTGAGTGCGGTATTTGCGGTAAATCTCCAGAGCCACGCGTGCACTGGGGTGGAAGATCATTGTGTTGATGCCGTGTTGCTCGCAGAGAGCCCACGTTTCCATGATCTTTCCCTCGGTAAAGTATGCTTTGAGCAGGGGTGAAACGTAAATGAGATCGCGGCTGTGCGCGTAGCCAGTGATCAAATTGCCGCCGCAGATGAGGCGGCTGATCTTGACCTTGCCGATCGTGCCCGTCGGGAGGCTGTCCTTTTGGAGCGAATGTTGAGGAGGGGCAGGCTTGGGTTTCTCTTGGGCGAGCAGATGGTATTCTTCAACGCTGGCGATGAGCGGCGCAGCGACGGTGGCGGCGACAGATTTCTTGAAGAAGCTTCGGCGGGACTGGCTCGGTTTCATAGGTGGTCGGTGCTGCTGGAGTGGATTTATCCAAGAAGCAAGCGGGAAGAAAGCAAAACCTGCGGGGAAACCCCCGTAATCGACATTCCACCATTGACCCCACACTCCTGACAGCCTTTAGCTATGCGGACGTGTGATCAGCATCATCGAGCAACAGCCGGGCGGCGCAGACTTGGTTTCCCAAGTCGAACATATCTTTTCGCCAAGCGGTGTGCTGGCTCAAGCGAAGAACTTCGAGTATCGGCCGCAGCAGCAGGAAATGGCCGTCGCCGTGGCGCGGGCGCTTCAGAACCACGAGCACCTTGCCGTCGAAGCGGGTACGGGGGTCGGGAAAAGCCTCGCGTATCTCATCCCGGCAATCCTGTTCGCTGTGGCCAACGCCAAGAAGGCCGTCGTCTCGACGCACACGATCAATCTGCAGGAGCAATTGACCGAAAAGGATCTGCCCCTGCTGGAGCGGATTCTCCCGGTGAAGTTCAGTTTCACCATGCTTAAAGGGCGGGGCAACTACCTCTGCACGCGGCGGCTGCACAAAGCCATCCAGCAGGCGCATAGCCTCTTTACTTCCCCGGAGCAGGCGGAATTGGAGCGAATCCTGGAATGGTCCAAGAAGACGACCGACGGCAGTCTGTCCGACTTCGAGATCGAACCGGACATGAAGGTTTGGCAGCATGTCTGTTCCGAGCGTGGACTATGCTCGCCCAAAGTATGCGGGTATCCGTCTGAGTTCGGCAAGGAGCATGGGCCGTGTTTCTTCCAACGGGCGCGGCAGCGGATTCTCTCCGCAGACGTGCTGGTGCTGAATCACACGCTGTTCTTCACCCTCCTCGGAGGATTGGACGAAGAATGCGAAGGCGGTGTGCTGTTCAAGAACGACTTTGTGATCTTTGACGAAGCGCACAACGTCGAAAATGTTGCCTCGCGACACATCGGCTTGAGCGTGTCAAACGCTCAGCTCCGCTACACCTTGCAGCGGCTGTGGAATCCACGGACAGAAAAGGGGCTGCTGGCGACGTTGCGCAAAGGGGCGGCCGTGAAGCTTGTGGCTGACCTGCTCGAGGAGGGGGAGAGTTTCTTCACGGAAGTGGAGGATACCTGCGAGACGCTGGCCCGAGAACTTGGGGTGGTGGGGGAAGAAACGGAAGGCGAAGGCAAGCGCGTTCGAAAGCGCCGGAAGTGGTCGGAACTACGCATCCGACGGGCTGAGTTTGTGAAAGACCGGTTGACGCTGCCCATCCAGCGGCTGCGGGAAGCGGTCAGCGATTTGATTAAGGCAACCGATGACAAAGACACAGGCCAGGAGCTGATGGAGTGTAATCGGCGTTTGGGAGAGTTGCGCGAGGAGGTGCAGGTGTTCATCACCCAGAGCGCCGAGGAGCATGTCTATTGGGTGGAGCGCGCTGGCAAAGCGCAGAAGAACCTGGCCTTGAACGCCGCGCCGGTGGACGTGGCGGAGTTCTTACGGCGTCGCCTCTTCGGAAGCGAGACCAGCGTGATCATGACCAGCGCCACACTGTCCACGCAGTCTGAGGCCAGGAAGGCGCTGTCCATGAAAGGAAAGGGACCGGCACACGCCGCAGAACACGCATCCCGCGGGACAGACGAGCGACGGCCTCGTGCGTCCCTGCAGAGCGGGTTGGAGTATTTCAGTCGGCGCGTCGGGGCGGAGAGCGCGAACAAACTGCAAGTCGGCACGCCGTTTGACTACGAGAAGCAGATGAAGCTTTTTGTCGTCGGCAAGATGCCGGATCCGCGCGAGGCTGGCTACCGCGAGGCGCTGGAACACTGGATTCAACACTTCGTGCAACAAACCCACGGCAAGGCGTTTGTGCTGTTCACGAACTTCAAGCTCATGCAGGAGTTGGGCGAGGCCATGCAGCCGTTCTTCGACAAGTTGGGCGTCGCCTGTTTCGTGCAGGGCACGGGCACGCCACGCTCGACGATGCTGGAGAAGTTCAAAGACGACGTGGATTCGGTGCTCTTTGGAACGGACAGCTTCTGGCAAGGGGTGGATGTGCCGGGCGAGGCACTGAGCAACGTGATTATCACGCGGCTTCCGTTTGCGGTGCCAGATCACCCACTGATCGAAGCGCGAATTGAGGTGATCGAAGCACGGGGCGGCAATGCGTTCAGCGAGTTCTCACTTCCCGAGGCGATTCTCAAATTTCGGCAAGGTGTCGGGCGGTTAATCCGGACGAGGACGGATTCCGGGATCATTGTGGTGCTGGACAACCGCGTGCTCACGAAGCGCTACGGACAGGCGTTTATCGACGCGCTGCCGAAGTGCCCGGTGGAAATCGTCTGAAGGCGGGAGTCAGTTCCGCTGATGGCGCGAAATCCGGGTCAGAATGTTGGCGAGAGACTCAGGGTTGTAGGGCTTGGCTAGGAAGTTGACGCCTTCCTCGAGTTTCAGCCCTCCCGGCTGGAAATCCACGCTGTATCCGCTGGTGAAAATCACCGGCAGCTTGGGGCAATCAGAAGTGAGGCGGGCCGCCAGTTCACGACCACTCAGCCCCCCTGGCATGACCATGTCGGTAAGGACCAGGTCAATCGCTTTAGCGTTCTTCTCCCAGACGCGGAGCGCTTCCTGGGCATTGGCGGCGGAGAGGACGGTGTAGCCTAGGCGGCGCAACAGGCGTTCCGCCAGTTGGCGCACGGCGTGTTCGTCTTCCACCAGCAAGATGGTAAGAGCCGAAGCTTCAGCTTTTTGGGTAGCGACCGGCGGAGTCGCCACGGGCTCTGGGAGCGAGGCGGATTGAGTGCAGCGCGGGAAGAAGACGCGGAACGTGGAGCCTTTACCGGGCTCACTGGCGACCTCAATCCAGCCGTTGTGTTGGCGCACAATGCCGTAAGCGGTGGCCAAGCCTAGACCTGTCCCCTGACCCACGTCCTTGGTGGTGAAGAAGGGTTCAAACAGACGACTCAGCGTTGCCGCATCCATGCCGCAGCCAGTATCGGAGACGCTGACGCAGACATACTCGCCGGATTGAGCGTCGGGGTTGGAGACGACGTGGTTTGGGCCGATGCAGGCGCGTTCAGCGCTGAGGGTGAGCTGTCCCCCGTTGGGCATGGCGTCGCGGGCATTCACGGCCAAGTTCACAATAACCTGCTCGACGCTGCCAGGGTCTGCCAAGACCAGCGGCAGTTCAGGCCGACACTCAATCTTGAGCAGGACACGTTCGCCCAGCACGCTCTGGAGCATCTTACTCAGGTGCTGCAAGGTTTGGCTGATATCCAGCGGACGCGGATTGATGATCTGTTTGCGGCTGAAAGCGAGAAGCTGGCGCGTCAGGGTCGCCGCCCGTTCGGCGGCCGACCGCACGAGTTTGAGCGCTTCTTCCAGTTGGGCTTCGAGATTGGGTCGACCGAGGGCGAGTTGAACATGCCCAGTGATCACCGTGAGGAGGTTATTGAAATCGTGGGCCACACCCGCGGCAAGTTGGCCAATCGCCTCCATCTTCTGAGCCTGTCTTAGTTGGATTTCCAGCTTAAGCCGGTCGGTTACGTCGTGTGCCAACAGGAGCATGTAGTTCTCCGAACCGATGCCGAGGGGTTCGGCGGAGAGCAAAACGGTCCTCAGGTCGCCGGACTTGGCGCGCAATTGGCATTGATGTGAGCGAAGTGGGGCGTGGATGCGGGCCGACTCATTGAGTTGGGAGCGCACTGCCGCGTCCGGGTAGAGGGTAAGCTGGTCAGGGGTCGAGCCGACCACCTCGGCCCGCTTGTAGCCCAGCATTTCCAGGAAGCTGTTGTTGACATCGAAGAAATGCTGATCGTGGCAGTTCTGGAGCGCCAGAGGCACCGGACTGGCCATAAAAGCGCGGGAGAACCGCTCTTCGGACAATTTGAGGGCGGCGGTGCGCTCCGCGACGGCGCGGTCGAGGTCTTCGATTCGCGTGCGGGCTTCACGGGAGAGTCGCCACTTGGTGGCCAACGTGTGGGCCAGTTGGAGGACCTCGACGTTGTCGAACGGCTTCTTGAGGATGAGCAAGCTGTCCGAAGCGCCCAGCCTCTGCGTGATTTGCTCCCAAGAATAATCCGAGTAGGCGGTGCAGATGACCACCTGAATGTTCGGGTCCACCTTCCAGATGCGGTCGATGGTCTCGATACCATCCCAACCCGGCGGCATCCGGATGTCCACGAAGGCCACGACATAATGGCGGTTCGCCAGAACAGCCGCCTGGACCTTCTGCAGTCCTTCCTGGCCTTGGAAAGCCGAATCAATCTCGAAGCGAGATTCGAAAAAGGTAGTCGTCTCGGCACCGAACAAGGCGGCCTCGGCAGAGTGCAGCGAAGCCGCAGAATCACCACTCCCGGAAAGAATCTTCCGGAAGTCGTCATGGATGGATGGGTTATCGTCGATGACGAGCATGCGAATCGGCGCCGGAGAACCCGGCGCCGAAGAAACATGCAGTGATGGGGACGACTCACTCATAATCTGGGAGCGGTTGCGGACACGGGGACGTGGGCAAGGGAGTGGAAGCACGCTTCGGCAGCCGACCACGCAGACCAACCGTCCTTTCTTGCGTGAGCGGCGAAGCTGAGCGCAGCGGGCGCATAACGCAACTGGATTGGTTGGCGCGTATTCACGGTTCTTGAGAAAAGAAGGCCGGAGAAGCGTGCTGCCGCCCCGGGAGGCAAGAAGCGGCAGAAGAAAGAGCGACAGGAAGTTCCAAGCAGAAGGTTGCCCCATGGCCCAGACCCTCACTGTGGGCAGTCAACGAGCCGCCCATTTCCCTTGCGACGACCGCGCCGCTATGCAAACCAAAGCCGTGTCCGTCCTTGCGGGTGGTGAATCCGTGCATGAATAGCCGAGGCAAGTGCTCCGGAGCGATACCGGTACCATTGTCGGTTACACTGATACAAACGGAAGTGGCTGAGCAGGGTTGAATCCGGATCACGACACGTTTGGCATCGGCCCGCGCGCCGTCGAGGGCGTACTTGGCGTTACTGAGGAGGTTGACGAGCACCTGCAGCGCTTTGTGCTTGTCCACCAGCACCAGAGGAGATGCGTTGAACTCGCGCACCACTTCAATCCGATGTCTCTGATACGCGGCGTAGTTCATGCGTAGCGCATCCTCTACCAACTCGACCGCCGGCAGGGGTTCGGTAGTGCCCGCCATCCGGGCGTAGTTCTGCTGCATCGCCACGATTTCCTTGATGTGCTCAACAAAGTGCGTGAGCTGAGCCAGCTCCTTCCGCATGGATTCCTCCTCGGCGAGCAGATGGTCGGCAAGCTTGGTCAGGTATTCGGGCAACAGCTTGCCCTTTGGATCGTTCGTGAGGAAATCGGCTAAGTCTCCGTTCTTGGAGTGCAGTAGTTCCGCCGCCTTCGCCAAGTTGGCCACCCGGGAGTGCCGGACGCTGTCCGACAGCAGCGTGGCGGAGACATTGACGCTGTTCAGCACATTACCCACGTTGTGGAGAACACCGGTGGCGACCTCGGCCATGCTGGCCAACCGGGAAGCATCAGCCAGCCGACGGTCCAGATCCTCGATTCTGGATTCTGCGAGCTTTAGGGCTGTGATGTCCTGGGAAATGCCAAGCGTTCCAATGATGTTCCCGGACGCGTCGCGATACGCCACTTTCGTCGTCAACACCCAAGCCGTAC